>JAFWZZ010000001.1 GCA_017522185.1 Bacillota bacterium | reverse complement strand
GATTCAAACTAAATACAGCGAATCCGGTGACTACAGCGGAGAGGACACACCTGTTCCCATCTCGAACACAGAAGTTAAGCTCTCCAGCGCCGATGATACTTGGCGGGGGACTGCCTGGGAAAGCAGGACGTTGCCGGTTTCGTTAAAAAGCGAGTTATGAAATAGCTCGCTTTTTTAGTTCCAGAGGAACGTACGAAACGGGACAGCGTCGGGAGCATGGCGGTTGTAGCCATGTGACCAAAGGAACGAACGGAGTGAGTGTTGCCGGTTTCGTTAAAAAGCAAGTTGTGCAAGCAGCTTGCTTTTTTAGTTCAGAAGGAAGCGCGAAACGGGACAGCAGAGGCGCCGGTTTCGGTAAAAACGAACTACATATGTGGTTCGTTCTTTTTTTATCCGTAGACTTGTGATATAATATATTGATATGAGTTTTTATAGATTTTACACATAGGAAGTTGGTACCAGGACATGATGACTTTGTTGAAAATCATTTTTATCGTTTTGTTATGTGTGCCTATGGGCATTTATATGTTAAATCTGTTTTTGAAGCTTTGTGGTGAAGCTGCGAAAAAGAAGTAATACATGGAGATCGTGATGAGAAGAGGACTTTTTATTACAATAGAGGGGCCGGACGGGTCCGGTAAGTCAACACAGATTCAGTTTATGAAAGAATACTTTGAGGCCAATGGCATTCCGTGTCTTTTTACAAGAGAGCCGGGAGGTACTTCCATCGGTGAAAAATTGAGAAGTATTATCCTGGATAAGGACAATGCAGAGATGTGTGATATGACGGAAGCCCTGCTTTATGCGGCGTCCCGTGCCCAGCATGTGGAGGAACTGATTAAGCCCGCATTGGACTCCGGGAAGGTTGTTGTGTGTGACCGTTTTATCGATTCCAGCATTGCATATCAGGGATATGGCAGAGAGCTTGGTGACGCGGTTCGTGTTATCAACGAATATGCAGTCTGTGGCTGTATGCCTGATGTGACCTATCTGATGGAGCTGGATCCAAGCATTGGAAAGTCTAGAATCAATGCAGATGTACAGGACCGTCTTGAACTGGAGCGCATCGAGTTTCACAACAGAGTTTATGATGGATATAAGGAAATCGCGAAGCTTTATGATGAACGTTTTGTGGAAGTGAATGCGGCAAGAGAGAAGGAAGCCATTCGCAATGACATCATTGGGCATCTCGAAGGGATCCTGAAGGACAGAGGTCTGCTATGTCGTTAAGAGACTATCAGGCGCTGGCGCCCTTGGTGAACCGGTTACACAAAAGTATCATCTGTGGCAGTATCTCTCATGCTTACATCATTGAGGGAGACCGCTGCATCCACAAAACAGCTTTTGTCAAAGATTTCATCAAAGCGGTTCTTTGCGTTGAGGAGCCGGGATACGGCTGTGATTTTTGTGTGACCTGCCGCAAAATCGATCACGATAACTATGAAGACTTATATATGGTCCAGTCTGACGATTTGTCAGTAAAGGACAGCATGATTTCCCAGCTGCAGGAGAAGCTGAAGGGAAAGCCGACGGGAGGTATGCGTAACATCGCAATCATTGAAGATGCGGATACCATGACGGTCCGCGCCCAGAACCGTCTGCTGAAGACTTTGGAAGAACCCAATGCGGGAACGATTTTGTTCCTTTTGTCGGAGAATACGGAGAACCTGCTGCCGACCATCACGTCCAGATGTATCATTTATCGTCTGGGAAACTACCTGACGGATAACAGGGATATGGATCTGAGTCAGGTTCGCGAGATTGTGGACATGGCGGCAAAGGATGGGTATTTTTGCGATATCAAGGATAAACTGACAAAATATGTGAAAGATAGAAAAGAGGCGTTTTTGTTCCTGGATGGAATGGAGAGACTCTTTCGTGAGTATCTGCTGGATGGACAGGCGAGCCCCTTCCGGAAGGAGCAGATTATCAGAAATGTGGGATATGTGGAGGAAGCGAGACGCGACCTTCTGGCCAACGTGAACTATAAATATGCGATCAGAAATCTGATTCTGAAAATTGGAGGATAAATACATGGTAAAAGTAGCTGGAGTAAGATTTAAGAGTGCGGGGAAGGTATACTTCTTCGATCCAGGCGAATTTCAGGTTGAAATCAATGATCCTGTTATTGTGGAAACTGCCAGAGGGCTGGAGTTTGGTACGGTAACCATGGGGATTACAGATATTAAGGAAGGCGATGTAGTACAGCCACTGAAGAAGATTGTCAGAATGGCTACCGACGAAGACATCCGCCGCCACAACGAAAACGAGAAGAAGAAGGCGAAGGCCATGGCGCAGTGTCAGGAAAAGGTAGACAAGCACGGCCTGGAAATGAAGCTGATTGACGTGGAATATACCTTTGATAATAACAAGATCATCTTCTATTTCACGGCAGACGGCAGAGTGGACTTCAGAGAACTGGTCAAGGATCTGGCAAGCGTATTCAAGATGCGTATCGAGCTGCGCCAGATTGGTGTGAGAGATGAAGCGAAGATGCTGGGAGGCATCGGATCCTGCGGCAGAAGCCTTTGCTGCAACTCCTGGCTGGCTGATTTTGAGCCGGTATCCATCAAAATGGCCAAGGTGCAGAACCTGTCTCTGAATCCGACGAAGATTTCCGGCATCTGCGGCAGACTGATGTGCTGCCTGAAGTATGAAAACGACGTGTACATGGAACTGCGTAAGGGCATGCCTGACAACGGAGAAAAGGTAAAGACCAAAGACGGCATGGGCAAGGTCGTGGACACTAACATCCTGGAAAGCAAGGTCAGAGTGAGACTCTATACCGGTGAAAAGGATGACAACGGCGAGGAAAAACTGGGTACGGAAATCTTCACTTATGGCAAAGAAGAAGTGAGAAGACTGGGCCAGAAGAAGGGCCAGCGTCAGCAGCAGAAGCATATTCTGGACGGTGTTGACGCAGAATATATTGATGAACTGAAGGAACTGATTAAAGAATAAAGGGCGTATTGCATATGAATTTGCGTTTTGATGAAACCGGATTTGGAGATATCGGAATATATCAGGCACCAGAGGAATTCTGCTATGGTGTTGACGCGGTGCTGCTGGCTGATTTCGCGTCCCAGGGCGTGAACAGACGGAAGGCGGCCTCCTGCCGCATTATGGACCTGGGAACGGGAACCGGCATCGTGCCTCTGATTCTGTCCCACAAGACAAAGGCCGGTTATATCGGCTGTCTGGAGGTGCAGGACCATTCTTTCGGGCTGGTGCAAAAAAACATCGCCCATAACCATTTGGAAGAGAGGATTATTCCGTTTCATGGTGATGTCAGCTGTTTTGGGATGGAAACGGAGCTGGCCGGGACCTTTGATGTGGTAACGACCAATCCGCCTTATTTCATCGGAGGCGGTGGGCTGGAAAGTAAGAATCCGGCCAAGGCCATTGCCAGAAGAGAGACCACCGGAACCCTGGATGATTTTCTCAGGCTGGCAGCGAAGCTGCTGCGGGACAGAGGAGACTTCTATATGGTTCACAGACCGGACAGACTTATCGACATCGCAGCGGGATGCAGGAAGTACAAACTGGAGCCGAAGGAACTGCGTTTTGTCAGCGGCAAACCGATGGAAAAACCGAACATTCTGCTGGTGCACTGTGTCAAACACGGTAATCCGGAGCTGCGGGTACTGCCTCCTTTGGCCGTACATAATGAAGATGGGAGTTATACTGAAGAAATCCTAAATATTTACGAGAAGGGGATTTAGAGGTTGCTGATTACTGGCAAAATTGGTATAATACTCCATATATAGGAGGAGAAAACTATGATTCAAATTGAGATAAAAACGGCGCTGATTTACCTGCTTCTGGTTGCGGCGGTAGTATTAGTTTGTTATTTGATTGTTGTTGCAAAAAATCTTGTGACAACAATTAAGAATCTGAATAAGATTTTAGAAGATGCATCTGTTGTATCCGGCGTTGCTGCGGAGAAATCTCTGGAAGTCAATGACATGATTGACAACATCCAGTCTGCGGTTGCAGATGTTTCCAGCGCGGTGAAGGGAGATGCAGGCGCTTTTGGTGCAGTGGCAAACGTTGCAAAGACGGCAGCATCTATCAGAAATCTGTTTAAATCAGAGAAACCCAAAAAGAAGAAAAAGAAGAGCATCAATAAGTATTAGGGCTTGAAAGGAGATTATTATGAAAGCAACAGGTATCGTTAGACCAGTAGACGCACTGGGCAGAGTGGTAATTCCGGTTGAATTAAGAAGAAACTTAGGCATCAAGACAGAAGATTCTCTGGAAATCTTCGTAGATGGCCAGTATATCATGCTGAAGAAGTATGAGCCATCCTGCGTATTCTGCGGCTCCATGGATGATGTGAAGATGATTCATGGAAAGACCGTTTGCGGTAACTGCATTGAAGAATTAAAGAAATTATAGTTTTGCACCTGGGAAAAGCCTGCAGAGAACGGGCTTTTTGTCGTGAAAGAAAACAGGTACGGCAAAACGTACATAGATTAATGGAGGAATAAAGTGGCGAAGTTTTTAGTTCAAAAAAGCGGACCATTGAACGGGGAGGTTGTAATCAGCGGTGCGAAGAACGCTGTACTTCCTTTGATGGCATCAGCGCTTTTAGCAGAGGAGAAATGCGTACTGCGAGACGTCCCTGCTCTTCGTGACGTAGAGGTTATCACGGAGATTCTGAGATCTCTGGGATCCGAAGTAACACAATTGGAAGAATCGGTGATTGAGATTCATACACCACAGATCAAAAGCAACGAAGCGGATTACGATCTGGTAAGCAAGATGCGTGCATCTTTCCTGGTGATGGGTCCTCTTCTTGCGCGTACAGGCAGAGCAAAGGTTCATGCACCTGGCGGCTGCACCATCGGCGCGAGACCAATCGACCTGCACCTGAAGGGTTTTGCAACACTGGGTGCGGAAATCATCGTAAAGGATAATTACATCGAAGCCATTGCACCGGAAGGCGGTCTGGTTGGTGCCAGCGTTTATCTGGACTTCCCAAGCGTAGGCGCAACAGAAAACATCATGAGTGCGGCGGTGCTGGCAAAGGGTACGACATATATCGAAAATGCGGCAAAGGAACCTGAAATCGTTGACCAGGCAAACTTCCTGAACAAGATGGGTGCCAGAATCAAGGGTGCAGGTACCGACACCATCAAAATCGAGGGCGTGGAAAGACTCCACGGCACAGAGCATACCGTGATTCCGGATAGAATCGAGACCGGCACGTTTATGCTGGCTGCGGCGATTACCCACGGACAGATTCTGATCAAGAATGTGGTGCCTGACCACGTGAAGCCAATCACAGCCAAGCTGAGAGAATCCGGCGTTCGTGTGGAAATGACCGATGAAGGTATGTATGTCATTGCAGACGAAAATCCAAACCTGGTTGCGACAGACATCAAGACCCTGCCATACCCTGGTTTCCCAACAGATATCCAGTCACCATTTATGGCGTACTTAACCACGGTCAATGGTGCCAGCACGGTAATCGAAACCGTATTCGAAAATCGTTTCATGCATGTGGCAGAACTGAACCGTATGGGTGCCAACATCAAGACTGACGGTGATAACCATGCGCTGATCCAGGGTGCGAAGCAGCTGGAAGGTGCACAGGTTATCGCAACGGACCTGCGTGCAGGTGCGGCGCTGGTACTGGCTGGTCTGGTGGCGGAAGGGACAACGGAGATTTCCGAGATCTACCACATCGAGCGTGGATACGAAAAGTTCATTGAAAAGTTCAAGGGACTGGGCGCAACGATTTTTAAAATTGAAGATTAATTGAGCCCGCTGTAGAACGGTGAGTTGCTACAAATTGAATTTATGAAGGAAAGTGTACATTCTTTTGCGAAAAAATATACACTTTCCTTCTTTTTTCATGGTGGAAGTATAGAAACACAGGAGAGAGGCGTAAAAGAGTATACACTTTTTGAAGATTTCAGGCGGATTAGTAATTCTATTTGCTGCCAACCGTCACATCTACGCCTTTGTAGTAATGCTTCAAAATCTGCTTATAACTGCGGCCCTGTTTGGCCAGGCCGTTGGCACCGTACTGGCTCATGCCGACGCCGTGGCCGGAGCCGGCGGAGGTAATGGTGACCTTGCTGCCGCGGGTGGTGATGACGAACCGGGTGGAGTAAAGGCCGAAGGCGGTTCTAAGATCGCCGCCGGACAGAACCGCGTCGCCGACCTGCACCTCTGATACCCGGCCGCCTTTGGTGCGGCCGGATATTTTGATATTGGAGGTTTTGATCTTTCCAAAGTCTGTATCTGGAAATGCCTCCTTGATGGTGTGGCGGAATTCTTTCAAAGTCATGGTCTTTTTTTCTTTTTTATGGGTGGCGCCAGGTTCGTAGTTGCTGGAGACGCTGACCAGATAAGGATATGGATTGGCGAAGACGTCTTCCGCGTTTTCCGTGTCTCCGGCGCTGGAGGAAAAGTATAATGCCTGACTTGCCAGTTTACTGTTATAAGTCAGCACCTGCCCTGCGGTAGCCTTTACTGCGCGACGCACCTTGGCAGGAATATCGTGATCCCGGTAGACCTGGCAGTGGACCGTGTCGCATAGCTGAGTGCCCGATTTGATACGGCCCAGAGCATAAGTACGGCTTGCCACGGCCTGGGCCTTGAGAGCCTCCAGCTCGAAAGAGTCCGGCATCTCAGAAGCCACCACGCCGGTGATGTAGTTTTCGAAAGGGATGGTCTTCGTCTTCTCTTCTGACGTAATGTATACGGAAACCGTCTCTGGAAGAGTAATCCCAGGTGATGTTTCTGGTACATCCTCGATCAGACGTGGAAACAACTGGATGGAGACAAAGGGGATTATCAGGAGAAAAAACAGCACCATGCAGACGTAGGCGACAAGGTACCGGGCATCAACAGGCAGCGAAATGCTGGCCGGTAACTGCCGCCGGACATGGCTGTGCTTTGTATAAAATTTTCTGAAACGTCTTCTCATATTGGCCATGCCTCCTTCTCATTTACTTTATGCCGTTGTGGACAAAATAGACGCGAAAGTATATAATATAATTACGTTGTTTTATGCAGAAAAGGGAGGAGAAAATGGCGGACTTAAAATTCCTGGAGCTGCTTTCCAAGGACTATCCAAACATTAAGGCGGCGACAGCAGAGATTATCAACTTAAATGCAATTTTAGCTTTACCGAAGGGCACAGAATATTTCTTAAGTGACCTGCACGGTGAGCACGAAGCCTTTGTACATATGCTGAAGAGTGCATCCGGCACCATCAAAGCGAAGATCGACGAACACTATGGCAGAGTGCTCAGCGAAGAAGATAGAGAAGACCTGGCGGCTTTGATCTACAATGCGAAAGCGGAGATCAAACGCAGAAAAAAGAGCGAAAGAGATTTTGATAAGTGGTGCACCACGGTGATTTTCCGTCTGGTAACCATCTGTCAGTCTGTTTCTACAAAATATTCCAGATCCAAGGTAAGACGCAGACTGCCGAAGTACTGGGATTATGCCATGGACGAACTGCTCCATGCAGACGACGAAGAAAACAAGACACATTACTACGATTCCATTATCAGCACCATTGTTGATACGGGTCTGGCAGAAGATTTCATTATCGAGCTGGCAGATGCCATCAGCAATCTGGCGGTGGATCACCTGCATATCATTGGGGACATCTATGACAGAGGCGCACACCCTGACACCATCATGGACTTTTTGATGGATTATCATGACGTGGATTTCCAGTGGGGGAACCACGACATCGTATGGATGGGTGCGGCGACCGGAAACTGGGCATGCATCTCCAATATCCTGCGTATGAATATCAGCTATAACAATTTTGATATGCTGGAAATCGGTTACGGCATCAACCTGAGACCTTTGTCCATGTTTGCCCAGAAGGTTTACGGCGACGACCCATGTGAGTACTTCAAGCCACACGTGATCGAAAAGAACCAGTACGACCAGGTAGAGGCAAGTCTGGCGGCAAAGATGCATAAGGCCATCGCCATCATGCAGTTCAAGCTGGAAGGCCAGAGAATCATGGCTCATCCGGAATACAAGATGGAACACCGACTGATTCTGGATAAAATCAACTGGGAAAACGGTACTGTTACCATCGAAGGCAACACCTACGAGCTGCGTGATACCAACCTGCCGACCGTAGATCCGAATAACCCATACGAATTAACAGAAGAAGAATACCAGGTTATGGACACGTTAGAGGCATCCATCCTGAACTCCGAAAAGCTGCAGAAGCACATCCGCTTCTTATACAGTCACGGCGCACTGTACCAGATCATCAACGGAAACCTGCTGTATCACGGCTGCATTCCGATGACAGAAGACGGTGAGTTTGAAGAGGTTACCATCAACGGTGCGACCCACAAAGGCAAGGCGCTGATGGACTATCTGGACAGCGAAGTGCGCAAGGCATATTTTGCGCCTGATGAATCCGAAGAAATCGGCCGCATGGGAGACCTGATGTGGTACCTGTGGCTGGGCGGCAATTCACCGCTGTTCGGTAAGGCCAAGATGACGACTTTTGAGCGTCTCTTTATCGCAGATAAAGCGTCCCACAAAGAATTTACAAGACCTTACTATAAGTTCATCAAGGACAGAGAACCTTGCGAAAAGATTCTGAGAGAATTCGGTCTGGATCCAAGAACCTCCAAGATTCTGAACGGTCATGTACCTGTTAAGATCAAAGACGGCGAAAGTCCAATCAAGGGCGGCGGTCTGCTGTTCGTTATCGACGGCGGTATCTCCAAGGCATACCAGAAGCAGACCGGTATCGCAGGCTATACCTTTATCTTCAACTCCAGATTTATGGCACTGGCAGAACACAAGCCGTACGAACCGCTGCAGGAAGACGGCACCCAGGTGTTCCATTCTCCTGACATGAAGATGGTAGCGGTGCTTCCGGAACGTATGCTGGTTGTGGATACGGATCAGGGTGTACAGCTGCAGGAAGAAGTTGACAACCTGAAGGAACTGGTTAAGGCCTACCGCAAGGGTCTGTTGAAGGAAAAATACGACACAAAATAGGGAAAAGATATAAAGATATGACAACAAAGAAAGAAATTGCAAGAGATAAGAATTTAGAGGAACTGATGGAGCTGGCAGACCAGCAGTCCCGCGGATATTTCCGTCAGGGCCTCAATTGTGCAGAATGCGTGGTTCGGACCTTCATGGACATCTATGAAACGGGCATGCCGGAAGAGGTTATCTGCATGGCGACCGGTTTCGGCGGCGGCATGGGGCACACCAAGAATACCTGCGGAGCCATCACCGGATCAGTGATGGCGCTGGGTATGACAGAAGGACGCCGTGATCCATTCGGTCCAAAGGAAGAGATGCAGATGCGCATTAAACATCTGCAGGGAGACATCTACCCGGTTTTCGAGAAACTGATTAAGGAAATCGAAGCGGAATATGGAACGTTAATCTGCAGGGAAATGTCTAAGCAGTACGACGATTTCGATTCCAAACCGAGAATGAAGAACTGTATGGAAATCATCGCATACTGTGCGAGAACCGTGATCAGACACGCAGAAGCAGAATAAGAAATGTGAGAAGAAAGAACGCTGGAGACGGCGTTCTTTTTTGTCTGCTGACTTTAGGGATCGTCTGTGATACAATGAACCCATATACAGGAGGTTTTCCGATGACTATATTATCCTTACTGAAAATATTTCTGATCCTGCTGCCGGGGGTGTACTTCGGACGCAGGAATATCATAGATGAGAAGCAGTGCGAGGGGATTTCTTCCATTGTCGTTAACATCGCCTGGCCCTGCCTGGTGATTACGGCCCTGCAGATGGACTTCTCAGAGACGCTGCTCATCAATTCCGGACTGCTGGCAGGGGCTTTTGTGGTCATATCGGTATTAGCCTATGTGACGGGCATGGTGCTCTGCCGCTTCCTAAAGACGGAGGATCAGATTACATACCTCATCATCTACATGTTTCTCTTCAGCAACACCGGGTTCATGGGGATTCCGGTCTGCGAGACACTGTATGGTGAAGAGGGCGTGTTCTATGCGGCCCTGATGGATTCCCTCAGCGACGTCTTCGTCTTTACCGTGGGCACCTTCCTGGTGAAGAAGTCCATGGGTGTCACCATCAAAAACAACCCAAAGGAGCTGATTACACCGGGGCTCATCAGTATCGTCATCGGTGTCACACTGTTCCTGCTGGACATCAAACTGCCGGTGGTTCTGGGGGAAACGCTGGCCACGGTTGGTGGGATTACGACGCCGCTGGCCATGTTCATCATCGGCTACAAACTGGGGAAAATGAAGATCAAAGATATGCTGGGCGACCGGACAGCTTACGTTGTCAGCGGGTTCCGCCTGCTGGTTCTGCCGGCCATTGTGCTGCTGATTTTGATGGTATCCGGAGTGGAAATGACTGTTCTGACAAAGGTCATCTCCATGGAAACCGCCATGCCGGTTGCGACCTGCACGGTCATCTTTGTGGAACAGTACCGGGGGAATACGGCGTTCGCATCTAAATGCGTGCTGCTGTCGACGCTGCTTTCGGTAGTGACCATTCCGATATTTGCGGTGCTGCTGGAAATGTGGTAAAATCAGGATAATACTTTAGAAAGAGACATAGAGGTTTTGAAATGGAAATGTTAATGAATGGATATATTGTGGCAGGCGTAATTGCTGCGGTTATATGTATCGTTTGTCTTGGAAAACAGGTGCGGAAGATGTGCTTTGAACGGAAGATGGACAAGCGTTACGAAGCCCTGGGAGCGGAAGAACGCGGCCAGGTTTTTGGAGGAGATAAGCAAAAGCTTTACTTCATAGGGGAGCTGCTGAAGCAGGAATTCCCACAGGGAAATCCTGATGCGTTGTTTGAAAAATATGTTGCCCTGTATCAGGCTTACATCCATTCCGGCTATGATGTCTACCAAACCGTTCAGGATGGCAGTGCGCAGTTTGCAGACTTTGATGAAAATGAAGTTTATACCATGACTGCCATCGTGGTTTTCAGTGATGAATGCGGCGGCAGATATAACAGGGACTCCGCAGAAGAAGTAGCAGCGTGCGCCAAAAGAGTGAAAAACCGGGTAAAGCGTATCGGAGACATTGCGGCCTGTCCGGAAGCTTTGGGTATGAATACAGGAAAACGACTGGGAGAAAAGGACCATGCAATCCTGGTTGCGGGAGAAAAGGGAATCGAAACTTATCTGAATTCTCTGGTTGCAGAAGACGGCACCAGACTGGAACGCGTCCATAAGGGGACGCTTTATGTAAAGGATGAAAACATGGATACTGCCTGCGATCTGAGAAAGTACTCTTTGAGAGATGCAGAAAGCGGCATCGAAATCTGTCACCTTTGGTTTAACACCTATGGCATTACAAACTGCGAAACCTGCATTGACGGATTTGTCTTTGAGAAAGACGTGCTGGAAGGTAAGATCCGCCTGGCAGATCCTGCGTTATCCGCGGGAAGAAGCAGACTGGAACCCCCGGCTGATATCAAAGCAGGCAATGCGCCGTCTACAGGCAAACCGAAGATTACATGGACGGAAGCGAAAGGTGCAGACAAGTATTTTATATACAGATCCAGAAAAGCCGACAGCGGGTTTGTTTACCGCGGATCCAGCTCTACAGCAGAATACATCGATGCCAATGCAGAAACTGGTACGTCGTACTATTACAAAGTAGTGGCCGCCGACACGGGAAACCAGCATGCCAATTCGGAGCCGAGCGATGTTTGCGGTACAGTATGTGTTTTACCGGCCCCTGTTGTGACAGCAGGTTCTGAGGAAGGTACCGGAAGAGTGAAACTGACCTGGGAACCGGTAGAGGGTGCATTGAGATATGTGATTTACCGTGCGACCAGTGAAGACGGCGAATACAAGCGAATGTACAGACAGAAGATGACGACTTACGTGAATGTGGCATTTATCGAACCTCATGTACAGTATTTCTATAAGATTCGTGCAGTTCATGCCAACGATGCTGCCAACTCCCCATTCAGTACGGTTGTTACCGGAAGCTGGGAACCGCCGGTGGAAGAAAGCCCGATGGAATAAACTAAAATTTTCCATGAATGATTTCAGAATTCTCAATCGTATATATAGTATAGGCTGACACACATGTATGGCAGAAAAAGAAGGGAGAAAAAGATGAAAAAGAGATTATTCATGGCGATGGGTCTGGCCCTGGTCATGATCTTTGCAACAGGATGCGGCATGGACACGAAGATGGTCATCAACGATGATTATACGTCGTCCCAGACGGAAACCGTGTACTACAACGAGGAAGAAGTCGCAGAACTGGCAGACACCAGCGAAGTAACGGTGGATGAAATGAAAGCGACACTGACGCCAACGGAGGTCAACGGCGTGATGTATTATGCGACGACGGAGACGGATGACAGCGTTTCCGCAGCAGATACCAAGGCTGAGTTCGTTGCACTGAATCAGAACCACGTGGTGCTGCAGGTTGGAGAGCCTGGTACCGGTGCTGCACTGGACGAAATGGGCATCGAATTCATGAACTACGATGTTACGTTCCCGAAGCAGATTGTCAAGACCAACTGTCCGCTGGATGCCGACGGCAAGACACTCCACCTGACAAAGACAGATCTGTCCAAGAACACAACGCTGTATGCGATCTTCAATGAAGAGGCGGCAAAGTCCAAGACCGTGACTTACAGCGGTGTGACAAAGGGCAAAATCTATAAGGTGAAGAAGTATATCACCATCAATTCCAAAAACGTTATCAAGAAGGTTTACATTACCCGCAACGGTAAGAAGTACGTGAACGACGAAGCAACGACAGTAAACGGCAAGATCTACGATAACACTTACAACAAGTTTGCTTTTGTCAAAGACGGAAAGTACGTTGTGAAGACTACATTGGTAAACGGTGCGGTATCTACACTGAAGTTTACTGTAGACAAGAACAAACCGACGACCAACATGAAGGCGAAGACCTACAAGAAGACTTCCAAGGGTAAGAAGATTACGTTTAAGGATGCGACTTCCGGCGTGAAGAAAGCGACATTGAACGGTAAGAAAATCAAAAACGGCAAGGTTGTAAAGAAGGCGGGCAAGTACACGCTGACCATCTACGACAAAGCCGGCAACAAGAGGGTTGTAAAGTTCAGAATTAAATAATGAGTAAATATAAAATATAAAAGAAAAAAGGGATGTTTAAGAGGCCGCTCATGGGAATGGGCGGCCTTTGTGATTTTTGTTTACTTGTTAATCAGATACAGGCCAAAGAGACAGACTGCGGCGCCTGCGGCTTTGGTCATGGTGACGTCTTCTTTGTACAGGAAGTAGCCTGTGATGATCAGGGCGACGGCAAGCAGTCCGGCTTTGACGATGTAGCCGGAATTCATGTTCCATCCGACTTTGTACATGTAGATACTGCCGGCCTCCAGGCCGACGATGGCAAGCCCCAGGACAAAAGCGGTCCAGTTGACATCCCTGCACGCGGTAAGAAGATTCTGTCCGCCGCTGGTCAGGAAGAAAATGCCTGCCGAAACTGCGGCCCCTACCAGATAGGTAACCGTCAGGGATGCGAAGGGGTTCAGGGTCTCCGGCGTGGATTTCGCGCAAATCTGATAAAAAATGTCGGAAAAGACGGCCAGTGCGATGGGCCAAAACATATAGATGCTCATAAGTACCTCCTGTTTTCTGTTTCTACAAAAAATGCCACCCCTTCGGGTGGCAATCTCAAATCTCTTTCGTGATTCTGACTTCTCACACGGTCATTGTAGCATGAAGCGGATGGGAAGTAAAGGGGCAACCGAACGTTGGGACTCGAACACCTAACCTTCGCTTGTATAGGAAAAGCATAGTCTAGGGGAGAGTTATGGAATAGATTGAAATTCCAATCTATTCACGTTAAGTATCTTTTAATATCTTTTGCATTTTCTCATGAGAGCGATTATGATTTAAGGATTTGCGTGGGAAAAAAGTGGGAACAATGAGGTGCAATGTTACATGTAGATAATTTAAGTTGCTAATCGTGTAATCGCAACATATTTTGTGTATATAATTAATATAGTGTGAAATTGGACTTAACTTGACGGACGACCATAACATAGGTATAATGAATATACTAGACTGGGTGTATTGTTGCTACATTTGATGTTTGGTATAGTTGGGGCGTCTTTTGGCGCAATATATAAGGAGGGTGTCAAAATGAGAGATGTATATGATTTTGCGAAATTTTTCATTAAAAATGGCGCTGATTCTAAGCCAAACACATATGATGGAAACATGAAATTGCAAAAGCTATTAGTTTTAGCTGATTTAGCCAGCATAGCAGAATATGGACAGCCACTGTTCAGAGATGAAGTATTAGCATTTGAAAACGGATGTGTAGTAGAAAAGGTTCGTTTAAGATATAAAAATGACTATGCTTCTTTTAAGCGGGATAGTGATGTCTATGAACCGAATTTTACCGAGGATGAGTATAGCATATTGAATTTAGTGCTAGACATTTTTGGAAATGCTACTGCAAGAGAACTTTCTGATATAAACCATACTTTTAGCTTTTGGAAAGATGCTTTGGCATGTGGTACAGATAGCAATGGTTATCATAATAAGAATCAATCTGTCGTTGACATGATGTCAAGGGAAAGTGATGTAGAATGTATGCGTGAGATTATATCCGCATATAGAGAAACCTTAGAGGATGTTACCGCGAGTGAAACTATTAATGGAGTAACATTTTATTATGACGGATTCGTGTTAACAGATGATAAGCTGGAGCAATTAGCAGCTTTTTCGTTATTAGCAGATGAAGATGTATATAGTGTTTATCTAGACGGAGGAAGGCTGGTGATCTATTAATGAATTTCATTGAAGGTCAAGGCATTCTAGGGAAAATTAGATTTGTCGATGGTAATATGCCACAGTATGATAGAACCTATTTGGTGGTTACAGTAGAAAGTGATTATATCGAGGTTATTAATGTTTCATCAACGAAAGGAAAGGAACGAAAACTGGCATTTCCTAAAAATGAGAGACTAAAGTGTTATAATCCGCCTTTCCTAAAACCATCTTTTGTTAAGCTTGATTCGTTAACAAAAGTTCCACAAACAGAATGGGGGTCTTTGAAAGTGTTAAGCCAAGGGAGAACCTTGGACGTGAATGAATTAAATCGTATTAAAGCAATGTTATAGAATTGTATTAATGGATGACTGGCCATAAATTATGGCCAGTTTTTTTATAGTTGGGAGATATACGCTGAGGGAGTCGACTTAGACGTCTGTTTCCATGTACCTTCCATGTATAAAAGTAAAATGTGACTTTCCACCACATTTAACCGTATATCTAGTGAAAGGAGGTAACAAGACAACATGTTGACAAATTGGGAATTTGAAAAGAAGTGCTTCTTACACAAAGATATGGTATACCGAATAGCTTTCACGTATATGAAGAATGTTCAGGAATCTGAAGATATTTTTCAGGAGGTGTTCTTGAAACTATATAAGCGAGAGAAAGGCTTTGGAAGTGAGGAACACGAAAAACGATGGCTAATCAAAGTGACGACAAATCTCTGCAATAGATATTGAGAGGCTGTCGTTTTGACAGTCTCTTTTCACATGTCAAAGAAAATGATATAATGCTTAGAAAGTATATCGAGCGATAACGTATTTCATGATGAGGATAAATATATGGGCAATTCAAAGAACTCATAACTGCAGTTAAGAATTATACGATGGGTTTTAATCAGTTAAATGAGAAATATGATGAGTTCATCGAAACAATTGAACGTGATGACATTTATGATGCAATGAAAATTCTACATGAAACATGTCTTTGTCAGAACAAAATTTCAT
Organism: Bacillota bacterium; assembly: GCA_017522185.1. Taxonomy (GTDB): domain Bacteria; phylum Bacillota; class Clostridia; order Peptostreptococcales; family Anaerovoracaceae; genus Senimuribacter. Next base: position 63,893 of record JAFWZZ010000001.1, on the reverse strand, counting down.
TAGAAGAAGTATGGCATATTATGGACGATATGAGAGAGATGTGGTAATTAACAACATAGAGATGATTCTAGAGGTGAGGAAAATGCGGAGAAGAGTGTTTAAGGAAGATAATTTGAATTGGGATTTCTTGATTACATCTGAACATTACAGTATTCATATTACAGGGGGCAGTGTGAAAATTTATGACAGGATAACAAAGGTACCATTGAAAATCTTTAGCGGTTATCAGTATCTTTATACTGGTGACGTCAGCCCTGATGAGAAAGAACTGGTTGCTTTGGAAAACGGAAAACATTTTTATGTGTATTCTCTTGATGATTTGGAGCAAAGATTAAGGGTGACTTTGCCAAGAGGTTATGAGGCTATAGATGTGTATCCTTTTTATTCTGAAGACGGGAATTTATTATATGTGCCGGTGGAAAGATACATATATACCGACAAGAAAAAAGGAAGAGGTTATTATGAGTTTTCTGTATGCAAGTATGATACCACAAAAAAATATACATTAGTCAATACGGAAAAGAAGGATAGAAAACTATATCATTGGGATCAATTAGACCGTCCTGACTTCAATCCTTTAAATATGATAGAAACTTTGTTGCCAAAATTCGAGCATGTCACAAAAGGAAGCGTACATGTGACAGATGCAGACATTGAATGGACATTAGGCGAACTTAAGTTTATTTTCCAAGAAGACTGTGACCGTCAATCCGACGAGGAGTATCTTGTAATGGTTCTAAGTGAAAGAGATGGCTGGGAAGAAGTTCAGCATTTGCATTTGTCAGAAGAAGAATTAATCGATTTTATCCAAACCCTGGACAATCCATTGAAGGCGTATTGCATAGAGACAAGCTTAGGAGGTTTTCTTGTGAAATCTTCTATTGTAGACAAATGCAAAATGAAGAAAATTACCAAACGTAGATATTATTCCGATTGATGAGGATTATAGAAAAAAGGGATGAAAAAGTAATTATATTATTAACTTTTATATAGGAGAATAGAGATGCGAGTAATAGATTGTGGATATTTTAAAGTAAAAACGAAAATTCCGTTTTCTAATTGGACAGACATTGTACACGCTTATATGGATGAGCAAGGTTTGAGCTATGGAAAATTGTATTACTATTTTAATGACTTGGTTTCCGCAGAGGATTCGGAAGAATATGATTTTGCGACAAAAAAGGGACCCTGTGCAAGAGCACAGCGCGACTGTCCTGCTTTTGGAGATATTCATCATTATAGAGAAAGTGAATACACGGATGCATTATATCTTAGTAACATTGAAACTCCGACCGAATGCACAGAACAAGATATTTTACCATTGATGAAGAAACTGCATAGGAACTATGGGTTTTCACAATGCGATCTATACTATGCCGACATAAACTTTTTTCAACAGATGATACCAGCTGTGAAAAAGTGCGGGAAAGACTTGTCCCTCTATAAAATTGCTGGATCAGGCATTCAACTCCATAGAGATTGCTTAGGAGAAAATTATATTTGCTTATCTGTTGACGTACTGTCTGATGGCATTTTGCTAGACTCTACACCATATTTTGAGGCGATGAAAGCATTGCTACCAGGCATAAAAATGACTTGTGAACGTCGTGTCATTTTTGATGAAGAAGACAAAAAGATGTTCGCAGAACGAAGCAAATGTGCTAAGCCGGTTGTAGAAAAATGTGTTCAATTTTTTGAAGACCATTTTCCAAATGGGTATTCTCAAAACTATGGTGATGCGAAATATTCCTGTGCGCAGGCTTTGAGAAAGGCTACAAAAGGAACGGACTTTACATATAAGAAAGAAGATGCATACTTCTATAGCATGGAAAAACGAACTGGACGAGGTCACATGTTGATTCTTGAGGCAGTTGCTGGTCCAGGACGTTATTGTGTAGAATTTGAAGTTATATTCAAAGGTATGGGATTTGAACATAGTTTGGGATGGTGCAGTTATTCTCCTGCAAATCAAAATGAATTGGAAGCGTTTATAGGTGAACTTATGGCAATCGTGAAAGTGTTAGAGACCGGGCTATTGCCTAAGCTAGATGCGTGCTATCCAGCAACACCAGAATGGTATTTTTTATGAAAAGAGGCCCATATTCTATTCAGAATAGCCTCCACCCCAAAATTATTAACAGAGCCCAAAAAATAAAAACAGACACCCGATAGGATGTCTATTTTTATTTGGTGCGCCATAAGGGACTTCGCAGCCCTGGCCTTCCCGTTGGTCAGGCAGGTCTGCTGTCCTGAGCCTCCCCAATCGGTCGGCTTGGACCGTGGCTTACTCGTCAGTTCACCGGACTGACTCGCTTCACAGCCACGCCCTTGCGGGTTCGAGTCCCTAGCACTATATGCACACATAATAAAAAAACAACCACCGTATGGTGGTTGCTTTTTTATTGGTGCGCCATAAGGGACTCGAACCCCTAACCTTCGCATGATTGTGTCGTATTTTTGTATGTGTTGAATTTTCAATGATGAATAAGTAGAAACGTTGAAATTGCAATATTTTAGTATTGTTCAATATAATTGTATATTGTCGAATGTTAATGAGTGTTTTTGGATGTTATCAACCTCTTTTTGGCTAAAAAATGGCTAAATAACATCACATAAAAACCACTATTTCCAATGGTTATAATGGAAAAGTGGCTAAATTAAAAGTATAACTGTGTACTATTGCGGCTTATTAGTGTCTGTGGCTGGCAGAAATTAGGCTGTTTTCTTTCAAAATCTCTTCAATGGCTAATTCGTTGGTTGAAAAATAAAAACGCTTAAAACGTCATTTTGGGGCTTGTTTTGATAAGCTTTCCTATATCTTTCGCGTTGCGCTTTTTGTCAGCTCGCTTTATGGCCAAAAGTTCAACACTGGACGTAAAGATGTGCTCTTTATAAGCACAAAGTCCCGTCCCTCTAAAACTGATTACCTCTTCAATGGCTGAATTTCCTCTACAGCTTAATACATGGGCTGTGATGTGCCGCCGTATGCTGTCACATGCGTTTTTGTATACCCTGGCATATTTGGGATAGTCTTCCCCATTCCCCCCCAGGATACGCTGTGCCTCTTTTAGTCCACAGTCATGCTGCAGCATAGTTTTGATGATCTGTTTTTGCATCTCTCCGGCTTTGGCTGCACCTTCGACAATCAGGCGGCCAACTTCATTCCAAAACTCTAAATCAGTATACCGATACAGACACGGCTCTGCAGTCTCATCGATGATGGTATCTGCCAAAGTCATATCATCGATATTATCATCTCCAAAAGGCCTGTCCAACCTGTCGGCGGTGTTTACTGGATCCGATATGATTCTCTCCGTTCTGCCGCCATAGATGGCCTTTTGCATGGCTCCATAGAAATAATAAGACATAAACCACCCGGCAAAGCTTTTGCCCTGGCTGTCGTCATAGCTTTCTTTTGCCTCTTCATAGGAAATATAGCATTCCTGCAGTACGTCCTCAAAATAGTCTTTTTTATCTCTCGCCAGTCTGTCGTATATTTTCAATTTTACAAATGATTCAAATTCTTCCCATGCTGGGACGTTCATTTTGCACATGTGTGCACCTCTTCATGTTTTGGATATAAAAAGGCCCCAGGGTTTGCCGGTTCCCATATCGTGGGAGAGTTACTGCCTGGGGCATTATTTAGGCCGCTCTGCAGCCAGTCCATCTTATTTCACTACTTCCAAGTCGTCTGTCAGTCTGTCTTCGACAAATTTCATCATGCCGTCCATGCTTGCGGCCACGTTGCCGTTTCGTGTATTGAACGCGTTCCAGCTTTTAACGGAATTCTGGACGTTTGTTTTGTTCATGTAGCTGTTTACATTCGCCTGCAGCTGATTCAGCAGATTTCTAGTAGTTTCTCTGGTGTCTTCCGGCACAAGGTATGTAAGTTTCTTGACTTCCTGTTTTGTGCTTTTCGCCAGAGCTGCTTTTACTGTGGCCATGGCGTTGAAGTCGTCTTGATATGTTTCGATGATGCCCTTGATGTCGGCCTCGTTCCGGATTGCGTCGAGTTCGATCATCTTCAGCACATTAGATAAGCCGGCTTGATATCCTGCATCTGTAAGTTTTCCCGTGGCTCCTTTGTTCCACTTGTCTTCCAAGGCAGCCAGGCCGTCTGTGATAATTGATGTCGCATCATCATGGTGCTTAGAGGCACTCGCTGCCAGCCTATCTAAAATTTTTTTCTTTTCCTACGCCTTTCCCCCTTCAGACAAAGAGTCGTTTGCCTGGATTCCTTTCAGCAGCTCTTGGCACTCAGTATACTCTTTCTTGTAGCTTGTGAAGAGGGTCAGCAGTTTTGTTTTTTTGCTCATTTTGTGGTTTCTCCTGTTTTAAGCCTCTTGGGCTGTAGATTTTGGTTTGGATTATTTGATGTTATTCAACTGTGCAAATAAAAAAGCATGAGACAATAACCGTGTAAGTCAGTTATTTTCCCATGCTGTTAAAAGCGTTGACAAGGCGTAAGGAGATCACCTTGCGGTACTCGGTATTTATTTGCAAGAACATTATACCTCAAAAGCTGTGGTTATTGCAATGTACTTCTGTTCTTTTTTATCGAAGAACGCAGTCGCTGTTACTCTCAGTTTCATGGTTTATCCTCTCTTTCTTGTTTTTGGGTATAATAAAAGACCAGTGTGTACCGGTCTTAGTTACTAATTATACTTTAAGAATCACTTTTACTTTTCGCTGTTCCAAAATAATCGTCATGCACAGTCTTTGGCTTGCGGCTATCATTATGGCCGTGCTCTCTGATATGAGCATCCAATAATTTCTTCCAATGAGCAAACACTTCATCGTCAGATTTAAAGCTCATATCCTTAAACAGTTCTCGGTTTTCTGTATATTCTCCCCACGATTCCATTTTCAAAAACTTATCCCTGTTTTTCATTGAATACCTCATCAATCAATTCATATATTTTAGCGATTGTGTCATTTGGTGGTTCCTCTCCATTCATGTAGTGTGGCATTGTTTCAGAAATAATTTCCCACAGATTATCAACCTTGATATTTCTATTATCATCAAAGATTCCATCTAAGCCCTCATCTCCAACGTAGATGCGGCCTTGGTACGAACTATAAAAATCATCAACATCAACATAAATGATCGGAACTATATTGCCTTCTGAATCATGTCTGATTTCAGTAATTATATCATTGTCATTTACGTCTTTCAATATGTCAACTTTTAGCGCCCTCAAGATATCTTTGTCAATAAAAGGAAGGCACAGAGGACACGGATTTCCACGCTTATTCATGATAACCGTAGCAATTCCCCACTCCTTGCGTTTTTTGCCCTCTCCGGTTAAGTATGCCCGCTTACTGGCGGTCCTGAGAGCCATGTCTGCATAGTCCTTTAGGGTGTGTCTTGCACCGTTTTTGAAGAGGGAAAATAAGAAAAAGGACCAGTTCGCCAACACTGGTCCTTACTGTGAGTTATGGTGTGTATTGTATCATGCGCAGCCTGTTTTATGGCTATTGTAGCAAGTTGTACGAATTTCCCGGATAACCGCGTCTGACGGTCGTTATCGTAGTGATTCCCTTACGTAGCCGGCGGCCTTCATGGCCCGCTCGGTCAAGATCGTCCCGATTTCATGCAGCTCCTCTTTGGAAAATTCCTCGATTGGTCGATCATTGATATAGATTTCGATTTTCATGCGAACCTCTTCAAGTTACTGTGTTTTATGCTTGGCCCAGATTACCAGGCGTTTTCTTTTCTCGTCCGGTTTAGGCAGCATGCTGTTTATTTCTACCACGTCTTCGATGGCGTTCAGTATTGCTTCTTTTTCTTCGTCTTTGTCATAGGTCAATTTAATCTTGATCATGTTGTCTCCTTTCCAAATCCGTAAACAGTTTACGGATTTACGCGTGCGTGTGTATGCGTGCATGTCTTGCGCATAGTGCTAAAGTGCCAAAATTGCTCAAAGTGATGTTATTTTGGTCTGCTTGCGCGCGTACGCGCCTACATGTCACGCGATGGGGCTAAAAAGGCTAAATCAGATATCTGTGTGCCTCTTCATGGGCTATTGCTCCCATGATGCCGATAGAGGTACTTCTGTTAAGAGTTCGGGCTGTATCCAGGCAATTTTTACACGTAACAAGCACTGGGTACTGCTTGCTTTTTGCTTTCTGCGGTGCCTTTTGTTACGTTGTACGGCTGCCGGAAACTGCCGAATTATAATCTTGTTCTTGTCTTGCCTTTAGAGCCGGTTTGGTGCTATATTATGGGATGCTGAAGAGGCTCGATGGTTTGAGGTGCGTTGGAGCCTCTTCACAGGTTATGGGTTTGATTTGGTGCAAAATGCTTGCACTTTGCCCCATGAGGTGGTATAATGCCCACAGATGAGTGGTTTTTCTATATCATCTTGTGCTTTGACCTTGGGCGGTTGGGGCACTTTTTTTATACCTTTTTTCGAGTCCTTCGACCGTCTTATACGCTCTGCTGAATAGTGCTTTGCATATTTCGGCGGCTTTTTCATCTTCCGGCCACTGGCACTTTTGCCACGCTGCCACCAGTTGTTTTGTGCTGTATGTAGTGAGGCGGTAATATATGCCCATTAGGTTATTTATCTTGAACGCCTTGAACGTTTCTTTGTCTATACGTCTCATTATTAGCCCTCTCCGTTCATCCCCAACATGGTTAAGCAAAACGAGTAGCCATCTATAAAGCCCTTGTAACGCTGATATACTGCTATTGTAGAGGCTTTGCAGTCGATAGCATCCTGGGTTTCAAAATCAAATACATGCTTTTCTAGTTCCTCTTCAAATTCTCTGCACGCAGATCTGATTTCTTCCGTGTCTTCTGGTTCATAGACTTTTTCGTAGTATTTCTTGATTTCCGCTGTCAATGCCTTGTTCATATGTGTTTCTCCTCTCTTTGTGCTGTAGTTGTTCTCAGGGGTGGGATTGGTCTGTGCTTTTGGGACTGCAGTTTTGCGGCCCACCAGTTTTTTACCTCTTCACAGTCGCACTTCTCGCCTGGATCCAAATGTGCGCCGCACTTCTGGCAGACTTCAAAATAGTTTCTTCTCATGGTGGTTTCTCCTTTCTTTCAAATCCGCAAATCGGTTTGCGGATTTAGCTATAATTTATTCTTTATACAGTCAGCATATAGGCATGCCGTGCTGGTATAAGCTTCCGGTGAGCCACAGGGCGATAAATACGCCCAGGGCAGCGGCCCCTAAGTAGGCCAGCATTACTTTTATGTATTCCATGGTGTTACCTCTTCATGGTTCAATCAAAACTATTTTGCAGCTTTTATGATTGATTCCTCGTAAAACATTTCTTGCCTTGTCCAATTCCTCTTTCGATAGCTTTCTATCTGTAATATAGGTGAACCTTGTTTTTGTTTTGCCCTGGTTCCAGCTCATTTCTTTTATGGTGACTTCTTCCCATTCGCTCAGAATGATATCTGCAATCTGTTCGGCCATGGACTGCATAGCGTAGTCGCTTATGATTTTTTTCCGTCTGACTAAAGAGCCGGACAGCTCTACAATATACTTTTCTCCCTTTTTCATATCTTTAGCTTTTATCATGTTCTCACCCCCTCTTCAAATAAGCTCAATTGTTCTTCCATGTAATCGTTATATGTGGGATATGCTTTCCGGAAGGCTGCAGGTTTCCCCCTGTGCCAGTGTTTTTGTGGCTCCTTTACTTTGCTTTTCATTCTGTATTCAAGGGAGATTAGCCCTGTTATTGGATCCGTGTGCTCCTCTACATCTACGACCTCATAATCTTTAAACTCTTTTACTTCCATCTCCTGCACATCAGAAATCTTGGTTATAGGCTTTTTTATATTTCTGGTCTTGTGATATGCCGGTCGGTTCTTCTTTCCGTCGCAGGTCTCCGCTGTGGATTGTTTAACGATGTATTCTGCCAGGCTATAATAATCGTCGCTGTTGTAGGCTTTGTCGTCCAGACGCTTAAATAATATGATTCCATAGCCCCAGCACTCTTCGATGAGTTCTCTTTCTACTTCCTGGTTCATAATCATGTGATGATGAAATCGTTCCTTCTCTGCTCCTTTTTCCACATTCCATAAAGCAAATACTTCGATTTCCAGCGGTTTGCATTTTCTATCTATTCGTCTTTTGAAGTTTCTTACATTGTTTAGTGCTTCCTCTTCACTTTCTGGAACATGATTATCATCATACGTCAAGCACAACCAGTGATCACCCTCACGGAAGTAAGAGAGGATATAAACGTGAACCTCTTTTATTCTCATTCTCTGATTATGTGCTTTTACGGATTCCGTGGTTGGGTTCCGCTTCTCTCCTCTGCCTTTTCTTCCTGTGTGTTTCTGTGAGTAAACTCTTACCCATATGTGCTGCCAGTCGGGCGTTCTTGTCAGTGCTCTCTTATATAATCTCATGCCTTCTCCGTGGTACTAAGTTTAAACGATATTATCAAGTCAAAAAGCACGGCGGCTTTTGCTTGATTTTTTTTGGGCGGTTGGTCGTTCGGTTCGATGGTTAGCTGCTCAAATACTGTTCCAGCTTGTCCATATCGAACAGGTAACACTTGCCGTTTTTTCGTGCTGGTATCTTGCCGCTGCGGATGATCTGCTGCAGCTGGTACCTGGTTATACAAGTGTCGGGGTCGTTTGCCTTAATCTCTCTGTAGGCTGATTCGATGTTTCGGTATCTTGCCATGGTAGTTCCCCTTTCTGTGCTTTTGTGGTGGTTTATATTCCTCTTCATCGGTAAAGCGGTTCTTTTGGTGGTTCTTTAGTTGCATACTCTTTAATAGTGATTTCGCTCACTGACATATCTAAGGCATTTGCGATTTTACCTGTTAGAATTGTCGAGGCTCGTTCTTTTCTAAACGCTAAAGATATGGCGTTTTGCGATACATTGACCTTGTCAGCGAGAAGCTTTTGATTTAGTTGCATTGTTGCCATTCCTATTTTTATGGCTGGGATATTCAATTTCATTGTACTCCTCCTAATTAAGCATCACGCTTAAAAGTTTAGCGTGTAGCTGTATTATAATTTAGCAATTAGCTAAAGTCAATAGAAAAATTCACATTTTGCTTTATTTTTTATTACTTCCGTGCTAAACTTATATTAGGAATTATTCTAATATGTTGAAAACTTCACGAGGAAAGGAGTTGCTAAGTCTCTCTTCGGGTGACTGTAACGCGTACAAACATTATGGAAATTGGTGAAAATATCAAGAATATAAGAAAAATTAAAAGGGTGAAGCAGAAGGAACTCGCTGCAACCTTAGGAGTAACAGCATCGATGATTTCGCAGTATGAAAGCGGACTGCGAAAACCTAGCGCCGAAACAATATTGAAGATTGTGGAGGCCTTGGGATGTAATATATCTGACATAGTTCCAGATATGTGTTATCACGATTCTACGGGATTCTATTTTTTCTTTGATTTTGACGAAGAGGGAAATGTATCAAAAGGCGCTCGCAAGGTAACTGCAGGGATAGAGCCTAAAAAGTATTTCGAGCGTTTGGCTCAAAAGAGATCCTCTGGAGAAAAAACGAATGATGCTTTGCCTGAACTTAGAGGAGAGTGTAGAGATGCGTTTCTGTATGGATACAACAAAGGTACAGAGGATAGTGATAGGGCGTTGCTTTTGCAATATTTTAATAAATTGAACACTACAGGCAAAGCTGAAGCAATCAAACGTGTTGGAGAACTGACAGAAATAGAAAAGTACAAAAAATAGTAAATCCGTAAACTGTGCGGATATTTCACAAGAGGTAATATATGAAAACGCATGAACTTTTAGTTGAAGAATTAAGAAAAATGCCATCAGAAACAAGTTGGCTTGAATTTAAACATAACAAATACGAGTTCGACATGATCGGAGAAGATATCAGTGCATTATCAAATAGTGCTGCATTATACGAAAGAGCTCGTGCATATATGGTATGGGGTATTAATGACGAAACTCACGAAATAGTCGGAACAGATTATGATCCTTTGACTTTGAAAAAGGGTGGACAAGAGCTAGAAAGTTGGCTTCGTATCATGTTGTCCAAAAATGCTAATTTTGAATTTCATAATTTAACAATTGAAGATAAAAAGGTTGTTTTGTTAATAATATATAGTGCAGTCTCTCAGCCTGTTTCATTCAAAAAGACTGACTATATTAGAGTAGGGAGTTATACAAAGAAATTGAGTGAATACCCCGCAATGCAAGTTCAATTATGGGATCGTCTTCGTTCTACTCGATTCGAAGAACTATTTGCAAAAACTGATTTGACGTTAGATGCTGCATTGAGTTTATTAGACTATGGAGCATATTTCGATTTGAAGCAAGAAGTTATTCCTAACACCCAGGAAGGTGTTTTGTATTATTTGGAAGAGGAAAAGGTAGTTGTAAAACAGGATAACGGACTATACGCTATAACAAATATGGGAGCAATACTGTTTGCTAAAAAACTTTCTAGTTTTCCTTCAGTTTCTAGAAAAGCGATACGTGTTGTCCAATACAACGGATCCAATCGTTTAGACATGGCTAAAGAACTTGTTGGAAACAAGGGCTATGCAATTGGTTTTGTCGGCTTATTGGATTATATCGATGCATTACTCCCATCATCGGAAGTCATAAATGGTGCTGTGCGTGAAAAAAAGAGCCTCTATCCTTCGATAGCTCTAAGGGAAGCTATTGCAAATGCACTTATTCATCAAGACTTTTCAATCACAGGAACTGGTCCTGTTGTAGAAATTTTTGATTCGCGTATTGAAATTACAAATCCAGGGATTCCTTTGATAGATACATTTCGAATTATAGATAATCCTCCAAAATCTCGCAATGAAATGTTAGCTAGCTTAATGCGACGTCTTAGGATGTGTGAGGAGCTGGGCACTGGTTGGGATAAAATCGTTTTATCATGCGAATTGCACCAATTGCCCGCACCAAAAATTTCACTTTACGAGCAAAATACTCGTGTAATTTTATTTTCCGAAGTTCCTTTTGCAAATTTAACACCGGACGATAAATTATGGTCTTGCTATCTTCATGCGTGTATAAAACAGGTTTCTGGGGATGTTACAACAAATAGATCCTTGCGTAATCGGTTCGGGTTAACACCTGCTTCATCAGCAAGTATTTCTAGATTATTAAAAACTGCAACAGAAGCTGGATTAATAAAACCAATTGATCCTGACACCGCACCAAAACACATGAAATATATTCCTTATTGGGCATAGTCTGCAAGTTACCAGCAAGTTAGATGTATATATATTAACCATATGAAAAGCCTTGAATTTCAACGTTTTTTGCATTTCGCTCTCTATAATGTTTGACTTTGCAAGGCTTCTCTGCAAGTTACCAGCAAGTTAAAAGCCACTCCTGTGCAAACAGGAACGTTTCTCGATGCGAGATCATCGTTGAGGGTGTGTTGCAATTTGTTACCCCCTTGGGCTTCGCGTGTATAGTGGGAAAATTCGCAAACGTTTGCGAATTTGAAAAATCACCGTTTTATAGCATTTGGGTTTGATGGATTGAGGTGTAATTATGGCTACGAAAAAGAATAGCTTTATAAACGGCCAGGAGTATTACAGACTGCGAAAAGTAGTAGGGCATAGAGTCAATGAAGAGGGAAAAGAAGTCCCGGTGATCAAAAACTTCTACGGTACTAGCAAAAAGGACGCCCTGCAGCAGTATAACGAGTTTATGAATAAGAAAAAAGCCGGCATCGATACGGCCGGCCAGTATTTCGGTATTGTGGCAGATAATTGGCTGCATGAGTTTTTCCTAAAGGATGATTCTCTGGCATCCAGGACAAGAGATTTGTACTATACGTGCTGGAAGAAGTACGTTGTTCCGTCTAATGTCTATCATATGCCGCTTGTGGATGTGTCTGCATCGGTTCTACAGAGGCTGTATAATGAGCTGGGCTGTCCAGCGTCGGCCCTGGTGAACGTAAATAAGCTGATGAGACGTTTTTATAAATACCTGGAACGTGAGGGGCTGGCTCGTAATGTCACAGGCTCCCTGGTTCTGCCGTCTCCGGAGAAGAAACCGAAGCAAAAACAGGGTGAGAACGAAATCGTAGTATGGACCGATGAAGAGGCTGGTAAGATTCTCGGGGGCTTTGATAAGGCACAGAGCGGCTTTAGACTTCGTTTTCTGATTGTGGCGGCCTATTATACTGGTTGCCGTATCAGTGAGCTGCTGGGGCTGAAATATGAGGATTTCGACCTGGATAATGATGTAGTTATTATAAGGCGGCAGATTGTAGAAAAACCGACGTTTGACAGAGAAAAGCAGACCGCGCATGAGTTGGGGGACGACTCATTGAAAACTTCTGCGTCGTATCGTACATTGCCGATGAACGAAGTTTTTCGACAAGAATTTATTCTCCACGTTGCCTGGCACAAAGAAGATCAGCTGAAGAACGGATATAGGACCAATTACGTTTTTACCACTTCCACCGGTGGATTTTACTACAGAAAATCAGCTGCACAGTCATTGAGCCGCTACTATAAGCGTATTGGGGTAGAAGATAAAGGATTTCATACTTACCGCCATACCTTCGGGACAAATCTATGCAAGAAGGGTGTGCCAATACAGATTGCCTCTTCACTACTGGGCCATTCTGATATAAACGTCACTGCAAAATACTATATTTCAGTTGGGATGGAAGAGAAAAGAAGGGCTGTTGAACTGCTAAAAAACGGCTAACATTTTTCTAAATGGCTAAAAATTGGCTAATTTTTGAAAAGTGCCATCAAAAAAGACAAAAAGAAAACCGCGGAAACGTTGAAATTCCGCGGTTTTTTGGTGCGCCATGAGGGACTCGAACCCCCAACCTTCGCATTCGTAGTGCGCTACTCTATCCAATTGAGCTAATAGCGCAAGCACTCAATTCGTACCATACTATTATACACAGTATAGTATAGTTTGTAAAGTAATTTTTGTGGTTTTTGAATGCGCAAAGTTCGACAAATTTTGTTGAATTCCTGTTAACGCCGTTTTGCCCTGGGAAGGCTTCGCAGTTGCTATTTTGTACAAAAAAGTGTATAATACTATTACTTATGCACCCATGCAAATGAAAGGAATTTAACTGTGAGCAGAAGAAGTAATAGACGAACCGAGGATTTCGCGGGGATGAAATACAGCCCTGAGCTGATCCGTCAGCTGGAAAATCCGGAATATGCGAGACAGGCGGAAGCTTACGAGCTGGAAGCGCGAAACAGAAAGAGCAGAAACCGCAAGGAGGATGTTTTCGAGGAGGACTTTCTGCGTGGCTATGAACCGGAAGATCCGGCCAGCATCAGACGCAACGCCAGAGGGAAAAATAAGAAAGATAAGAAGAACAGAAAGGGAAAGAAGGGGGACAAGCCGAAGAAACCGGTATGGAAGAAGCTTCTCCTGACAATCCTGGTGATTCTTGTGGTACTGGTTGGCGGTATCTGTGCTATGGTATGGTCCCTGACGGATACCTTTGACAGACAGAAGACCAATCCGGAAGACTTTGCTATCAGTGAGAAGGCGGCAAAGGAGCTGAAGGGTTACCGCAACATTGCCATTCTGGGTACGGACAGCAGAGCGGACGAAAGTTATGATGTCAGCAGAACGGATGCCATCATCGTCCTCAGCTTCAAGAAGAGCAGCGGAGATCTGCGCATGATTTCCGTAATGCGAGACTCCTATCTGAAGTTTGAATACTTTGACGGGGAACTGATTTACGACAAAGTAACCCATGCCAACGTATATGGCGGCGCGGTGAATACCTGTGCGGCGCTGAACCGCGGCCTGGACCTGAACATCGACGAATACATCATGTTTAACTGGAAGGCGGTAAGCGATGCGGTGGATGCGCTGGGCGGAATCACCATCAACGTCAAAGAAAACGAAATCGGTGACCTGAACCACTGGGGTCCGGAAACGGCGGAAAACGTCGGTGGTACTTACACCAGAATCGAGAAAGCCGGCAAGCAGACGCTGGACGGCGTACAGGCGACGACTTACTGCAGAATCAGAAAGAACAGCGGCGGAGACTCCAGCCGAACAGGCAGATACAAGAAGGTTGTGATGGCAACCATGAAGAAGGCACTGACACAGCCGTGGAAGCTGCAGGAACTGTCTGAAAACGTCTTCCCGAATATCAGAACTAACATGACCCAGGGGGATATCCTGACTCTGCTGCCGCTGGCGGCAAGAATGGACATGCAGCCAAGTATCAGCTGGCCGAAGGAATACTATGCAGGCCTGCTGTCTGACGGTATCTCCTACGTTGTGCCGATTACGCTGGAATCCGAGGTCAAGAGACTGCACAAGAAAGCGTTTAAGCAGGAAAACTACCAGCTTTCTGACGAGGCAGCCTCCATGAACGACGATATCATCTGGAGCACGGGTATCCAATAACAGAATACAGAGAAGATGAGAACACATTCGATAGGATGTGTTCTTTTTTTGACACAAACTTCCATAAAATCAAAGCCTGTTTGACAAAACCTCAAGTTAGAAGGAGTGAATCGGAAAAGGCGCATTTTTCAACCTGCAGAGGACCTTGTACGAGCAAAAAAACATTGCAGTTCCAACGGGAGCTTTCGCGGTCAGTTGACAAAAAAATCCCATGGGAGTAATATTAATATAGCGCTATATGCGGAATTTTCTGATAATATAGAAATGGTTTTGTATCAAATGTCGAAAGACGTGAAATAGCGGAGAAGGAGGAGACGTTATGCTAACGAAGATTTTGAAACTTCTGCCGGGTGGTGACTGTAGCGGATATGGCGGATGCGGCCATGGATCCTGTCAGGCGTGTGCAGAAGCTATTGCAGAAGGTGCAAGCGTTGCGCTTTGCCCGGCATGCAATCAGGAAACCGTTGACGCCATCGCGAAAGTGACTGAAAGGGCGTCTGTAGAAGTAGAAGAGAAGATTGCCTTCATTGCTTGTGCGGGCAATGCGGCAGGCAAAGAAAGACTGGTGAACTGTGCGTCCTGCAGAGAAGCTGTAGCTGGCGGTTTTGTCAGAGGCGAATGTAAGGACGGCTGTGTCGGTATCGGTGACTGCGTCAAAGTATGTCAGTTCGGCGCAATGTCCGCAGAAGACGGCAATATCATCATCGACAGAGATAAGTGTAACGGTTGCGGTGCATGTGCCAATGCAGGTGTATGTCCACAGACGATTATCCGCATGATTCCAAGAGAAGCGACCAACTTCATTCCTTGTTCCAACAGCAGCGACGATGACGATGCTGTGAGAGAACTTTGCAGATACGGATGTATCGGCTGTGGCGACTGCGTGAGAGCATGTCCGGAAGGTGCAGTAGACATCATCGACAATCACGCTGTGATCGATTACAGTAAATGTGTCGGATGCGAAGCATGTACCGTAAAATGTAAGAAGAAGATTATCGTAGATACATATCATGACCTGACCAAGCTGAAGGACAAGGTTGCCTTTGTAAGATGTAACGGCAGCAAGTGTAAGGAAGCCTACCAGGCGGCCGGCTGCGCGACCTGTGCGGAAGCTGCAAAGCTGGATGGTAAGACCTTAGGCATCTGCACTACCGGATGTACAGGGCTGGGCGACTGTACGAGAATCTGCCGCTACGGTGCCATCGAAGTGGTGAACGGCAGCGCTTATGTAGATCCTGACAAGTGTGTAGGCTGCAAAGACTGTACTTACGTATGTCCGATGAACCTGATTACCATCGTGCCGTACAAAGGCGCGAAAATGGTGCCATGTTCTTCCACCGCAGACTACGAAGAAAAGGCTGCAGTCTGCGATTCTGCATGTATCGCATGCGGTGACTGCCAGGCTAACTGTCCGAACGGTGCTATCTACATGGAAGAGGCCCACGCAGTGGTAGATCCTGAAATCTGCGAGAACTGCAACGTGTGTGAATACATGTGCGCAAGAGGCGTCATTCACGAAAGGGAAGTTCCTGAATATAATTATAAGCAGAGAATTGCCCTTGGCCTTGAGGAAGGAGAGTGATTACGGTGAGAAAACTGAAAACCATGGACGGAAATACGGCAGCCGCTCACGTAGCATATGCATTCTCTGAAGTTGCTGCTATCTACCCGATTACACCATCTTCCCCAATGGCGGAAAGCATGGATGAATGGGTATCTCAGGATAGAAAAAATATTTTTGGTGAAAAAGTAAAAATCGTAGAAATGGAATCCGAAGGCGGTGCGGCAGGTGCGGTACATGGTGCCATCACTGCAGGCGCATACACTTCCACCTTCACAGCATCCCAGGGGCTGCTGCTGATGATTCCAAATATGTATAAATTAGCCGGTGAACAGACACCGACGGTGTTCCACGTTGCGGCGAGAACCATATCCACCCACGCGCTGTCCATCTTCGGTGACCACTCTGACGTCATGGGTTGTCGCCAGACAGGTTTTGCTATGCTGGCATCCAACAGTGTGCAGCAGTCTATGGACCTGGCAGCGGTTGCGCATCTGGCAACGATTGCGGGCAAACTGCCGATGGTTCACTTCTTTGACGGTTTCAGAACTTCCCACGAAAACCAGAAAATCGAAATCTGGGATTACGAAGATCTGAAGGAAATGGTTGACTGGGATGCGGTAAAGGCATTTAAGAAACGTTCCATTCACCCAACCCATCCACACAGCATGGGTAGTGCGGAACAGCCTGAAACCTTCTTCCAGCACAGAGAAGCCTGCAACCCTGCATATCTGGAAACTGCAGATATTGTCAATGCATATATGGAAAAAGTCAACGCCAAGATTGGCACAGACTACAAGCCATTTAACTACTACGGCGCACCTGACGCAGAAGAAATCATCATCGCCATGGGATCTGTCTGCGATGCAGCCGAAGAGCTGATTGACTACCTCAATGGCCGCGGCAAAAAGGTCGGTATCGTGGAAGTACACTTATACAGACCGTTCTCCACAAAATACCTGCTCAACGTAATGCCAAAGAGCGTGAAGAAGATCGCAGTACTCGACAGAACAAAGGAGCCGGGCGGCGTAGGCGAACCGTTATACTTAGACGTGCTTTCTGCACTGCGCGACACAGAATTTGCTGACTGCCTCATCGTGGGCGGCCGTTACGGTCTGGGCTCCAAGGATACCCAGCCTGGCGATATTCTGGCTGTTTATGAAAACCTGTGGTCTGATGAGCCAAAGAAGGAATTTACAGTTTCTATCGTAGACGATGTGACAGGCTTATCCATCCAGGGCAGCGAAAATCCTGACGTTGCACCTGCAGGAGAAAAGGCATGCAAGTTCTGGGGTCTGGGCGCTGACGGTACCGTAGGCGCCAACAAGAACAGCGTAAAGATCATCGGTGACAATACAGATAAGAAAGTACAGGCATACTTCCAGTACGATTCCAAGAAGTCCGGTGGCGTAACCATCTCCCACCTGAGATTCGGTGATGAGCCAATCAAGTCTACCTATTACGTAAAACAGGCTGACTTTGTTGCCTGCCACAACGCGGCCTATCTGGACCGTTACGAAATGGTACAGGACGTAAAACCGGGCGGATTCTTCCTGCTGAACTGTGTCTGGGACGACGCAGAGCTGGAAGAACACCTGCCTGCAGAAGTGAAGAGATACATCGCAAAGAATAATATTCAGTTCTACACCTGCGACGCCGTTTCCATTGCAAAGGAAATCGGTCTGGGTGCAAGAAGAACTAACACTGTGCTTCAGGCAGCTTTCTTCAAACTGGCTGATATCATTCCACTGGAAGAAGCTGTAGGACACATGAAAAAAGCTATCGAAAACACCTATGGAAAGAAGGGTGCAGACATCGTTGCCATGAACCATGCGGCAGTTGACGCCGGTATCAACAACGTGCACAAAGTTGAAGTGCCTGCTTCCTGGGCAGATGCTCCGGACGATCCTCCAAAGGCAAAGATGGTTGGACGTGACGAAGTACACACAAACTACCTGAACGACATCTTAGTTCCAACGAATACATTGACAGGCGACAATGTGCCTGTATCCAAGTTCTTAGAAACTGCCAACGGCATGATTCCTGCCGGCACGGCGGCCTTCGAAAAGAGAGGCATTGCGACAGATATTCCTGTATGGACCAAGGAAAACTGTATCCAGTGTAACTGGTGTTCCTATGTATGTCCACACGGTGTAATCAGACCGTTCGTCTTAAACGAAGACGAAGCGAGAGAAGTACCGGATGGCGATTTTGTTCCGATGAAGGGCAACAAAGGCAAGTTCTTTACCATCGGTATTACCGCACTGGACTGCACCGGCTGTGGTTCCTGCGCATCGGTTTGTCCTGCAAGAAAGAAGGCACTGCAGTTAGTGCCTGCAGAAAAGCCTGCGGTAGAATGGTCTCAGAACAAGTTCGATTACCTGTTTAACGACGTAACAAAGAAGGAAGTTCCTTTCAAGGAAAGCACTGTCAAGGGTTCACAGTTCAAGCAGCCGCTGCTTGAATTCTCCGGCGCATGTCCAGGCTGCGGTGAATCTCCATACGCAAAACTGGTTACCCAGCTTTACGGTGACAGAGCATACATCGCCAATGCGACAGGCTGTTCCTCCATCTGGGGCTGCAGCGCACCAAGCACACCATATACCGTGAACAAAGAAGGCAGAGGTCCTGCGTGGGCAAACTCCCTCTTCGAAGATAACGCGGAATTCGGTCTTGGTATGACCATGTCCATGCTGGCTAGAAGAGGCGCCATGAAGTCTGCAGCAGAAAGACTGTACGACGTAGTCGGCGAACCTGCCAAGGCATGGGTTGCAGCGATGGATGACGCAGAAGGCGCAGAAGAAACAGGAAAGATCCTGGTAGAAGCCTGCGAAAAGATCGCGGCAGAAAACGCAGATGCACAGTATGTCATCGACAATCAGGATATGCTGATCAAGCCATCCATGTGGATCTTCGGCGGTGACGGCTGGGCATACGATATCGGCTACGGCGGTTTAGACCACGTGCTGGCATCCGGCGAAAATGTAAACGTTCTGGTATTTGATACGGAAGTTTATTCCAATACAGGCGGTCAGTCCTCCAAGGCAACGCCAATCGGTGCAGTTGCCAAGTTCGCAGCTTCCGGTAAGGCAGTGAAGAAGAAGGATCTGGCGCAGATCGCTATGGCTTATGGCTACGTATACGTTGCACAGATTGCAATGGGCGCAAACCCTGAGCAGACGTTGAAGGCAATCAGAGAAGCAGAAAGCTATAACGGCCCATCCCTGATTATCGCATATGCACCATGCATCAACCACGGTCTCAAAGCCGGCATGAACAATGCGATGCAGGAAATGAAGAACGCAGTCCGTTCCGGTTACTGGAACCTGCTGAGATACAATCCAGACCTGGCTGCAAAGGGTGAAAACCCACTGTCCATCGACAGCCCTGCACCAACCATTGGCTACAGAGACTTCATCATGGGCGAAGTTCGTTATGACTCCCTGAAGCTGAAATTCCCTGAAAGAGCAGAGCAGTTATTCACCAAGGCGGAAGAACTGGCTATGGAAAGATACGAAAAACTGCTGCATCAGAAGAACAGCTTTGATAAATAGGAAAGGGGGTAAAGGACGTGAAACGATTTGAAGTTGTCAGCAAGAGAAAGCTGAATGAAAATATGACCTGGCTGGTGATTTACGCACCGCTGGTTGCGAGAAAAGCCAGACCTGGTCAGTTCATCATCCTGCGTACAGACGAATACGGTGAAAGAATTCCTTTGACTATGGCAGGACACGATGAAGAAAAGGGAACTATCGATTTAATCTATGCTGCAGTAGGCAGAACCACCATGCTGATGGACCAGCTGGAGGTAGGAGACTGCTTCGCAGACATCGTGGGACCTTTGGGTAAGCCGACCCATATGGAAGGCCTGAAGAAGGTATGCGTGGTTGGCGGCGGTACAGGGAACGCCCTGGCTTATCCGCTTGCAACCGGCATGCATGCCGCAGGCATCGAAGTGGACATGATTGCCGGATTCAAGAACAAGGATCTGGTGATTCTGGAAGAAGAATTCCGTGCAGGAACAGACAACCTGTATATGGTAACAGACGATGGCTCCTACGGAGAAAAGGCTTTCACTACGGACAAGCTGAAGGAACTGATTGCCGCAGGCAACCAGTATGATGAGATTATTGCAGTAGGACCGCCAATCATGATGAAGTTTGTTTGTCAGATTGCGGCAGAAAACAACATTCCTTCCGTGGCATCACTGACCGCATACATGATCGATGGTACCGGTATGTGCGGCGGATGCAGATGTAACATCGGCGGCGAGGACAAGTTCGTTTGTGTAGATGGCCCTGAATTTGACGGTGCCCTGGTAGACTGGGATGAACTGATTCAGAGAAATACCTTCTATGCAACAGAAGAAGCCGACGAGAGAGCACACGTGTGCCGTTTGACTGGAGGTGTTCGTTACCATGATTAACTTAGTAAGAGGAAAACAGCCAATGCCGGAGCAGGACGCCAACGTCCGTAATCAGAACTTCGAAGAAGTCTCCTCCGGATATACAGAAGACATGGCCATCAGAGAAGCCATGAGATGTGTGAACTGCCGTAAGGGAACCTGTATGACAGGATGCCCGGTAAACGTCCGCATTCCTGATTTTATCGCAAAGGTTGCAGAAGGCGAGTTTGAGGCAGCTTATCAGATCATCAGCGAAACAAGTTCCCTGCCTGCAATCTGTGGACGTGTGTGCCCACAGGAAAACCAGTGCGAAGGTCATTGCGCACAGGGTAAGAAGGGCGAGCCTGTTGGTATCGGCCGTCTGGAACGATTCGTTGCTGACTGGCACGCAGAACATTGCGGCGATGAAAAAATCGAACCGGTTCCAAGCAACGGACACAAGGTTGCTGTCATCGGTGCGGGTCCTGCCGGACTTGCGTGTGCAGGCGACCTGATCAACAAAGGCTATGAAGTTACCGTATTCGAATCCTTACATAAAGTCGGCGGCGTACTGGTTTATGGCATTCCGGAATTCCGTCTGCCAAAGGATATCGTTGCGGCAGAAGTTGCAAAGTTAGAAGCAAAGGGCGTAAAATTCGTAACCAACGCCATCGTTGGACGCGCCATTACAGTAGATGAGCTGATGGATGAAGAGGGATTCGAAGCAGTCTTCATCGGCACCGGTGCAGGCCTGCCATCCTTCATGAAGATTCCTGGCGAAAACCTGCTGGGTGTATGCTCCGCTAACGAGTATCTGACCAGAATCAATCTGATGAAGGCATATCTGCCTGAGTACGATACACCGATTCAGCACGGTGACCGCATCGCCATCGTAGGCGGCGGCAACGTTGCCATGGACGCAGCAAGATGTGCGAAGCGTATGGGTGCTTCCGAAGTCTATATCATCTACAGAAGAAGTATGGACGAGCTGCCTGCAAGAGCAGAAGAAGTGCACCACGCCATGGAAGAAGGCATCATCTTTAAGCTGCTGACCAACCCGGTTGCTATCAAAGGCGACGAAAAGGGTTTTGTAACCGGCATTGAATGCGTTACCATGGAGCTGGGTGAACCGGATGCATCCGGCAGAAGAAAGCCAGTCGTGGTTGAGGGTTCCAACCACATCGTTCCTGTGGATATGGTTATCATGTCCATCGGTACCAAGCTGAACACGTTGATCCTGGATACTACAGAAAATCTGGAAGCTAACGAAAAGGGCGGCATCGGTACAGATGAAGGTGCTGCAACAAACAGACCAGGTATCTTTGCCGGCGGCGACGCAGTAACCGGTGCAGCTACTGTTATCAAAGCCATGGGCGCAGGAAAGAAGGCTGCAGCAAGTATTGATAAGTATATCCAGGGCCTGAACAAATAAGAAAAAAGCCAAAATGGCTGCCACCGAATAAAAAATTATCAAAAGAAGAGACCGACGTACGCAAACGCCGGTCTCTTCTTTACTTGTCCTAACGAAATGTAATGTTAAAGGAATTTCAGAAAGAAAACAATTGGTAAAAAGTATGAGTTCGATTGGAAGCACTCATACAATTGTGATAAAATAAAAAAGAAAAAGAAAAAAGGGGCGAAACGATGAAACGAATTATGATTGCGGGCTGGGTAACGCCGGATGAAAAATATGAGAATTACACAGAAGCATTGAGGCTGCTGGGTGCAGAAGGATTTTTGTCCTTAAAGCTGGAAGATTTAGAAAAGGCCGACGGGCTGATTCTGCCAGGCAGCTTTCAGGATATGAACCCGAAGCTTTGGGGCGCAGAAGACCTGCACTGCTCTAATGATATTAACGACGAATTGGATCAGCTGCAGTGGCAGCTTTTGGAGAAGGCAGTTCAGGACAGAAAACCGGTCCTGGGCATCTGCAGAGGCATGCAGTTTATTAATGTTTTCTTTGGTGGGACCCTGATTCAGGACCTGCCCGATGCGGCAGCCCACAAACCTGGAGAGCCGGAACGGTATCACAGACTCTTTCTTTCAGAGGGGACCCGGTTATGTGAACTGTATGGTGAGGAAACAGAAACCAACACCCGCCACCACCAGGGCGTCGGCCTCATCGGAGATGGACTGAAACCGTCTGCCATGTGGATGAAAGGAGACGGTCTGGTCATGGAAGCAGTGGAACACAAATCCCTGCCAATTATCGGCGTCCAGTGGCATCCGGAACGGATGATGCTGTACGGAAGCGACCAGCAAAGCAAAGATGGAAAGACGCTGCTGGAATACTGGCTGAACCTGTAGTGAAATCCAGAGAGTAAAAATTGACTTTCGCCCTCGAAAATGCTAATCTTGATATAACAAAAGAGGGTGCGGAAGCGAGGTGAAAGTCATGACAAACATACTTGACTATATAAAATGGAGAGGGGATCTTTTGATGGAAAGGGTCCCTTTTTGCGATGTCGATGCTGTGATTCTGTCTCAGCTTTCCTATACGAGGTTGACGGGTGTGGTAGCAGAGAACTTTTGGGATGAACCTGTAACCGTCGGGGCAGCGGCTGAAACCGTTCTGGCAGAGCCGGAGCGCCTGAAACAGGGCGAAGACGATGAACTGTGGCAGCTGCTTGCAGAAAGCCCGAGATTCAAGGATCTGGTTTTGACGGGCTACGTGGACCGTTTCGATATCGCGACAGAGAAACAGTTCAGTGCCCTGACGGTCCTGATGCCGGAGGGAAAGGCTGCGGCGGTTTACCGCGGCACGGATCTGACCATCGTAGGATGGAAGGAAGACTTCAACATGAGCTTCGCGGACTTTGTGCCGGCCCAGGCCGAGGCGGTGGCCTACTTTAATACCGCGGCGGAAAGCCTGCCTGACAGGGACTTCGTCCTCTGCGGACACTCTAAGGGAGGCAACCTGGCAGTTTATGGAGCAGCGTTCTGCCGGCCGGAATTGCAGAATCGGATTCAGGCCGTACGGAACTTTGACGGCCCGGGATTCAGCGGGGAAAACGTGGAGAAAGCCGGGATGAAGAACATCCTGCCGAAGACCAGAACCTTCCTGCCCCAATCTTCCGTGGTGGGGATGCTGCTGGAACACGAAGAAGCGTTTACGGTCATTCACAGCAGAAGCCTGGGGCTGATGCAGCATGACCTGTATACCTGGGAAATCATGGGCGGCGGTTTTGTGGTAGAAGAGGAAACCACAGACAGCAGTCAGTTTATCGACAAGACCCTGAAGCAGTGGCTGCAGAATATGCCGAAGGAGAAGCGGGAAGGCTTTGTGGAAACCGTGTTCTCCATACTGGATGACTGCGATGCGGTGACGCTGAGGGAGCTGTTTTCGGGTAGAAACGCCCTGACCGTGATGAAGAACCTAAGGGAAATGGAAGAGGAGGAACGGACGATGATTCAGGAGGGCATGAGCATCCTGAGCAGATCTGTTCGTGGAAACCTGCCGCTTCCAAACCTGCAGATAAAGAACAGTCTTTTTGACAGACAGAAAAGTGAAGGAACACAAGATGAGAACGTATAACGAGTTATATCAGGAAATCAAATATGCCATGCTGGACGGCGCCTTCCTGAAGGAAATCGGAATGGCGAAGCGGGACATGGAACAGGAATTCGGCAAGGAGAAATGGCATGCCATGGCGGACCTGATTCAGCAGAACACGGAAGCTGACGGCAGATTCCAGGCATCAAAGATTCTGCCGGTCATCCG
The DNA here is from genome assembly GCA_017522185.1 of Bacillota bacterium. Classification (GTDB taxonomy): domain Bacteria; phylum Bacillota; class Clostridia; order Peptostreptococcales; family Anaerovoracaceae; genus Senimuribacter. Next base: position 39,892 of record JAFWZZ010000001.1, on the reverse strand, counting down.
GGATGCTGTCCCTGCTCTGGCAGAAGAGCCGGAAGAAGGATGGCTTCGGTACTGCTACAGCTACACCCTGTCCAGACTGTTTCCGGAAGTCAACGAAGCATTCCATCCGAGAGACCAGTACAGGAAGGGCAGACTCTGGCTTCTACAGATTCTCCACGGCATTTACCGCTATGAGGTGCTGCATCTGGCCTACGATCCGACGAAGAATATGCAGTTCCTGACTGCTGCAGAGGTGGAAGCAGAAGGCTTTACACAGGAATATCTGAAGCTGCGGAAGATGTCCAAATCCCTGTATCTTTACGAATTCATGCGTATCGGGATCGATATCACGCCGTTTAACACCCTGGGACATGTGGCGGGGGTGCACTATGTGGCCATGCATGCGGCAAGACAGCTTTATGCTGCAGGCGTGCCTGTAGACCTGGCCCTGATCTCCGGCGCGGCGGCGAGCCATGATATCGGGAAATACGGATGCAGAAAACACGAGGAGAAGCGGATTCCGTACCTCCACTATTACTATACAGACCTTTGTATGAATCGTTTTGGAATGCCGGTCATCGGTCACATTGCAGCCAATCATTCTACCTGGGATCTGGAACTGGAGAACCTGTCCGTAGAATCTCTGCTGCTGATCTATGCGGATTTCCGCGTGAAGAGCAGCAGAAACGAAAAAGGCGAAGAAATCGTCCACTTCTATTCCCTGGCCGATGCCTACGATGTCATCCTGGGCAAACTGGATAACGTAGATGAAGCGAAGCGTCTCCGTTATCAGAAGGTCTATGATAAGCTGAAGGACTTCGAAGATTACATGGTGGAACTGGGCGTGGCGACGGAGCTTCCGGCTACACCGGGCATGAGACCAAAGGCAAAGCCGGAGCGAGTTAAGAGAGAAGTGGTGCTGCTAGGCGGACGTGACGTGGTGGACCAGCTGAAGTACAGTGCCATCGAACATAACATCAGACTGATGAGCCGGTTCCACAGCGATACTGAGTTCGCCAGCCTGATTGAGACGGCAAGAAGTGAGCAGGAAATGATGAACCTGCGTACATATATCAGTATCTTCGGCGAATATTCCACCTATATGACAGAGAAGCAGAAGCAGCTGACCATGAAGTTCCTCTATGAACTGCTGTCCCATAAGGAAAGCGACATCCGTGTCCAGGCGGCACAGATCATGGGACGTATCGTGGCAGGATTCAGCGAAGAATACAAGAAGGAAGTGCCGACGGACATCAACCTGCCGGACCGTCTGGTGAACAACCTGACACTTTTTGATGAATACTTAAGAGAAATTATCTATCCAAACTACAAGTTCACGGAACAGCATAAGAAGTGGATTGGAAGCATTCTGGATACCTTCACAAAGACGGTGGTGAACCACTGCAAGGTATCCTGCAGATACAACTATTTTGACATTTTCCAGAAATACTACGAAGACAGAGATCTGACGGCGAGGGAAATCATGATGCTGCTGGATGCGGCCATGGTTCTGGATCCGGCCATTTGTACCGGCTCCTTTGTAAAAACTCTGCAGGATTTCCTGCGCCATGTATACGGAAACTTCGGCAAGGATGTGGATATCGCCGTGCTGAACGCGTCCCGCATCTATTTCGACGATTACAGCGACGAGCGGTATGACGAGGATCTCCGTCAGCTGATGGGAATCTCCGACGAAACCTTTGATCAGAGTCTGGCATCCATGTTCCTGGACAACCTGAAGACGGGAACATCCTGGATTCAGAAGGTGACGAACATTTCCTTTATGCTGCGTCACGTCAGCGGTAAGGACGATCACGGTAAGATGCTCCATGTGGGCACACATCTGGCCAACCTGCTGAAGGTCAGCGAGACGGTAACCGTCCGTAAGGCAGCCGGCGCAGGCCTGCTATCCATCATCGAAAAAATGGCAGAAGAGCAGCGTAACGAAATTACCGTGGAACTGGTAAACGGGCTGGAGCTGGGAGACTACCAGTTCTCCAAATACGTGCCGGACTATCTGGGCATCATTATGCTCTATCTGTCACCTGCGGTTATGGAGGAATCTATCGATGAGCTGGCAAAGATCATGTCCTCTGACAACGAGACGGCGGCGTCTTCCGCCATCAATACCCTGGGTGTCATGCTGGAACACTATCCTTCTTACAAAGGCAGATTCGACGAGCCGGAAGAGGATTATGAGGCGAGACACTTCCGCGTCCTGAACATGCTGCTGAAGGCCTATGCCGGATACAATAAAGTATGTGAACAGGAAGCTTTCTGGACGCTGGGCAGCCATTTCTTCGGCAGCAGCATCCTGTCCATGGAAGAGAAGACCAAGCTGTTTACCCGCTGCCATAAGAAGCTGATGACCCTGCTCTTCGATAAGAAGGAACACGACCTGAGCTTCTATAACAACGCAGCGGTGCTGAATAACCTGTACCGGTATATCTGTCAGCATCAGGCAGAATGCGGTGACTTTGTCTTCGCAGACAAGAAGAAAGCGGCCTTCTATCCGGGCACATTTGACCCGTTCAGCTTAGGCCACAAAGCCGTTGCGACCACCATCCGCAACATGGGGTTCGAAGTCTATCTGGCCCTGGATGAGTTCTCCTGGTCCAAGAAGACCCAGCCGAGACTCCAGCGTCGCCGCATCATGACCATGTCCGTGGCAGATGAAGAGGATATTTATATCTTCCCGGAAGACCGTCCGGTCAACATCGCAAATCCGGCGGATATTAAGATGCTGAAGGAAACTTTTGATGGAAGAGACCTCTATATCGCGGTTGGATCCGATGTAATCCGCAACGCGTCCTGCTACAAAGCAGTGCCGGAGGAACACTCCATCCATACACTGAATCATGTGGTCTTTGCCCGTGAATCTAACGAGCAGAGAGCCGCAAACCCTGATGAAAAACGATATCCGATTGAGGCCGACGTCATCAACCTGACGCTGAAAAAATACTACGAGGACATCAGTTCCACTCGCATCAGAGAAAACATCGACCTGAACCGTGATATTTCTAACTTAATCGATCCGGTTGCACAAGGCTATATTTACGACCGCAACCTCTATCTCCGTGAACCGGCATACAAGCATGTGATGCAGTCCAGAGAGATGCATATCAGCAGCTACGAATACCGCAGCGCAGACTGTCTGGAACCGATCAAAGACGAACTGGTTGCCCGTGGCTATGATATGGATAAGGTGGAATCTTATCTGAAGAATCCGAAAGTGCGGACCCTGTATACGGAAACCGGCGTGCGCCAGAAGAAGATGGCATCCTTCGCGGCGGCACACCGCGTGGAAACCGGAAACCTGCTGAAGGAATTCGGGGACGCGGAAATCGCGGCCCATATCCGCAAAAACGCGGCCGGCAGTGTAGCTGTCATCGGCATGCTCTTTGCGGGAAAGGGAAGAACCATTTCCGGCATGCATCAGATTACCCTGACGGAAGTGCTGACAGAGCTCATTGCCCGTGACTTCACTTACGCTGTTTACCATCCGGCAGATCCTGCAGGCATGGACGGAAAAATCATCGATGTCCTGCAGAAACATGGATTCGTTAATATCGCGGAAGAAGGGAAAGACCCTGTATATGCTGTGGACATGAAGTCGCCGATTATGATCTTCCGTGACGTGGAAACGGTTATCAAGAATCCGCTCAACAAGAATCCGGAAGTACAGAAGGCGATAGAAGAGGCCCACGACAAACTGGTGCGGGTGCTGACCGGCATTTACCGGGGACAGATTATCCTGTCCTTCCATGTGAACGTGGTACACAACAAGATTATCAACAAGGTGGCACAGCTTAACGGCGTTTCTACAGAACCGGATAAGAACAACGTGAGGGGACCATATATGTCTGTACCGTTTGGCAAGACTCTGGCCGATGTGGTCGTACCGAACACGGTAACCAAGGCACTCCACACGGAAAAATACTACGATGCGAAAATAGACTCTTTTGATATTGCCGAATCCAAACACTATTCTGCATTGGACAATCAGGCGAAGACGCTGAAGTCCTTTAACCGTCCGGTCATTCTCATCGACGACCTGCTGCACAAGGGACACCGCATGAACATCGTCGACCCGATTCTGAAGGAAAACAAGGTTGACGTGAAGGAAATCATCGTCGGCGTGCTGACCGGCAACGGCAGAGACCTGATGACGGTGAGAGACCGTGAGGTGGAAAGTGCCTACTTCCTGCCAAACCTGGAGTTCTGGCTCAATGAGAGAGACTGCTATCCGTTCATCGGCGGCGATAGCATCGACAAAGAAGATAACGCCGGCATCAACCTGGTGCTGCCATATACCACACCGGTATTCATACGCAAGGAAGGCATGAAGTCTGCTTACGAATACTCCATGGCCTGTCTGGAAAACGCCCGAGACATTTTGCGGGTTCTGGAAAAAGAATACCAGGTGACCTTTGAGAAGAAGCTGACCCTGAAACGTCTGGGCGAAGTGATTTCCAACCCTAGAATCCCGGACAACGGTGAAGGCATCGCATATGACAAGACCCTGGCACCTTCCGTTTACGTGGAAAATGCCATCGAGCAGCTTTGTAGACTGAAGAAAATATAAGGAATAACCTATGAGAAAAATCGAAGAATTATGGAAAGAGGCAGGGGTGCAGCAGGTAAAAAAGCTGGACCGCTGCCCTGTAAGATTAAATCAAAAACACCGCATCAACGTATTGGCATTAGGCGATGTAGGAATGACCGTGCTACTGGGACTGAAGCTCCTCGGCGGTGACGTCATTGAGCGCATCGGTATCTGTGACATCAACAAGGCCAACGTGGAGAGACTGGAGCGTGAGATGAACCAAATCCGCTATCCGTTCGGACTGGCGGATATGCCAAAGGTGTATGCTGTTGAAGAGGAGAAGCTCTTTGACTGTGACGTAGTGGTCTTCTGCGCCAGCAAAGGAATTCCGCCAATCGGCGTCAAGGGTGATGTCCGCATGGCACAGCTGGAAGCAAACCGCGAAATCATCGCCCATTACGGTGCGCTGGCAAAGAAAGCAGACTTTCAGGGTCTGATGTGTGTTGTGTCTGACCCGGTGGATCCTCTCTGCAGGGCATTCCTGGACGCTTCCGGACTGCATCCTGCGCAGATTCAGGGCTACGGCCTGGGTGTCATGAATGCCAGGGCCTGCTATTATGCGGAAAAGGACCCACGCTTTGCAGACTATCTGGAAGAAGGACGTGCCTTCGGACCTCATGGCGGCGATCTGGTCATCGCCAACAGTATTTCAGCTTATGATGAAGCCCTGTCACGGGAGCTGACGGAGCTGACGGTTAACGCCAACATGGAAGTGCGGGAACTGGGCTACAAGCCATATATTGCACCGGCTGTTTCTTCTGCGGCAGTATCCATCCTGCTGACCCTCCGTGGCGACTGGCATTACGGGTCATTGTACCTTGGTGACGGAGAAACCGGAGCGTTCCTGGGCATCAAAAACCGTATGACGTCTGCCGGCCCGGTCTATGAAGACCTGAAGCTGCCGGAGGCGCTGTATGCCCGCATCAAAAACGCATATGACAACCTGTGTAATCTAAAGTAAAGAAGGCGATAAGATGTTAACGGTGATCAAACCATTTTGTAATGAATTCAAACGTGAAAGCCGCATGGACCAGGTTCTGTCCAAGGTCCTTGCCGGCAAAGATGTAGAATATATTCTGAAGACGGAAGAGCTGGAACGAAAGGACCTGCGAGGACGGAAACTGCTCTTCGCGGTCTGTCTGTCAGAGGCCGGCATCAACCTGGAATACTACCGTATGCTGGAATACTTCCGCAAAGCGCCGGACTGTCTGGAAGGCGCGGTTGCCGCTGTTATCGTAGACGGCAGCGGAGAACTGTATACCAAGGCGCTGGCGCGGCGCCTGGTCTTCTCTGTAAACCGGGCGGGATGTACCTTCCCGGGAAAGCCTTTGGTCGAGGCCACCGGTTCTCTTCGCAACTTCGATGTGATGAGCAAAATCCTGGGAACCGATACTATGGGCGCCTATGAGAAACAGGTGGAAAACCTGGTGAACAAGGTCCTTGCTTTCACCGGACCGGAGAAAAAAGAGAGAAAGAAGATCCTGGTGGTGCATGCCAGCAGCAGAAAGACGTCCAACAGCCTGCTTCTTTGGGAGAAGGTAAAGGAAGGATTTGCGCGGGAACATGACATTGTAGAGGTTTCCCTGCGGAACGGCAGCGTCCAGGACTGCAGGGGCTGCAAGTACGAGACCTGTCTTCACTTCGGCGAACAGGGAGGCTGTTTCTACGGCGGGGTCATGACGGAGAAGGTATACCCGGCCATCGTGGACTGCGATGCGCTGGTCATGATCTGTCCAAACTATAACGATGCGGTCAGCGCAAACATTACGGCCTTTATCAACCGGCTGACTTCTGTGTTCCGTGTCCATGACTTTTCAAAGAAGGAAGTCTACGCCCTGGTGGTTTCCGGCTACAGCGGCGGGGACATCGTGGCGGAACAGGTCATCGGAGCCATGAATTTTAATAAGAATTTTATCCTGCCGGGAAATTTCGCCATCGTCGAGACGGCCAATGACCCGAAATCCATCCTGACGGTGGAACATCTTGACGAAAAAGCGGGAAAACTGGCGCACAGAATAGAAGGCTAAGCCTTGCGGCTTATAAGGGTTTTGGTGTAGAATTTAGAGAAGAAAAACTTGCGATAACGAGGAGGAAGAACATCCATGGATATTGATAAATTAATGGTAGAATTCCCTGCCGTGCAGAACATGGCAGACTGTAAGGAAATCTTCTGGATCAACGAAAAGCTGGGTGAAGAGGCAGACATTCCATTCGGTATGGAAGACATCGAGGACGCAGAGGCAAGACTTGCCCGTTTTGCGCCATACCTGATGGCGGCATTCCCGGACACCATAGCCAACAACGGCATCATCGAATCTCCGCTGGCGGAAATCACCAAAATGAAGAAACAGCTGGAAGAAGATTACGGTTTTGAAATCCCGGGCAGACTGTTCCTGAAGTGCGACAGCCACCTGGCTGTATCCGGCTCCATCAAAGCCCGCGGCGGCATCTATGAAGTGCTGAAACTGGCAGAAAAGATCGCGATTGAAAGAGGCATGCTGACTCTGGAAGACGACTACTCTGTGTTGACGGAAGACAGATTTAAGAAGGTCTTCAGTGAATACTCCGTAGCCGTAGGTTCCACCGGCAACCTGGGCCTGTCCATCGGCATCATCAGCGCCAAGCTGGGATTCAAGGTTACGGTACATATGTCTGCAGATGCGAGACAGTGGAAGAAAGACCTGCTTCGTCAGAAGGGTGCCATCGTGGTGGAATACCCGGATGATTACCAGAAGGCCGTTGCAGAAGGCAGAAAAGAAGCGGCGAACGATCCGATGTGTCATTTCGTAGATGACGAAGGCTCCAGCGATCTGTTCCTTGGCTACTCTGTTGCGGCAAAGCGTATCGCGGAGCAGTTTAAGCGGCAGCTCATTACCTGCGACGAAGACCATCCTGTCTTCGTATATATTCCGTGCGGCGTAGGCGGCGCACCTGGCGGTGTAGCATTCGGCCTGAAGCAGATGTTCGGAGAACATGTTCACATCTTCTTCGCAGAACCGACCCACGCACCGTGTATGACTTTAGGCCTGATGACCGGTCTGCATGATCAGATTGCTGTTTCCGACATCGGACTGGATGGCAAGACCGCAGCAGACGGACTGGCTGTTGGACGCGCTTCCAGACTGGTTGGCAGCATCATGGAAACCATGCTGGACGGCTGTTTCACCATCGAAGACGACAAGCTGTATCCATTCCTGGCACAGCTGGCTGATACAGAAGATATCTTCATCGAGCCATCCGCATGTGCGGGTTTCACAGGACCACAGCACGTGTTATCGGCAGAAGGCTATCTGATCAAAAACGGTCTGAAGGACAAGCTGCAGAACGCGACCCATATCCTGTGGGCGACCGGCGGCAGCATGGTACCGGAAGAAGAAATGATGAGCTATTATCATATGGGAAAATAGAAAAACTAGTCTGCTGGATGGCAGACTAGTTTTTTATTTTTTGTCGAAAAGTTGATGTTTTTTTGCTTTGTTATAAAAAGTGGCACGACTGATTCCAAGTAGTTCTGCCGCTTTTTTTCGATTGCCTCCGGCCTTTTCGAGAGCTTCTTTTAAAATCTCAATTTCCGCAAAATCGATGTTAGCGTAAATATCCGATGTTTGATCAGAAGATAAAGGTTCTGCTGGTTGTACCGTAGAAGATTTGCCCTGGCTGTTTTGAGTCTGCAACATGATTCGTTCTTTCAAGAAACCACAGTGTTCATCTGTAATGATATCATAAGGGTGCAGAAACGATAACCGATCAATTACGTGTTTTAATTCTCTAATATTACCAGGCCAGCGATATTGCTGAAACAGATTCAGTACACTTTTGCTGATACCTTTTGTATTCAGACCGTTTTCATCGTTGTTACGCTGTACGAAGAATTTTGCTAAGGCAGGAATATCTTCAATACGCTCTCTTAAAGGTGGTATGTATAGTTCCACAGTATTTATTCTATAGTATAAATCTTCCCGGAACTCACCAAGCTGGATTTTTTCTTTAATATTAATGTTTGTGGAGCAGATAAGACGAACATTAATTTTAATTGGAGAAGTGCCACCAACTCTTTCTACTTCGCCTTCTTGCAAAACACGAAGGAGCTTGGTTTGTAATGTAACAGGCATATCACCAATTTCATCTAAAAGCAAGGTTCCATTATTGGCTAATTCAAATTTTCCGGGTTTTCCATTCTTCAATGCGCCGGTAAAGGCACCGCCTTCATAACCAAAAAGTTCTGACTCCAGCAAATCCTTAGGAATCGCAGCGCAATTAATTTTGACAAATGGATGTGTATTTCGATTACTTAATTGATGAATAGCACTGGCAAAGACTTCCTTTCCTACACCAGTTTCCCCTGTCAGTAAAACGGACAGATTTGAAGGAGAAAACAACTCAATATTCTTCTTTAATTCTGTAATTGTATCGGAACTACCGACAATTTTCTTAAGGGGGTCTTCTTGCAAAGATTCCAGCAAATTTCGATACTCTTGATTTTTGCTTCTAAGATAATCTAACTCTTCATACAGATGGTTGATTTCGTCCATTTCCTGGAGCAATGTCATGGCACAGGCGCCGATAACTTTTCCATGTTCAAAAATTGGCATGCGGTTACAAATCAGTTTAATCTTTCGTTTCAGACCGTGGTGATAGAATTCCATGATGTCGCCGAGTTCCTCTTTCTCTGTCTGGAGAATAATAGGAAGCCGCGTTCCAGGAATGATGTCTGTAACTTTTTTTCCGATAATTTTAGACAAAGAAATTCCCAACATATCTGAATAGACCTGATTCATATACACAATTGTCTCGCTTGCATCGATAACAACAAAGTTGGAGATTGTCTCTAATGCGAGGTTTAATAGATTATCTGTCTTCATAATGAATAATACGCTCCTATTCGTTTCATTGAGAAAGCTAACACAAGTGTATAATAACTTTGTCTCAAGTGTCAAAAGAAATGTGTCAAAGTGTCTAAAGAGTTAGACACTTTTGTCAAAAAGAGTTAGACAAAGATTCGCACTGCAACACAATGCTCGATGGAAACAACAAGAATTGAAAAAAGAAATCTTCTGCTTTTAAGCTGTTTCGGTAAGATTTTAAGCCGTTTCGGTAAGAATGTTGCAAAAAAATACGATATAGGAAGAGCTGGCACAAAGATTGCTATATATATTTGCAAAAGGCGAAACGTATAGAAAGGAGGACATGATGATTACAAAAGTAGCGGTATTAGGCGCAGGCACCATGGGACATTCGATTGCTAATAATTTTGCCTCGCACGGTGTGGACGTTCATTTATATGAATCCTTTGATCAGGTTAGGGAAACAGTAAAGGACCGGATAAAAGCCGAAATGGAAATGTTTGTGGAAGAGGGCTATTTTGAAGTTGACAATATCCAGAAAACGCTGGACCATATTACTTTATTTGCAGACTTAGAGGAAGCTGTTCGCGATGTAGAGTTCGTAATTGAGGCGGTTCCGGAAATACTGGATTTGAAACAGGAACTGTTTGAAAAACTGGATCAGTATTGTGGGGAAAACGTGATACTGGCAAGTAATACTTCCAGTTTAAAACTATGGGACATGATGGCACGAGTGTCTGAAGAACGTAAAACGAAAGTAATGATTGCCCACTGCTACAATCCTGCACACCTGATTCCAATTATTGAATTATCATACTTTGGAAACATGTCAGAGGAAGACTTTGAATCTGTAAGAGAGTTGTTTGTACGATGTGAGAAAGCTCCGGTCAAGGTATTAAAAGACGTTACCGGTATGGTTGCAAACCGGCTCTTACATGCCCAGGCAAGAGAAGCCTTTTATTTGATAGATCAGGGTATTGCCTCAGCAGAAGACGTGGACAGAGCATTGATGTATGGTCCGGCCTTTAGAAATGCCACCACAGGAATGTTAGAAGTTGCAGATATGGGTGGTCTAGATATCTGGTATGCAGCAGAATCCAATTTCTTTCCAAACCTGTGTGCGGAGACAAAACCGTCAGAAACCATGCATGCCCTTGTCGAAGAGGGACACTATGGCATTAAGACGGGCAAAGGGTTCTTTGACTACCCAGAAGAAATCAGAGGAAGCGCGGTTGAAAAGTTTTATCGCAGATTGATTGTACAGATGAAAGCCTCCAGACAGTTTAAGTAAGGAGCGGAAAGAGGAGACTATGGGAGATTTGAAGAATAAGAGAATTATCACCGTGGCAACGACCGGTGCATGGCCAAGAAAAGAGAACAACCCAAATGTACCGACTCAGCCACCTGAAATCGCAGAGGAAATCTATCAGTGCTGGAAGGAAGGGGCTGCAGTAGCGCATATCCATATCAGAGACAAAGAAGACAACGATTCTATGGACGTCAGCATTTTCCAGGAAGTTCTAGGTCTACTGCACCAGAACCATCCAGACTGCGATATTATCATTAATCTGACTTCTGCAGGCGGAATTGCAAACTCCGAAGAGGCAAGAATGCTGCCATTCCAGACAATTAAACCTGAAATGGCCAGCTATGACTGTGGAACAATGAACTGGATGTATAAAGGTATCTTTAACAACAATCCACAGTTTCTTGAAAAATTGGGATACGCAATGCAGGAAGCAGGGGTAAAACCAGAGGTTGAAGTTTTTGATCCAGGCATGATTACTGACGCGGCATACTATTTGAAACAGGGATATCTGAAAGAACCCGTTCATTTCCAGTTCTGCATGGGTTGTGCAGGCGGCATTCAGGCAACGGCTGAAAACCTGATTTTCATGAGAAATACATTGGAAAGAGCAGTACCGGGATCTACCTGGAGTGCCTTTGGCGTAGGAAAGGGTGCCATGGAAATCATGTACACTGCCATTGCAGCGGGTGGTCATATCCGTGTTGGCATGGAAGACAATGTTATGTATTCTAAGGGAAGGCTGGCGGAAAGCAACATGCAGTTAATCGCCAGAGCTAGACGTGTAATTGAAGAATTTGGTCTTGAAGTGGCGACACCTGATGAAGCGAGACAGATTCTTGGATTAAAATAGTAAGAATAATGAGTGGAAAGAAAGGAGAAGAACAATGACAGATTATAAGAAATATCAGGACGATTCTTGGTTAACCAATAACAATTGGGGAAAATGGGGCGAAGACGATGAAGTTGGTGCTTTAAACGAAGTTACACCAATGGACGTTGTAAAGGCAGCGTCTTATATCAAAGAAGGTAAGGTGTACGATTTAGAAACTATCAGATTCCATGGCATGCCTGTCTGGGATGGTCATTGCGGCTTTGAAATGCTGACATATGGTTCTCCTTTAGGTAGAAGAAATATGAGTAAGAACTCTGATTATCCGGCGGCATATGCGTGGCATAAAGAAGGCGGATTCTTAAACGACAGAGTGAATGACTTCCAAACCGATGCCAACACGGAAATTTTAATTGCTCCACTCCATTGTGGTACTCACATTGACGGATTTTGCCATATTACGACTGGAGAAGACGCACATTGGTATAACGGATTTAATATCAGTGAATACTGGGGCGATTATGGTCCATTAAAGACTGATGCAACTACGATTCCACCAATGATTTTACGTGGCGTACTGTTAGATATCGCTGGCTACAAAGGCTTAGATCATGTTGAACCAAACTATGGTATCACAGCTGAAGATATCGAAGAATGTGCAAAGTGGGAAGGCGTAGAACTGAAAAAGAATGACTGTGTATTAATCAGATGTGGCGAACGTTGGCCGGAAGTAGACAACTGTCCAGGCGCAGGTATGACAGTGGAAGCCGCAAGATGTCTGATCGAAGGTCATGGCGCCGTATTACTTGGCGATGATATGGTTGCGTTTGAAATGAATCATGCAGATGGTTCGATGTCATGGCCTGGTCACTGTCATCCAGTGCATCACTATTGCTTAACACAACAAGGTGTTCACTTTATGGAAGCTGTGCAGTTAAATGAACTGGCAAAGGACAAGGTTTATGAATTCTGCTTCATGGTAGCGCCAAATAAGATGAAGGGCGGCACAGGTATGTTTATCCGTCCAATTGCAATCATCTAAGGGTACATGAACGTCAAAAGAAAGAACTTTTAGAGTAGTACGAAGAAGGAGGAATTTATTATGGATAATAAGCCAATCTTCGGTGATCCATCACCAGTCTTAACAACAATATTTGCAACTTTATGTTTCTGCTTCTGGGCAAACACAATGGGGTATTTTACTGAAGGTGCCACACTAGCTATTGGGGTACTGCAGTTAGGCGTGTTTGTTTCCTACACCTGTGGAGGTCTCATCTTACTGAGAAATGGTAATGCGTTTGGCGGTAATATGTTTATGGTATTTGCTACAGTATTCGGTGGAATTGCAGGACTGACACATGTGATTATGAGTGTACTACCCGCAACCATTCCATTTTGTTATCAGGTTTGTGGCCTGTCCTTTATCGTAGCGGGTTTCTTGTTGCTATGCATGGTTCCTGGTATGTGTTATAGTTCCATTGCTGATGTAATCAGTTTTCTAAGTGGCGGTCTTGGTGTGTTGGCATATGGACTGACAGGATTTGGTTTAGCACCTGCATCTTTGAATGTATTCGGTGCGTGGATGTTGTTTATTGACGGAGCAGTTGGTATGTATACGGTTATCGGTCAAATGAATGGATTCTTAGGATTAAAGCCATTCCCATTAGGTAAACCATTATTGACTAGAAAATAGGTGCATGACATCCTCCCAAAGAGCAAATAAAACACAGTATAAAACCCTCCTTTTCAGGAGGGTTTTATACTGTGTTTAGCTAAATGTAAATATCCTTTTTAAAATCTGTCGCTGTAGTTCAGCATGTTTCTCAGCATGCCGCCCTTGACTTTCTTTTCCTGTTTCTTCTTCGTGCCGCACACCGTATCATAGTAGATGATGTTAGTATAGAAGTCATCTTCCGTGCTGCGGATGATGGCATAAGAACCGTTGGTGCCGTCTCTTGGCTGGGACAGGCTGCCCGGGTTCAGTAGCGTGATGCCAGAAAAGTCCTCGCATCCCGGTACGTGGGTGTGGCCGTAGCAGACTGCGATGCAGTCGTTTTCTTCGGCAGCATAAAGTAGCTGGGTGATACCGAACTTGCAGTTTTCCATGTGACCGTGGGTTACCATGATTCTGCCGTATGGTGTATCTACGAAGGCCCTGTCCACATCATGGCAGCGGTCGCAGTTACCTTTGACGGAAACCACCGGAATGCCCAGGGTGTCCTCCAGTGCATATGCGTCCCTCTGATAATCACCGCAGTGGATAATCAGGTCGATGCCTGGTAGTTTTTCGCAGACATCGTATACTTTATCTAAATGACCGTGTGTGTCACTGATGACTAAGATTTTCATAGAAACCTCCCTTGATTTGCTGCTATATATTGTACCACAGGTTCATAGTTGATGCACACCGTTTTCATTTTTGAAGGAAACGTTTTCGAGGGAAAACAAATCTCCGAAAAAGGAAAAATGGTTCGTCTTTTCAAGTAAAGATTTTCATTTGTGAGATAAAAGTTTTCCCTAGAAAACAAATTATCGGTATAGGAAAACTAATTTTTGTTTTTTCAGTAATAGTTTTTAATTACAACAGAAACGTTTTCTGTAGAAAACAAAAGTGGTCGCAAAGAAAACCAATGTCTATACTCAAAGATAAAGTGGTATTTTTATCGTGGTAAAACACCCGGCTTTGTGGTAGTATAAGTATGGAAGAGTAGGTTATCAAATATTTCATATAGAGGTGTCACATTGAAAGAACTGATAAAGAGCACATATTTTAAATTTGGTTTAACGATTTTCATATCCGGAGGCGCTTTGATCCTGCTGTTTGAGGCGGTGAACAACTGGAATTCCGTAGGAACCGGCTGGGATACGCTGTATACCATCGTATCGCCTTTCATCTATGGGCTGGTGATGGCTTATCTGCTTTGTCCGGTTTATAATGCGACGGTGAGAAGAATGTACGGCCTGACCAAGGACAACTGGAGAACCAGAAGAGGCGCGCTCAGATACGCCCGTATCATGGCGACTATTGTAGCGCTGCTGGTTCTGTTCGGCGTTGTCGGCGGACTGTTTGCTCTGATTCTACCGGAAACCGTCCGCAGCATCACCGGTCTGGTGCAGACCATGCCGGAAAGGGTCAATTCGCTGATTGACTGGTTTATGAGCCTGTCTGTTAACCAGAATAATCCGGAGATGGCAAAGGCAATAGAAACTGTCATCAATCACACGACAGAAAGCTTTATGGACTGGGCGGAAAATACGCTGCTGCCTAGCCTGGGCGACTATATGTCAAAGACCTTCCTGGGCGTATGGGTAACGCTGAAGACTGTGATGAACCTGTTAATCGGTGTCATCGTCTGTGTATACTTCCTCAACAGCAAGGAGAAGTTTAAGGCCCAGGCGAAGAAGACCATCATGGCTCTTTGCAGCAAGGAAAAGGCAGATGACCTTTTTGAACTGGCAAACTACAGCAACATGCAGTTTGGCGGCTTCATCAACGGCAAGATCATCGACTCCGCCATCATCGGCGTACTGTGTTTCATCCTGATGTCCCTCATCGGACTGCCGTATACCGTGCTGGTCAGCACTATTATAGGGATTACCAACGTGGTTCCGTTCTTCGGACCGTTTATCGGAGCGATTCCGGGCACGTTGATCATCCTGCTGGAAAGTCCGGTGCAGGCTTTGTATTTCGTGGTTCTGATTTTTGGCCTGCAGCAGTTTGACGGCAATATTCTGGGACCGAAGATTCTGGGAGAAACCAGCGGCCTGGCCAGCTTCTGGGTTATGTTTGCAATCCTGGTTGGTGGCGGCCTGTTTGGATTCCCAGGCATGATTCTGGGGGTACCGACTTTTGCCGTCATCTACTACTACAGCAGCAAGTTCCTCAGAAAGAAGTTGAAGAGAAAGAACATGGCGGAAGATACGGAAGAATATATGGAATTTAACAAATACGATATCAACAGGAAGGACGTACTGTAAATGAAGAGATTAGAGAATGTGGATATGCGTCAGTATACGTCGTTTAAAGCTGGCGGCTGTGCACAGGAGATGGTAATTGTAGAGACCGTGGAGGAACTGCAGACTGTTCTGCAGGAAATCCAAAGGGAGAATAAGAAATGGCTCATGCTGGGCAACGGTTCCAATACCCTGATCAGCGACAAAGGCTTTGACGGCATCGTCGTAAAACTGGGTGACGGCTTTGGCGAAATCACCGTGGAAACGGACGGTCTGGTCTGCGGCACAGCTGCGCTAATGAGCGTCGTGGCGAAGGCGGCACTTCGGGAAAGCATGACCGGATTTGAACCGCTTTCCGGTATCCCGGGCAGCCTGGGCGGAGCGGTGTTCATGAATGCCGGGGCCTATGACGGCGAGATGAAGGACATCGTGGAATACGTGGACATCGTCAGTCGCGACGGCGAAACCCTGAAGCGTGTAAAAGGCGAGGACATGGACTTCTCCTACCGTCACAGCATACTGGAAGAGACAGGCGATGTAGCCGTTTCTGTAAAGCTGAAGATGCCGAAAGGTGACAAGGATGCCATTGCAGCGAAGATGCAGGAGCTGATGAAGAGAAGAAACGAAAAGCAGCCGGTGCAGTATCCGAGCGCAGGCAGCTTCTTTAAGAGACCGAGTGGATACTTTGCAGGGAAGCTGGTGCAGGATGCAGGCCTGAAAGGTCTGACCGTAGGCGGTGCCCAGGTTTCTGAACTCCACAGTGGATTCGTGATTAACATCGGTGGTGCAACCGCAACAGATATCATCGATCTGATGCATCTGGTGCAAAATACGGTATACGATAAATTTGGCGTGAAGCTGGAACCGGAGGTAAGAATCATTGGTGAATAGTTTTGATAAGTACAGAATGACCTTTGATTACCATACACATACGACTTTTTCCCACGGGAAAGGATCCATCGAGGATAACGTAAAGGAAGCTGCGGCAAGAGGCCTGAAGGCCATCGCCATTTCCGATCACGGTCCGGGACACCTGACCTACGGCGTGAAGCGGAAGAATTTTGCGGTAATGCGTAGAGAAATCGAAAGGCTGAAACCCCTCTATCCGGGACTGGATATCTTCCTCAGCGTGGAGGCTAATATCGTATCCGTCGGAAATTATCTCGATGTGCGGGAAGAGGAAAAAGAATGGTTCGATTTTCTCATCGGCGGATATCACTACGGTATTACCAGGGGATACTGTGTGGGTAACTGGCTGGACAATCGCGGCCTGGCACCAAAGTCCGTTGGCAGGTCCCTGCTGGCAAAGAACACAGATATGACGGTGAAGGCGATTTACGAGAATAACCTCAGATTCCTGACCCATCCTGGTGACAAAGGACGTTTTGACATCAAGGAAATCGCTAAGGCTTGTGCAGCCACCGATACGTGGATGGAAATCAGCACATGGCACAGCCATTTGACGACAGAAGAAATCAAAATTGCTGCGACGGAGGATGTAAAATTTATTGTCAGCAGTGATGCACACTCACCAGAGCGGGTGGGCAGTTTTGAGGGCGGCGTGAAACGGGCCCTGGAAGCAGGACTGGATATAGAACGAATTGTAAACATCGAGGAGAAATAACCCATGGAGAAGATGAATGTTGTAATTGTAACGGGTCTTTCCGGCGCAGGGAAGACCAAGGCGGCGGACTGGTTTGAGGATCAGGGCTATTATTGCGTAGATAATATGCCGCCGATGCTGATCAAAAACTTCATCGAGCTGACCCTGCATTCCAACAAGCGGATCGAGAAGGCGGCCTTTGTCGTAGACGTTCGCGGCGGGGAATTCTTTGATGACCTGCATCAGTGTTTAGACGATCTGCAGAAGGTGGAAGATGTCAGCTGCAAGATTCTGTTTATCGAAGCGTCGGTGCAGACTTTGATCAAGCGGTACAGCGAGACCAGAAGAAACCATCCTCTTTCCGCGGGATCTACCACCAGGGAAGTCATCGAGCAGGAGAAGGAGCAGCTCTCCGTGCTGCGTGAACGTGCTGACTACATCATCGACACCACGAAGCTGAAGGTGGCGGGATTCAATCTGGAGATGGAAAAACTCTTCATCGGGAACGAGCCGGAAAGCAGTTTTGCTATTAACGTGACCTCATTTGGGTACAAACATGGGATTCCAATGGAAACAGACCTGGTTTTTGACATGAGATTTATCCCAAACCCATATTATGTACCAAGCCTGAAAAAACTGACGGGGAATAACAAGAAGGTATTCCAGTATGTGATGAAGCAGGACATCGCAAAGACCTTTGCTGAGCAGCTGCATCAGATGATCCAGATGATCATTCCTGGATACATCAAAGAAGGGAAATACCATCTGAACATTGCATTCGGATGTACGGGTGGACAGCACCGCAGCGTATCCATGGCGAACCACATGAGTAAGGTCTTTGAAGAGGACGGTTACCGTGTGACCCTGAAACACAGAGACTTATAAAACATACTGGACTTTCCAAGTAGGTATGTTATAATATAAGTAGTGCTTGCGGGCACGGCGTGCCTGGAGGTGCGTATGAAACGTAATAATATTTTGATAGAATAAGAGGAGACAGACCAATGGACAAATTAATTATCAGTGCTTGTATTTGCGGCGCAGAAGTAACTAAAGAACAGAACCCTGCAGTTCCTTACACTGTAGAAGAAATCGTTAGAGAAGCAAAGTCTGCTTATGATGCAGGTGCTGCTTTAATCCACTTACACGTAAGATGGGACGACGGTACTCCTACTCAGGATACAGCAAGATTCCAGGAATGTGTTGATGCTATCAGAGAAGTATGTCCAGATGCTATCATCCAGCCTTCCACAGGCGGTGCAGTTGGCATGACTGACTTAGAAAGATTAGCTTCTACAGACATCGTTCCTACTCCAGAAATGGCTACTTTAGACTGCGGTACTTGCAACTTCGGCGGCGACGAAATCTTCGTTAACTCCGACAACACAATCATCAACTTCGCTAAGATCATGCAGGAAAGAGGCATCAAGCCAGAATGTGAAGTATTCGACAGAGGTATGATCCAGACTGCTATGAAGACTGCTCACAAGAAGGGCTTCCTGCCTGAACCAATTCACTGGGACTTCGTACTGGGCGTTTCCATGCCAGCTACAATCAGAGATCTGTCCTTCATGGTAGATTCCATCCCTGCTGGTTCCACTTGGACTGCAACAGGTCTGGGCAAGAACTGCTGGGCTATCGCAGCAGCTACAATCGCTATGGGCGGTCACGTAAGAGTTGGTTTCGAAGACAACTTATACCTGGAAAAGGGTGTTTTAGCTAAGTCCAACGGCGAATTAGTAGAAAAGGCAGTTAAGTTAGCTAAGATTTTAGGCAGAGAAATCGCTACTCCAGCAGAAGCTAGAGAAATCTTAGGCTTAGCTCCACTGAAGTAATTCAATTACATAATATGAGCTTTGAGGAGACGTCCATCCGGGCGTCTCTTTTTGTACGGTTTTCGTGGACGAGACCAGCAAAATGATGTATAATAAGGTGTTAAGTTATATCTATCAAACTATATCCACAAAGGAGGGAATGGTATTGAAATTTTTAACCGAAGAAGAAAAGCATAAGCAGATACTGAAAGAAGTCAAGTGGACATTTCTGCTGATTCTGCTGGTAGCGGCATGGCACATAGGTTTTGCCTTCGCACTGGACGGAATCGACAAGATGGTATGCGGAATGCCGCTATGGTTCTTTGTCAGCACCATTGGTGCCTTTGCGATTTCCGTCGCAGGGGTAGCACTTTTGCTGAAATATGTATTTGTGAATTTTGATTTGGGCGAAGAAGCCATGGAAGAGGAAGGCGGTGGTGACAGTGACAAGTAATCAGATTACCATGCTGATCATCATGGTCGTATATCTCGTGGCAAATGCAGTGCTGGGCGTATTGTACAGCAAGAGACAGGAACGCCTCAGTCAGATGAGTTTTGACAAGAAGTATTTTATGGGATCCCGTGGTATGAACGGCATCGTGCTGGCCATGACCACCGTTGCTACCTATGCCAGCGTAAGTTCCTTTATTTCCGGTCCTGGTGCGGCTGCCATGACTTACGGCTTCAGCCAGGCCTGGGTTGCCGGCGTGCAGGTTGGCGCAGCATTCCTGGTGCTGGGGATTCTGGGCAAGAAGTTTGCCGTGGTTTCCAGAAAGACTGGTGCGGTGACCATTGCAGGCTATCTGAAGGCCAGATATAAATCTGACGGCCTGGTAATCCTGACCACTGTGCTGATGCTGGTGTTCTTCGTAACCCAGATGATTGCCCAGTTTATGGGCGGTGCGACTTTGATTGAATCCATGACCGGACTGCCTTACTGGCTGTCCCTGGCGATTTTTGCCAGCGTGGTTATTTTGTATACCGCGTTCGGCGGTTTCTCTGCCGTAGTTATTACAGATACGCTGCAGGGCATCATCATGCTCTTCGGCACCTTCCTGTTCCTGTTCTTTATCATCAGGAACGTGGGCGATTTTGACGCCATGGCCGTTGCGCTGGATGCAAATCTGCCGGGCTGGGATACCCTGACCGGAACCGGTTATACACCAGGTGGACTGCTGTCCTTCTGGGTGCTGGTAGGTGTCGGTGTTATCGGTTTGCCGCAGACTGCTGTCAGAGGCATGGGCTTCAAAGATACCAAGAGTCTGCATTCCGCTATGTTAATCGGTACCGTTGCTGCAGGTGTATTGATGATCGGTATGCACGTGGGCGGCGCATGGGCGGGCGCTCTCATCGGAGGACAGGAATTCGCTTCTTCTGATTATGTCATCCCGGCCGTAATCCAGCAGATTATGCCAGCCAGCGTTGCAGGTATTTTCCTGGCAGCACCGATGGCTGCGGTCATGTCTACCGTATCCTCTTTGCTGATTCTGGCATCGGCATCTATCGTAAAGGACCTGTGGGGTACCTATATTGTGAAAGACAACCCGGAAAAGAAGGCGAAATTCCAGAAGAATATTTCCACATCCAGCTTTGCCGTGACACTGCTCATCGGCATCCTGGTGTTCGTGCTGACGCTGACACCACCGGACATCATCTTCTGGGTGAACCTCTTTGCCATGGGAGGTCTGGAATGCTGCTTCTTCTGGCCGATTGTAGGCGGCGTGTTCTACAAAAAAGGCAACAAGCAGGCTGCGATTGCATCCTCACTGACCGGTGTTCTGGTCTATGTCATCAGCTATCAGTTCAAGATTACCGTATGGGGCATCAATGCCGTGGTATGGGGGCTGCTGCTGGGCGGCATTACCTACTTTGTGGTCGGTAAATTGACCTGCAAAGACGGTCTGGATGCAGACGTACTTGAAAAATGTTTCTAACGAGGAGAAAACTACATGTCATTTGCTACGGAAACAAAAAATGAATTATCCCGTGTGGTAACGGAGAAGAAGTGCTGTCAGCTGGCGGAAATCGCAGGATTTGTCCGCGTGGCCGGCTCTCTGGGCATGACCTTTCAACCTGGCGGCAGTAAGTTCACCATTTCTATCACCACCGATAACCCGGCCGTTGCCCGGCATTATAAGAGAATGCTGGAAGAATATTTCAAGGTAGAGACGGAAATTGAGGTAGGGGAATCCCATGGTCTGAAGAAGGGGCACTCTTACGTGATCAGTATTGGTAAGGAAAAGGGCGAACAGGTTCTGCGTGAAGTCGGGATTCTGCTGGTCCGTGAAGGCAATAACTACATATCCGACGGGATTTACAGTGACCTGATTCGCTCCAAATGCTGCAAGAAAGCATATCTTCGCGGTGTGTTCATGGGCGCAGGTACGATGACGGATCCAAACAAAGGCTATCATCTGGAAATCGTATGTGCCAGCAAAAACCTGGCAGGTGACTTGAAGAAGATGATGAATTCTTTCGTGGACCTCAACGTAAAGACTGTAAAGAGAAAAGAAAAATACATCGTTTACATGAAGAGTGCCGAATACATCTGCGATACTTTGTCGCTGATGGGAGCAGACAGCCAGCGTTTGGAATTCGAAAACGTGCGTCTGAAGAAGGAACTGCTCAACGAAACGGTAAGACTGACCAATTGCGACAGCGCTAATACGGACAGAACCCTGGATGCGTCCCAGCATCAGATCGAAAACATCAAAAAAATCCAGGAGAAAGCGGGACTGGACAGTCTGCCGGAAAAACTGCGCGTGGCAGCAGAGCTGCGTCTGGAATATCCGGAGGCAAGTCTGACCCAGCTGGGAGAAATGATGGATCCGCCGATGAAGAAATCGGGCATCAACAACAGACTTCGAAAAATCGAAGAAATTGCCAATAAACTGTAAATCATGAATAGAAATAAGAGGCCGGTGCAATATTGCACCGGCTTTTTGTGTATAATAAGTCGTAAGACAGAATTTTCATGAAAAGTTTGTGAAAAAGTACAAAGAATTCTGAAATTTTCGTCTTTTTACTAGTTCAATCAAGGATGATTTGTGGTATAGTAGTACTATCGAAATTATTATAATTTTTTGGAATGGGAGGTGAAGTAGTCAGTGTTCACAGAAGAATTAAAGAAAATCAAAGAATGTGAAACGTATGCTGAAGAACTTCAGAAAAGTGCCAAAACCGAGGCGGAAGCGCTGGTAGCCGAAGCTGAATCCCAGGCACGTCAGATTATCGCAGAGGCGAAAACCCTGGCCAAAGAAAAGGTAGACTCTTTGATGGCAGAAGGACAGAAAACTGCACAGGCTGAATATGACGCAGCTATCACGGCGGCAGAAAAGCAGTGTGCAGATTTAGCAGATGCAATAAAAGACAAACAGCCAGAAATGGTAAAATTAATCGTAGAGAGGGTGAAATCAAGTGTCAATTCGTAAAATGCAGAAACTTGCAGTCATTGGCCTTGATACCGAGAAAGAAACTTTGATGTCTCAGCTCAGCGAGCTGGGTGCAGTGGAACTGATTGACCAGAAAGACAAGCTGGAAGATGAATTATGGAAAGACATGGTTGTCCAGGATGACAACCTGGCTTACGCACAGCAGCTGGATCAAAAGGTGAATCGTGCACAGGCGGCATTGGAAATCATCGAAAGATTCGATACATCCAAGTCACCGCTGTTCAGCACCCGCAAACGCGTAAAACGGGCGGACGTGAAAGCCATGGCAGCGGATTTATCCGGCGTGGAAAGTGAAATCGATCAGATTTTAGGTTACGGGGAAGAGATGCACCGTATCAACGAAGCCATCAATAAGATGGACGCGGATCTGTTGTATCTTGGCCCGTGGAAAGCTTATGATCTGCCGATGGAACTGAGCCAGACAAAGCTCTGTGCAATCCACAAGGGAACCTTCCCGGCAGACCGGAACCTGGACGAGATGCAAAAAGAACTGCAGAGCCAGTTCGAAGGGTTCTTCCTCCAGGCGGTGCAAAAGACCAAGGAATGCACTTATGCGGCATGGGTTTCTTTGAAGGAAAATGACGAAGAACTGCTGGAAGCGATGAAAGGAAACGGTTTTACAGAAGTCACCTTTGGTGAACTGACAGGAACGCCTGCAGAATGTACTGACCGCCTGCTTGCAGCACTGGAAGAAAAGAAAAAAGAACTAGTTGATTTAGGGAATCAGGTGGGAAGCCACGTGGCTTCCAAAGAAGCCATCGAGGCTTACTTTGACATCGTCTCCCTGGAATCTGAAAAGGAAAAGAACCGCAGCAAGCTGCTGAAGACCACACAGACCTTCTTCCTGGAAGGCTGGATTCCGGAAATCTGCGTACCGGCAGCGGAAAAGATTCTCAGCGAGACCGGCTGCTATTACCTTTTTGTTGAACCGGAAGCAGATGAAAAGCCACCAGTTGTCCTGGACAACAGCGCGATAGTAACACCGTTTGAAGCCGTAACGGAAATGTACGCATTGCCGGCTTACGGAAGCTTTGATCCGACGAAAATCTTTGCAGGATTCTACGTAGTCTTCTTCGGTATGATGTTATCCGATGCGGCTTACGGAATCCTGATGAGCCTTGCCTGCTTCATCATTCTGAAGAAGTACGACCTGGAAGGCATGGCATACAAAATGATCAAGATGTTCTTCTATTGCGGACTGTCCACCGCTTTCTGGGGGGCATTGTTCGGAGGATGGTTTGGCGATATTGCGACGGTTGTTGCTGATGTCTTCTTTGGTAAAGAATTTGTTATCAAACCAATTTGGTTTAACCCGATAGAAGATCCAATCAAGCTGTTGATTTTCTCCCTGGCGTTGGGGGTTGCACACCTTTTCACAGGGCTGGGCATCAAAGCTTATATGGACATCAAAGACGGCAGATGGTTTGACGCAATCTGCGATGAAGGTTTCTGGATCGTGACCATTACCGGCATCTGTGCATGGCTGGGCGGATCTATGGCAATACCTGCTATTGCAGGCGTCGGACAGTGGATGACCATCGTCGGCGTTTTAGGTCTTCTGTTTACAGGCGGAAGAAAGCGGAAAGGTTTCGGCAAGGTGATAGGCGGCCTTTCCAACGTGTACAACATTACCAGCTACTTGTCCGATATTTTGTCCTACTCCAGAATCCTGGCTTTAGGCCTGGCGACCGGCGTTATTGCCCAGGTTGTCAATACCATGGGTTCCATCTTCGGTGGAGGCATTATAGGGGCAATCCTGCTGTTATGTATTTTTATCTTCGGTCACATTCTGAACATTGCCATCAACGTGCTGGGCGCATATGTACACACATGCCGACTGCAGTACGTGGAATTCTTCGGCAAGTTCTATGAAGACGGCGGCGAACCGTTTGAACCGATGGGTAACAAAACAAAATATATCAGAATCGAAAACGATAAATACTAGGAGGTATAGACATGACTCTTTTTGAAAGTTTATTTGACGGAAATACATTAGCTCTGTTAGGAGCAGCAATCGCATCCTTAGCCGGCATCGGCTCTGCTATCGGTGTAAGTATTGCAGGTCAGGCAGCTGCAGGCGTTATCACAGAAGACCCTAAGAAGTTCGGTAAGACACTGGTATTACAGGTACTGCCTGGTACACAGGGTATCTATGGTTTCGTAGTAGCCTTCTTAATCATCCTGAAGCTGGGCATGATCGGCGGCGGCATGGTTGATTTAACTGTAGCACAGGGTGCTTACCTGTTTGCAGCAGGTCTGCCAATCGGTATTGTAGGTATCATCTCTGGTATTCAGCAGGGTAAGGCAGCAGCAGCAGGCTTACAGCTGACAGCAAAGAGACCTGATCAGATGACAAAGGGCGTTATCTACGCAGCAATGGTAGAAACTTACGCAATCCTGGCGTTACTGATCTCCATTCTGATCTGGTTAGGCACAAACGTATAATCTTTACGTGATCAGAAACTTTGATCGGAAAGGCGGAAAGCGATGAGTATTGAAAAGATAACCTCCAAGATCGTTGGAGATGCAGAAGAAAAGAAAAAAGCTGTTCTTGCCGAAGCAAAAGCAAAAGCTGATGAAATTCTGGCAGCTGCACGCAAAGAAGCAGATGACTTCGTATCATCTGAAACTGCACGCGGCCGGCAGATGAAGGAAACTTTGATTGAAAGACACGGTTCGGTTGCAGCCATCGACTGCAGAAAACTGGTGTTAAGACAGAAGCAGGAACTGCTGGAAGACTGTTTTGCGCAGGCCGTTCAGGCACTGAGCCAGCTTCCGGAAGAAGAATATGTGGACTTCCTGGTTGCCCTGGGCAAGGCTGCAGGGGAAAAGGAAGGCGCTTTGATCTTTAACGAAAGAGATAAGGCTGCTGTAGGTGCTAAGGTTTGCGAAAAGCTGAGCGCGGCAGCAGGCGGAACTTTTGTTGTAGCAGAGGAAACGAGAGCAATAGCTGGCGGTTTCTTCCTGCAGGCAGGAAAAGTATTTATCAACAACACTGTAGAGGCTCTGGTTGCAGAGCATAAGGAAGCAATGAACAGTGAAGTTGCAGGAAAACTGTTTGAGTAAGGAGATGGATCTATGGGAAAGCATAGAAGCAATGAATACCAATATCCTTGCGCAGTCATCAGAGGAAACGAGCTGACACTGTTATCTGCGGCGGATTTAAACAGAGTAGCAGATGCAGGCAGCATCCAGGCAGCGATGACCATTCTCCATGAGTTTGGTTACGGTGACGGGAAAGAACTGGCGAATCCAAGAGATTTCGAGGCAGTACTAGCGGCGGAACAGTCCCGCGTGGCTGATCTGGTGCTGGGCGTGATCCCCGAAAGAGATGAGCTGGCCTTCTTACAGTTCCCGGTTGACTACCATAATGCAAAGGTAATCCTGAAGGCAGAAGCTCTGGGCACAGACCCGGCAGACTATCTGCTGGAAGGCGGCAGAGTGGAAGGCGGCGAGCTGGCAGTGATGGTAAAGGAAAGAAACTTCCTGTTCACACCACCTGTGCTCCGTGACGCTGTGTTAGATACGGTGGAAGCTTATGGTAAGAGCAGAGATCCACAGGAAATCGACATCCTGTTAGACAGAGCCTGCTATGATGAAATGCTTGCAGAAGCTGAGGCAGCTGATAACGAATTCGTTACCGGCTACGTGAAGCTTTTGATCGATATCTTAAACGTACAGACATTTGTGAGAGTGAAGCAGATTGGAAAACCTGCGGAGTTCCTGGCAAAGGTCTTCCTGGAAGGCGGTAAGATTGATTTATCTAGTTTGATGGAACTGTACGGTGAGACCTATCAGCAGATTGGTGAAAGACTGGATCTGTATGGATTCGGTGAAGTGGTAGGACGCGGTGCGGCAGAAGCGGCATCCGGCGGCAGTTATGCTTTGATGGAAAAGCTTTGTGACAATCTGAAAGTCAGATACGCAAAGGGCGCACAGTTCGTCACGGCAGGTATCGAACCGATTGCAGCATTTTATGTAGCGAAGGAAATGGAACTGAAGAATCTGCGTATGGTTCTGACCGGCAAACTGGTCGGTATCCCAGAGGAAACACTGAAAGAAAGACTGAGGGAAGCTTATGTATAGAATCGGAATTATCGGTGATAGAGAAAGTGTCCTTGGCTTTAAGGCTGTAGGCCTGGAGGTGTTTACCTGTGATCAGGCCGATGAAGCAAGGAAGATTTTGAGAAAAATCGGAAAAGAAGATTTTGCTATCATTTATGTAACAGAAATTTTAGCTGAGCAGATCAGCGAAGAAATAGACAAGTACAAAGATGAAAGAATCCCGGCGATTATCGCAATCCCCGGTAAAGAAGGCCCGTCCGGCAGCGGCATGAGAAACGTAAGTAAGGCCGTAGAAAGAGCCGTTGGGGCAGACATCCTATTTGGAGGTGGAAAATAAATGACTCAAGGAAAAATCGTTAAAGTATCAGGACCACTGGTTGTCGCATCCGGCATGGAACATGCGGATATGTTCGACGTAGTTCGTGTAGGTGATCTTGGTCTGATTGGCGAAATCATTGAAATGAGAGGCGACATGGCCTCCATTCAGGTATATGAAGAAACTGCAGGTTTAGGACCTGGCGCACCGGTTGAAACCACAGGTGCACAGCTGTCTGTAGAACTGGGCCCTGGTCTGATCGAAACCATGTACGATGGTATTCAGAGACCGCTGGAAGCCATGAGAGCACTGTCCGGTTCTAACATCGAAAGAGGAATCAAGGTACCTTCTTTAGACCGCGAAAAGAAGTGGGAATTCGTTCCGACTGCTGCAGTTGGCGACTCCGTTGAAGCCGGTGATATTATCGGTACGGTACAGGAAACTGTCATCGTAGAACAGAGAATCATGGTGCCTTATGGTGTGGAAGGTGTGATTGAAAGCATCACGGGTGGTTCGTTTACCGTAGACGAAGTGGTATGCACCGTTCGTAAGGCAGACGGATCCCTGGCTGAACTGACCATGATGCAGAAGTGGCCGGTTCGTCGCGGCAGACCATACAAGGAAAAGCTGGTTCCTGAAATGCCTCTGGTTACAGGTCAGCGTGTTATCGATACCATGTTCCCAATCGCAAAGGGCGGTGTAGCAGCAGTTCCAGGACCTTTCGGTTCCGGTAAGACCGTTGTACAGCACCAGCTGGCAAAATGGGCAGACGCAGATATCGTAGTTTACATCGGCTGTGGTGAACGTGGTAACGAAATGACAGACGTACTGATGGAATTCCCGGAACTGAAGGACCCTCGCTCCGGCGAATCCCTGATGAAGAGAACTGTTCTGATTGCAAACACTTCCGACATGCCGGTAGCGGCTCGTGAAGCGTCTATCTATACAGGTATTACAATCGCAGAATATTTCAGAGATATGGGTTACTCCGTAGCGTTGATGGCAGACTCCACATCCAGATGGGCAGAAGCTCTTCGTGAAATGTCCGGTCGTCTGGAAGAAATGCCTGGTGAAGAAGGTTACCCTGCTTACTTAGGTTCCAGACTGGCACAGTTCTATGAAAGAGCCGGCAGAACCGTTTCCCTGGGTAAGGAAGGCCGTGTAGGTGCATTATCTGCAATCGGTGCCGTATCTCCTCCAGGCGGCGATATTTCCGAACCGGTATCCCAGGCGACCTTACGTATCGTAAAGGTATTCTGGTGTCTGGATTCCTCCCTGGCATACAAGAGACACTTCCCAGCCATCAACTGGTTGCAGAGTTACTCCCTGTATGTTGACAGACTGACAAAATGGTATGAAGAAAACGTTGCGGCTGACTTCCCGCAGCTACGTGCCCAGGCGCTGGCTATGCTGTCTGAAGAGGCAGAACTGAACGAAATCGTTCAGCTGGTAGGGGTTGACGCATTGTCCAGCGAAGACAGAATCAAGCTGGAAGCTGCAAAGTCTATTCGTGAAGACTATCTGCACCAGAACGCATTCCACGATGTAGATACTTATGCTTCCATGAACAAGCAGTACAAGATGCTGCAGCTGATTCTGGCATACTATGAAGTATGTAAAGATGCGATTGCAAAGGGTGCTCCACTGAACGGTCTGGTTTCTATGCCGGTACGTGAAGTCATCGGTAGATTTAAGTATATCGAAGAAGCATCTGTTGATACAGCATTTGAAGAAACAATGGCACAGCTTCAGGCAGAAGCTGCTGACCTGATCAGTAAGGGGGCTGAAGACGATGATTAAAGAATATAAGACAATATCAGAAGTTGCAGGACCTTTGATGCTGGTTAAGAGTGTTGAAAATGTAACTTATGACGAACTGGGTGAAATCATCTTACCAAACGGTGAAAAGAGACTTTGCAAAGTTTTAGAAATTAACGGTAACGATGCCATGGTGCAGCTGTTCGAAGGTGCTGCCGGCATCAACCTGAAAGACAGTGCAGTCAGATTCCTGGGTCACGGCACAGAGCTGGCTGTATCTCCTGAAATGTTAGGTCGTGTGTTCGACGGTATGGGAAGACCCGCAGACGGCGGTCCTGAAATCATTCCGGAAAAGAAGTTAGACATCAACGGTCTGGCTATGAATCCTGCGGCTCGTGACTATCCGGCGGAATTTATCCAGACTGGTGTATCTGCCATCGACGGTCTGAACACACTGGTTAGAGGACAGAAGCTGCCAATCTTCTCCGGTTCCGGTATGCCTCACGCAAACCTGGCGGCACAGATTGCAAGACAGGCGAAAGTACGTGGCGATGATGCCGGTAACTTCGCGGTAGTATTCGCAGCCATCGGTATCACATACGAAGAAGCTGACTTCTTCGCATCTGACTTCCGTAGAACAGGTGCCATCGACAGAACCGTAATGTTTATGAACCTGGCTAACGACCCTGCAGTAGAACGTATCGCGACACCGCGTATGGCACTGACTGCAGCAGAATATCTGGCATTCGATTTAGGCATGCACGTGCTGGTTATCTTAACAGATATCACAAACTATGCAGAAGCGCTTCGTGAAGTATCTGCAGCACGTAAGGAAGTTCCTGGTCGTCGTGGCTACCCTGGTTACATGTATACTGACCTGGCTACTATGTACGAAAGAGCCGGCAGAAAGAGAGACATGCCAGGTTCCATCACGATGATTCCAATCCTGACTATGCCGGAAGACGATAAGACCCATCCAATTCCTGACTTAACAGGATATATCACAGAAGGTCAGATCATCTTATCCCGTGAACTGTATCGTAAGGGCCTGATGCCGCCAATCGACGTATTACCATCTCTGTCCCGTCTGAAGGATAAGGGTATCGGCGAAGGCAAGACTCGTGAAGACCATGCAGATACCATGAACCAGCTGTTCGCAGCTTACGCACGTGGTAAGGAATGTCTGGAACTGATGACCATCCTGGGTGAAGCGGCACTGACTGAAGTCGACCTGATGTACGCGAAGTTCAGCCAGGAATTCGAAAAGCAGTACGTATCTCAGGGCTACGAAACTGACAGAACCATCGAAGATACACTGAATCTTGGTTGGGAACTGCTGAAGTTATTACCAAAGAGCGAACTGAAGAGAATCAAGGATAAATACATCGAAAAATATTTAGGTTAGTTTAAGGTGGGTGATGAATCTTGGCTGAAAGATTAAATGTAAATCCTACCAGAATGAACCTGACGGCTTTGAAGAAACGTCTGAAGACAGCGACTCGTGGTCACAAGCTGATGAAAGACAAGCGAGACGAGCTGATGAAAGAGTTTCTGGAGCTGGCCAGAGAAAACGGACGACTGCGTGAAGCCGTTGAGCAGCGGCTGACCGGCATGTACCAGAACTTCTCCATTGCCAGCGCGGTAATGAGTCGTGAAATCATGGAAGAATCCCTGATGATTCCAAAACAGGGTGTCGTTCTCGATGTAGGAAATAAGAATATCATGAGCGTAAACGTGCCGGTGTTCTCTTTCGAGACTACGGCCTCCGACGCCGGGGATATTTACCCTTACGGCTATGCCTCCACCTCCGGGGAACTGGATAATGCCATCAGTGGCTTAACCGATATCTTCCCGCTGCTGCTGGAACTGGCCGCAAAGGAAAAAGAAGTGCAGCTGATTGCGGCTGAACTGGAAAAGACCCGCCGTCGTGTAAACGCACTGGAATACGTTATGATTCCACAGCTGCAGGTAACCATCAAGTATATTCAGATGAAACTGGACGAAAACGAACGTGGAAACCAGACCCGTCTGATGAAGGTAAAAGATATGATGATTGCCGAAGCGATTGAGGAAAGACGTAGTAATATGTAATGAGTGGAAGAGCGCCCTTCAAGAAGTCTTGGAGAGGCGCTCTTTTAATGTTTTTTCACTGTATTTATGAGTATTTATGAGATGGTTTTCCTTTTGCTGTAAAAAGTTTTCCATTGAAAACTATATAATAAAAAGGAAAACTATTCTTTGATTTTGCCGATAGAGTTTTCGGATTTTGGGGATTTGTTTTCTATAGAAAACGTTATATCAAGATTTGAAAACAATTATGATAAAAGCCGATGCTAGTTTTCAATTATGCAATAAAAGTTTTCTTCAGAAAACCTAATTAAAGAAAAGGAAAACATGTGAGCAAGGTGAATCGCTGAGTTTTCTTTTTCTGGAAAAATATTTTCATAAGAAAACAAATAAGCGCTTAATGAAAACCTCAGATGTGCTGGCAACTTTGATATAACGAGATGTGGGAATATCACTCTTAATGATTGACTAAATGCATACAATAATGTAAAATATTTCCACAATTCTTTGAAGGGAGAAGAAAAATGTGGTTTAAAGATACCTTAATCGCGCAATTACATTTTCTGGAGCGTGAAAAAGATCGTATTCAGAATCAAATTCGCGTGTTGCCAAAGGGCACATTAGTAAAGAAAACTGCAAAAGGAAAGAAATACTTTTATTTAAGGAAAGGAAAGAGTTTGGTAAGCCTGCGAAAAGAGGAGAAACTCAGAAATGAATATCTTTTCCGAGATACTCTGCAACGTCAGCTTGAGGCCATCAATTTTAATATTCCTGTTATACAGCGAACTATCAAAGGCTACCGTCCGTTGGCTGAAACAAACTCCAATTGGGCATCCATAGAAGCACAACAAAACACATACCATGATGAACACAGAGTACATATCTGGAATGGAATCCGGTTTGCCTCGAAATCCGAAATGCTCATCGCTATGGCACTGACATCATATGGTATTGAGTTCAAATATGAATCTAAGATGTATGTGAATGGACGCTATATTTATCCTGACTTTGTTATCAAGCGGCCAAAGGATGGAAAAATCTTTATTTGGGAACATTTCGGGAAAATGCAAGAGGACGATTACCGTCTTAAAAATATAAACAGAATAGAAGAATTCCATCAAGTGGGATACTATCTGTGGGATAACTTTATCGCATCATTTGATTTAGGTAAAAACTCCATCAACATGGACTATATCGACAAAATCATCAAGTTATATCTGCTTTAATTCCGAATCAAAATATGGTAAAATATATTGTTACAATTTCACTACAAGGAGAACGAAACATGAAAGACGTAAAAGATATAGAATTTGCAATGGAAATGGAAGAAGTCATCGACCGCTCCAGCCTGCAGCCGGAAAGACTGAATGCCAAACTGGACCTGAAGATGAAGGACTGCAGCAAAGATGACAAGTTTGCAGAGTTCATTTTTGATGTACAGGAATGGTGCAGAAACCCATATGGCGGCGTACACGGCGGCATCATTTCTGCAGTTTTTGATACAACCATGGGTATGGGCGCGGTAGGTATGACCAAGCAGTTCGTGACTACAACGGACATCTCCGTAAGCTTCCTGAGAGCCATGAACGCGGACAGATACATTTTCTGCATCGACTACACGCAGGTAGGCAAGAGACTGGTAAGATGTCTGGGCAAGGCCATCGACGCGGAAACCGGTGAAGTTGCGGCGACTGCAATGGCCAGCTTCATGACCATGGATACAAAACCAAAGGGAATTCAGGTGTAAACATGAAATACAGTGAATCTAATGTACATGAGAATATTTTGAAAGCCCTGGACGAGATGGGATTCGTCGATATGACGCCGATTCAGGAGCGGGCGATTCCGGTTCTCCAGTCTGGCAAAGACATCATCGGTCAGGCCCAGACGGGTACCGGCAAGACGGCATCTTTCGGCATTCCCATGATCGAATCCATCGACAAAAAGTGCAATGGCATCCAGGGGCTGGTTCTTTGTCCGACCAGAGAACTGGCGATTCAGGCGGCAGAAGAAATCAAGAAGATGTCAAAGTATATGCCTCACATCGGCGTCGTTGCCATCTATGGCGGCCAGGATATCGGCAGACAGTTCAGACTGCTGCAGGGTAAGGCCAACATCATCGTAGGTACGCCGGGCAGAATCATGGACCACATGGAACGTGGCACGCTGGCATTCCCAGAACTGAAGATGCTGGTTCTGGACGAAGCGGATGAGATGCTCAACATGGGCTTCCGTGAAGACATCGAAACCATTTGTCAGGAACTGCCGGAAGAGAGACAGACGGCCCTGTTTTCCGCAACCATGCCACAGGAAATCCTGGAAATCACAGACGAATATCAGAAGGATGCAGCGCTGGTTCGCGTAGAGGCGGAAGAAATGACGGTAACGGCCATCAAGCAGAGCTACTACATCATCAAAGGTCGTGAGAAGGATACCTCCCTCTGCAGACTGATCGACTATATGTCACCGAAACGTGCTTTGATCTTCTGTAATACGAAGCGCAAGGTAGACCAGCTGACCCTGGTGCTGAAGGCGAAGGGATATTCCGCAGAAGCCATTCACGGCGACTTGTCCCAGCATCAGAGAGACCGTGTCATGAACCTGTTTAGAAACGGCAATCTGGAGCTGCTGCTGGCAACAGACGTAGCTGCCCGCGGTATTGACGTAGACGATGTCGACATGGTCTTCAACTACGACATGCCACAGGATATGGAATGGTATGTGCACCGTATCGGCCGTACCGGCAGAGCGGGCAGACGCGGCAAGGCGATTTCCCTGATCACCGCAAGAGAACAGTACAAAATCGACTCTCTGGAAGAATACTGCAATACCAGAATCAAGCTTCGCGACATGCCGACAGCAGGTAGTGCCATGACGGTCAAAGCCCACAGAACCGTGGCCGACGCCATCGAGTACTGCGACGGCAAAGACCTGAACGCATACATGAAGATCGTCTATAAGAAGTGCGTAGAAGAAGAACACGATCCACTTTACGTGGCTGCATGCTTCCTGCGCCAGAACTTAGGCGAGCTGGAAGTAGAGGTCGGCGAAGAAACCAAGCAGGACCGTAAGGCAAACAGAGAGAAAAGAGAGCGTAGGGAGCGTGAAAAGAGAGAGAAACGCAAACTGGAAGTTCCCGGTTCCAGAGGTTCCCGCGAGCGCGACAAAGGCGACAGAGACAAGCGCGACAGGAAGAAGGACAAGAAAGAAAAAACTTCCGGCAAGAGTAAGAGTAAGAAAGCGACAAAGCAGCGCCATCAGATCAAGCCGAAGAAGAAGAGTAAGAAGAAATAAAAGGAAAAGGAGCTATGAGATAGCTCCTTTTTTGTATCTGTTACAGTGTTATTCATACGTCCAATACTTTTCCGCCCGCGGAGCCGGCGTGCACAGTCCATCTGCCGGATAAGCTTTTACCTGGCGCTGAAAGCGGAGGCCTTTGTCCGGGTCTGGTACCAGGATGCCGCCGTGCTTCATTTCCAGGAATCCGGTAGCAGTGATGGTATCTGGCGCGATGCCCTTTTCCACCCAGTCCATGATGGCCTGCACCATGCCTGCATCATAATAGGCCACAGGGATGTAGCCGGTGCTTTCGGGCAGGGAGCCATCGGCATGGCCAATGTAGTCGGTGCCCAAACCGCCTTTGATGGAGTGGGAGAAACCGGGCACGATGAAGTAGCGGAAGAAGTCCCGGGCCTGTCCCATGCCGCCCTGTGCCGCGGCAACGCGCTCGTAATAACTGGTAATATTGGGTTCCGGAACCACCGCGTCCATAGCACCGCCGGTCATAATGAGCCTGCCGCCGGCAGCTTTGAAGGCGGAGACGTCGGCAGAGTCTGTGTTCAGTTCCCGGGAGAGGGCCTTTACTGTTTCATTTTCTGCCAGCGCAAAGACATCGCAGTCCCAGATATCAAAATCTTCGAATCCCTGACCGGCAAGCCAGCGTACGGGATAGAGGTATTCGTAGGTGTATCCCGGTATTTTCACCGCATTGAGGCCGAAGAAGCCGGGTTCCGCACCAGGTGCGAAGCCGCAGTAAAGACGCTCGCTGGTTTCAGGATTCACCGGGCCGGTATATACTTTCCAAAGTCGGTTCAGCTGATCATCTGTCAGGAAAGCAGCCTGGCGGATTTGGACAAATAGTTCCTTCATTTGGGCATCGGTCAGTCTTGGGTTGGTCACGAAATAATCTCCCGGCTGTCCGTCACCAAGAGACTGGAAGTAGCCGATGGTGATGTCGCTTAACTTTCTAACTTCGTCCCCGGAGAAGACGAAAGTACCGTCCGGGTGCATCAGCTGCTGCACGTTCCAGAGAAAATACAGATGGAGATGTACACGGCTGAAGGCAGGCGCCACGGCCACGATGCCGTGATAATCTTCCGGGAACCGTTCCGCAGCGGAGATACCTTGCTGGCCTCCAGTGGAGCAGCCGTAGAAGTAACGGTATGCTTCCGTCTGGCCGTAATTTTGCGCAACAACCTGGCGGCCGATTTCCGTAGTCAGATGGGTTGCTCGCCAGCCGAAGTCTTTCCAGATTTCCGGGTTGCCGATGCCGCGGTCCAGATCATCTCGGGTCGAAAGGTTACAATGAAAGGACGCGAATCCGTCCATCAAAGCCCCCAGCAGGGCCAGATGATTCACTGTCATGGCAGAGCCGCTGTTTCCGATGGTCATCATGCGGCCGTTCCAGGCGTCGGCATCCGGCAGCCATCCTTCCATTTGAAAATCGGAATTTGGCGATGTATGTATGGTGAGGCAGATACGGGTGAAGGCTGGCGCCTTTGATAGTGCCTCCTGATAGTCTGTGACTGCATATTTCGGATTCCCCTCCATTTCCCCCGGCAGGGAAAAATCAGGAGAAAGAGAATGCTCAACCAGCGTGATTTCCACGCGGGCGTTGTCGATTTTGATGTTCATAAGTGAACCTCCTGCAAGTGATAGATAAATCATACTGTTTTTGTCCATTTTGGTCAATAAGTATGGTAAAATGGAAGGTACGATGAAAGGAGTTTTACCATGAAGACTTTCGAAGCATTATACCAAGAGAAAAAGATGGATCCGGAGCAGCTACTTGGGCTGATTCAGGATCGTGACTATATTTTTTGTGCCCAGGCTGCGTCGGAACCGGATGCCATTCTGCAGCACATGGGGCATCTGAAGACCACCGGTGTCAAGGACGTGGTGTTCAACACCTGCCTGCCGATTCACAAGTACGATTGGTTCCACGACGAGGAGCTGCGCGGCGTGATTCAGCACAACGCATGGTTCTTTAACGGTGACCTCCGCAAAGCCCAGAAGAACAAAATGGTCAGCGACATCCCCCAGCATTCCACCACGGCATTGAATAAGGCTTTGTTCAGGGCAAAGCATGACGGCCGCAGACCGGTTTTAATGGCGACAGTTGCACCGATGGACGACCATGGCTACCTGTCTCTGTCTATCAGCTCCGTGTATGAGATGGAGCTGGTCCGCGACGGTGCGCTGGTGCTGCTGGAAGTGAACCCTAACTATCCGAGAACCTTCGGCGATACCATGATTCATATTTCTGAGGTGGACGCTTTGGTCGAGTCTGACCGTCCGATTCCGGAAGTGCCATACGGTGCCTACGGCGAGACAGATGCGGTTATCGGCAAGTACATCGCGTCCCTGGTGGAAGACGGTTCCACCATCCAGCTGGGTATCGGCAACATTCCAAACGCCGTGGCCAACGAACTGAAGACCCGCAAACACCTGGGAATCCACTCCGAAATGTTCACGGAAACCATGGTGGATCTGATTGAATGTGGCGCCGTGGACAACTCACAGAAGGGCTTCAACGAAGGTTACTCCGTCTGCTCCTTTACCATGGGCAGCAAGAAACTTTATGATTTTCTGGACAACAATCCGTCGGTTTTGTTTAAGCCGGCGACTTATACCAACGACCCGTACACCATCGGCCGCAACAACAAGTTCGTGTCGATTAACGCTACTCTGGCTATCGACCTGACCGGTCAGTGCGCTTCCGAGTCCGTGGGACACATGCAGTTCTCCGGCTCCGGTGGACAGGCGGAAACGGTCCAGGGTTCTCAGATGTCCCCTGGCGGCAAGTCCATCATCGCTCTGCATTCCACTTACACCACAAAGGATGCAGACGGCAACCCGGTGCTTCGATCAAAGATTGTGCCGATGCACGAGCCGGGCACGGTGATTACCACCTCCCGAAACGATGTGGATTATGTGGTGTCAGAGTACGGCATCGCGTGGCTGCGTGGCCTTAACGTGAGCCAGAGGGTGGAAGCTTTGATCGGTATCGCCCATCCGGATTTCAGAGACTGGCTGAGAGAAGAAGCAGAAAAGTATATGATTTGGTAAGGAGACGAAAATGGAAAAAGGACAAATCTTAACAATTGAAATAGAAGATATCGGTACCGAAGGACAGGGTATCGGTAAGGCTGACGGCCTGGCAGTGTTCGTGAAAGGCACGGTCATCGGCGACGTGGCAAAAGTAGAACTGACGAAGTTAAAGAAGCGCTACGCTTTCGCGAGGTTAATTGAGCTGGTAGAGCCTTCCCCATATAGAGAAGAACCCTTCTGCCCGTATGACAAAATGTGCGGCGGCTGCTCTTTCGGCACGACCTCTTATGAAGGTCAGCTGGCCCTGAAAGAAAAGCAGGTACGCGACAGACTGGTCCGTCTGGGCGGCCTGGAAGATCCAAAGATGAATCCAATCATCGGTATGGCGGAACCGTGGAGATACAGAAACAAGGCGACTATGCCTGTGTCCACCGGCGGCCTGATTACTAAGAAAGGCGGCATCGTGGAACCGGTTCACGAACCTAGAATCGGATTTTATCAGGCAAAGACCCACGACGTGGTAGATTGTCAGGACTGCCTGCTGCAGTCTGAACCTGCTATGGTGGCGGCAGAGGCCCTCCGTCAGTTTATGATAGAAGACAACATCACGTCCTACGACCCTAGATGGGACAAAGGCCTGATGAAGCATATGATCGTCAAGACGGCCATCGGCACCGGCGAGGTTATGGTGGTGCTGGTCATCAACGGCAAGGGCATTCCAAACGGCCAGAAACTGGTACAGATGCTGGACGAGGCCATTTACAGCATTCCGGTTTACGACGACGGACCTTTTGCCGGCGTGGAATTCAACCTGGAAAGCGTAGTCATCAATGTCAATAAAGGCGACACCAAGGACATCATGGGCGAGGAATGCATCACCCTGGCAGGCAAGCCGACCATCAAAGAAACCATCGGCGGCCTGACTTTTGAGATTTCTCCGCTGTCTTTCTATCAGGTGAACCGGGAGCAGATGATGCAGCTCTACGGCAAGGCCCTGGAATATGCGGACCTGAAGGGCGGCGAAACCGTTCTTGACTTATACTGCGGCGTGGGCACCATTGGCCTGTTCTGCGCCGACGAAATGCGTCGCAAAGGCGATGCCGGCATGGTCATCGGCATCGAAACGATCAAAGGCGCTGTCATCGACGCCAACCGTAACGCCGTACTCAACGGCATCGTAAATGCACGATATGTCTGCGGCAAGGCCGAAGACGAAATGCCAAAGATGGTGGGACTGGCGCCAGACGACAGACCAGACGACGACCCGAACAAAATCATGATCGACCGCGCCGACGTTGCCATCTTGGACCCACCTCGTGCAGGCTGCGACGAAAGACTGCTGGAAACCGTAGTGAAGGTAGGTCCGGAACGTATTGTCTACGTGTCCTGCGACCCAGCCACATTGGCGAGAGATATTAAGTATTTAACTGCCAATGGATATGAGTTTGTGGAGGCCACACCGGTGGATATGTTCCCGCATAGTAATCATTGTGAGACGGTTGCTCTTTTGTCCCAACGCCGACCTGACGAACATATCGACATAACAATCGACCTTACAGAGTTTGATACAACTGCCGCCGAGCTTAAAGCTACGTATCCGGAAATCAAAGAATACGTGCTTAACAAATTTGGGCTTAAAGTATCTTCGCTATATATATCGCAAGTTAAAACCAAATGCGGTATTATAGAAAGAGAAAACTATAATAAGGGAAAAGCAGGCCATAGAGTTCCGCAGTGCCCTAAAGAAAAAGAAGATGCGATTATGGATGCATTAAAGCATTTCAAAATGATTTAGAAGACTAAGCAGTAAAAAATGAGAAGACGCATCGTACATTTTAATGGTACGAGCATTGCGGGCAAGAGAATTGAGAGAAGTTTCGGCTTCTCTCTTTTTTCTTATCTTTTATTCTTTTTATATCGGTACATTCGACTATACTACCTTCTTTAAGTACAATTATTGTAGAAACTTAAAGGAGGTATTTTTATGGGTAAGTTTATTGAAGAATTTTATTACGGCAACCTTGATCCACAATCACGTAGCACCAAAGAAAACAAGGCCGTGCAGAAACAAATGGAAGTGTTGATGCTAAACGAAGATTTCTTGACTGAGAATCTTTCGGGTGAAAGCAAAAAGAAATTTCTTGAATTTTCTAATGCTTGGAGTGTTGTGAACGGTGAATCAAACCTTGATAGTTTTATTATAGGTTTCCGTTTGGGCGCTAATTTCACTTATGATACTTTTGTAAATGATGAAGTTCCATTCAAAGACTTGCTAAAGGAGTGCTAAGATGAAAGAAAAGAAATATTATATCGCATTTAATGATTTTGAACGTCGGGTGATCGTGAATTGTATGAACGAAATGCGAAACAAAC
The DNA here is from genome assembly GCA_017522185.1 of Bacillota bacterium. Taxonomy (GTDB): domain Bacteria; phylum Bacillota; class Clostridia; order Peptostreptococcales; family Anaerovoracaceae; genus Senimuribacter. Next base: position 593 of record JAFWZZ010000001.1, on the reverse strand, counting down.
TCATTGCAGATGGAAAGTATACCGATGCTTTGGATGAAGTTTTATTGAAAGTTATTCACTCTAAACAGAAGAAGATTAAAGTGATTTACAAGGAGGTATAATGATGGAACAATTAGCGAGATTTATCACAGACGAAAGAACTGGACTCAAATATGAACTGTGCGGTGATTACTATATCATCGCCGGCGAGGACGAACCTGAACGTGAGCCAATCGGCGTATGGGGTCAACGACATTTGAATCATATTCAAAAACATTGCAAATCTTTCTATAACAAAATGCTAAGCGAACATACACTGTATGATTATCTTCTTCAGCTTAACCGTGATGCCGAAGATATGTTCAACCATTTGGTTAAACAAATGGCTGAACGTGAGGGTGTGACCGAGCAGCTTAAAGCAGACAACCAAATGGAATGGGTTTGTCGGATGAACAATATAAGACAAAGAGCAACAGAAATCGAAAACATGTTATTCGACATCGATCCTAATTTGGCTGAATTAAGAAAACTGAAGGAAAAGTATATTCACTTCAACAAACAGTTTGGTGGAAGACATTCCGAGGCAGCTGACAGATTGAGATACATTATTGAAG
>JAFWZZ010000035.1 GCA_017522185.1 Bacillota bacterium | reverse complement strand
GTTCCACTGCATCGGAATCGTCCGGATCGGTAATTGCAATATCAATGGTTCCGCTTGTCTGTGCATACAGTCTGCTAACGGCGCTAATCCATGCTACTGCAAGATTCATATCCACATTTGCATCCCCGGTTGCATACAGATCTCCTGCCACTGCATCCCGTGCAGCATAGACATAACCATCTGCAGCAGTCGCCGCAGACATATTGACAGCAAGATTACAGTCTGTCACGGTCACACTTGTAGAATGAGTCTTCGGTGCAATCGCATAATATTTTGCCTTCATATTCTGGATAGCGGTCTGCTCTACGGTAAGACTGTCTCGTCCTCCCGCGCCGTCACCTTGCATCGTGATGGCTCCGCCGGTGGAACGGATACCATATACTGTTTCTGTATCTCCTGCCGATGCCGGCATGGTAACCTTGTTACTTCCTGTTAACACGATGTTTAGATCACCATCTGATTCAATGCGCTGTCCATCAAATCCTGATAATTCCAGCTGTTTATCTGCAGCATTCCATTTCCAATGGTCAACTGCAAGGTCACCTGCATCACTTTTTAATTCAGCTTCATTAAGCGCCGTTACATTTCCGCTTTTGTCGGTAATGTATAGGACCGTATTGGCAGTTTCTGCTGCCTCTGCCTTCTCCACTGCCCCCGGCACCATCGGCATCATGGCGAATACCAATGCCAGTGACAGCATGATGGTCACGCATTTTCGTAATAATATGCTTCTCTTTGTCATTATTCCCTCCTCCTTTCTGTCTTGACGAGCCTTCTTTCTTCAAAGTATAATATGTGTATATTGTACTACCCGAAAAAACAAAAACCCCCACCCAAAACGTCGTTTTGGGTGGGTAACCATATTTTTCAAGAAATAAAACTTTTGGAGGTCCCTATTTGATTATTTCCAGCATCTATGCCATTGCGGCGGTACTGTCACTCCTGCTGCTTGCTGCATATTTTGTCATGATAAAAAAGAAAGAGGCTTGGTTCTTCGTGCTGTTTACGGCCATCTTCGTGGTAAACACCGGATACTTTGTCCTTTCCATATCGGATACTTTGGACGCCGCTCTTTGGGCAAACCGCCTGTCTTACGCAGGCTCGGTCTTCCTGCCGCTGTCCATGCTGATGATCATCCTGCAGGCACTGGAAATCCAGTGCCGGAAATGGCTGCCCTGTCTTTTGATCGCGGTCAGCATCGGAGTATTCTTTGTCGCAGCAAGCCCGGGATACCTGGACATCTACTACGCAGACGTGACCCTTGCAGAATCTGATGGCGCGACCATGCTGGTCAAAGAACACGGCCCATGGCATATGCTCTACTACGTGTACCTGGCGGTCTATTTCCTGACCATGATTGTCTGCATCCGACGCGGTTCCAAGAAGCGGAACCTGGAGCAGAATCTGCACTCTACCATTCTGGCGGCTGCAGTTTTCGTCAATATCGGCGTATGGCTGATGGAGCAGTTTGCTAACATCAACTTCGAGTTTCTGTCTATCTCCTACGTCATGACCGGCCTGTTCATCATCTTCCTGAAGATGCTGCAGGTGGAAATGCTGAAGGTGCAGGACGACAAGATCAGGTTCCAAAAACTCGCCCGCCAGCATGAGCTGGAAAACGGAACACTGCATCTGGATGCCGGCAAGCGGGAACTCTTCGCAGAAGGACTCGCGGCCCTGACCCAGACGGAACGCCGCATTTTCGACCTGTATCTGGAAGGCTCCACCACCAAAGAGGTCCTGTCGGTCCTGGGCATCAAGGAAAACACGCTGAAATATCACAACAAGAACATCTACGGTAAGCTGGGCGTTTCCTCCCGTAAGGAGCTGGTGGCGGTGGCAAAGGCCGTAGAATCGAAGTAGCATTATAACATAAAAAATACAAAGGGCGCGCTCTGCAGGATCGGCAAATTTCGCAGAGCTATTATGAAAAACATAATAGGGTACCCTTTGTATTCAATAAATCGAGGCAAGTTTATACCCTCCTTCGGTACCTTGCAATTCTATTATACAGATTCTTGTCTTTTGTTTCCCCACCCAATTTTTAGAAATGGGTAGGACGAGCAAAAGTTTTCCTAAGAATTGACCGAAAGGAACTGGTATTATGCAAAAGAAGTTTTTATCTTTACTATTGATTCTCATTCTATGCGTCGCAATGATGCTTTCAGGCTGCGCAGACCGCAAAAAGCCCAGCGCAGATCACCCTGTTACGCTGACTATGTGGCACGTCTATGGAAGTCAGACAGAATCACCACTGAACACCGCTATCGACGAGTTCAATCGCACCGTCGGCAAAGAGCATGGTGTTACCATTAACGTTGTCTCCGTTACCAGCTCCTCCGCCATCGACCAGGCCTTATCGGCTTCGACTAACGGAGAGCCGGGAGCAGAAAAGCTTCCTGACTTATTCACGGCATATCCACGTGTCGTACAGATTGTTGGCCAGGAAAAACTTCTGTCATGGGGCGACTATTTTGCCGAGTCTGAACTTTCTCAATTCAAAGGGGAGTTTCTCGAGGAAGGCTATTTCGATGGAAACCTTCTCATGCTTCCAATTGCAAAATCTACGGAGGCTTTCTATCTGAACAAAACCCTCTTTGACCGTTTCTCTAGAGAAACAGGTATCAACGTCACGGATCTGACAACCTTTGACGGTATTTTTGATGCATCTAAAACCTATTACGACTGGTCCGGTCAACGTCATTTTCTCCAGCTCAACGACTACTACAACTATGCCTTTGTGGGCATGAAGGCTGCTGGCAAAGCGTTCATCAAAGACGGTGAATTGCAAATTGACGATCCGGCTTTCAGAAACATATGGATGCCTTTGGCCGAAGCTGCAATCTACGGCGGCATCTGTTTAGACGACGGCTATGCTGCATCCCGTTGGAAAACTGCAGAGATTATCGCAAATACAGGCTCTACGGCGGACGTGCTTTACCAGCCTGACGAAGTCATCTACGAGGATAACCGCATCGAACAGATTACGGCGGTTGCAATGCCGTATCCTTTGTTTAAGGAAAATAAGAAGGCAGCCGTTCACCGCGGGGGCGGTCTTTTCGCAATCAAAAGCGAAGATGAAAGAAAGAATTACGGGGCATACCTGTTTGCAAAATGGCTGACAGAAAAAGAACACAATCTCGACTTCGTTACGGCGGCAGGCTATCTACCTGTTACCAACGAAGGCTTTGATGCTCTTCTTTCTGATATTGACGTCGTAAAAAATGAAAAGTATCACAGTCTGTACACTTCTGTCGGCACCATGGCAGAGGAGTACGAATTTTATCAGCTTCCGCTGTACGATCGTGCATCCGAGGTCCAGCAGACCTTTGAGGAAAATGTAAAATATGTACTGCGTGGAGCACGCCAGGAATACCTGAAACAGTCAGGTGGCAGTAAGGATCAGGTTCTGCTGACCCAATTGGCAGAATCATCTCTGAAGCATCTCATCAGGATTACGTCCGAGTAAGGAGGCACTCATGAAAAAGTATTTTGAGACAGGTGATTTATCCCTACGACGCAGGTTTATCCTGTATATTGTCTCCCTGATTGCCATGATCCTGGCCCTGATTATTCTCCTTCTGAATCTCTTTGGCGCATTGAACCCATCGAGAACAGAGATAGAGAACACTTTTAACGGACAGCTGCAAACCTTTACAGAATCCGTGGAACACGACTACGACAACCTGGCAGCTTTTGCGATTTCCTTCGCCCATCAGATGGAGGACAAAATACAGGCCTACCTGGTTTCTGAAAATCTGACATTTGACCAGCTCCACGGATCTCCGGACAGGCTGAATGAAATGCAGGATTACCTGTATGACACCGTTTATCTGAACATGCAGCTGGCACCATCCAGCGGTGCCTTCTATTTTCTCGATGCCTCTGTCGACGAAAAAACATCAAAGCCATCAACATCCTGCAACGGAATCTATTTAAAATACATCAACCTGTATTCAGAGAATACGGTAAACAACAAGTTTACGTTGTACCGCGGTTCTTTTACAACAGGAAAGAATCAGGGGATTAACTTTCACAGCGGCTGGCAGAGTGAGATTGAAACTGATTTCTTCCAGACGGCGGAAGAGGTTTTCTCCGAAAACGTTCACTATGTGCTGACTTCCACCATGTCAATTCCTGAGACCTGGGAAAAGGCAAGGTACGTCTACGTTCCAATCCGTGATGTGCGAAACAACATGATCGGCGTCTGCGGATTTGAAATCAACGACCTGTTCTTTCAGCTGAAATACGATAGCGATGATATCACTTCATCAAAGATGATTCGTGCCATGTTCGATAACAAGAACGGGAGCTACACCGGGCAGTTCAGTGCAAACGCTTATTCCAACAGCAGTAAACCACCTGCCATCGGTCTGGTGCATAAGGGAGGCACTACCTACTTTGATGTAGACGACGAGCTGTATGTGGGTAAAACCCAGGATGTTAAACTAGGGAAGGATACCTTTACGCTGGCTGTCATGATGACCGAGAATCAGTATCTTGCCATTGTTCGAAAGGGGCAGACCAGAATGGCTGCAATCTTTGGTTTCGTAGCCATTATTGCCTTCGTTACCTGCTACTTTATGAGCAAGCAGTACGTATCCCCGATCCTGAAGAAGTTTGAGCTCATCAAGGGTAATCATGCTTACGGAGACCAGATTCACATCCGTGAAATCGATGACCTGCTGGCTTATCTGGAAGAAAAGGATCTACAATACGAGGCTCAGCTGGCAGAACTGGAAGAGGCCCGCAAAATAGCAGAAGAAGAAGCCCAAAAGAAAAAGGTCGCTTACGAAAGTGCCCTCAGTGAATATGATTTTGCCCAGGCACAGATTGATCTGCTGTACGACATGCATCGTGAAGAAATCGTCCTGGAAGAATACACTTACTTCGTAAACAATCTTAACAAGCTGACGCCGACGGAATACAAGGTTTACGAGTTGTATCTGGAAGGAAAGAAAGCAAAAGATATCCAGGAGGCTCTGAGCATTACAGAAAATACGCTGAAGTATCACAACAAAAACATCTACAGCAAACTGGGTATTACCTCCAGAAAACAACTTCTCAAGTTCGCCGAATTTAAGAAGTACCAGGATGAACACAGCAAAGACAAAAAAGAATAAAAGAATTAAGAAAAGCGGGGCAGTCTGACGACTGCCCCGCTTTTCTATCCTACACAACTATGAAAGAATTGATGTAAGCGTTTAATGCTTTTTACATATTACTCAGGAACTCCTGATTCTTTTCGTAGGCGCCTTCCTGAATTTTGAAGGATTCCATCAAGGCCTTTACCTCTTCGCTGTCCACTGCCAGCATGTAGCAGGTAACCAAAACGTGTTTGTTATCCTCGATGTCTGTGTAGAACATACAACTTGGTGTATCTCCGTTCCAGGTAAAGGTTTCCACCTTCCAGGTTCTGTCTCCATAGGTTACATCCTCCAGTCTCTGGTGCTTGCCGCCCCAGTATTCGATGGAAGACTGAATATTGTCTTCGGCAGTACCTGTGAGGATATCGACACTGATCTTGTCTTCATAAGCTTCCACTTCCGCGTTTTGTCTTACGAATTCACTTTCGTATTCATTCACGGTGAATCCTTCCGGAATGGTCGCGGAATAATAACCTGCGTAGATTTTTTCGCTCTCGCCGCCGCAGGCAGTCATGGCAAACACCATCAAAGCCGCTGCCGCCAGGCAGGCAGTCTTCTTCCATAATCCTTTTTTCATATCAAACCCTCCTTTAGAAACTTCCGGATGATCCGCCATGGCTTCTTCCTGAAGAACTTACGTGTATAGAGCTGCCTCCATCATCATCGTCATCATCATCTGACAGTTCCACAGTGATAAGCTCTCTGTGCAGGAACATGTCGTATTCCTTGGTCAGATGGAAATCACTCCAGTAATCGGATGCATCATTTCTCATCATCGCGGTCTGCAGACTCTTTTTCTTTGACCTCTTCAGGAAGAATGCGATTACCGCACCGATTCCATAGGCAGGAAACAGCCACATGACATAAGCCAGAATACCCAGCTGATCTGGCATGTTGTCCACATCGTATGGTTCCCCGGTCCTTGCCTGGGTTACATAATCATCACAGTAATCTGCAAACTGGTCAAATGCAGTCACAAAATCACCATCGCTCATGTATGGCGTAATATTGTCTGTGATATATTTCTGACCTGCATCCGTAAAGGCGTAGATTCCATATGCATGGGTGGAAATCGCCCACTTTCTTTCACCCATACTGATTGCAAAGAGGATACCATCGTCGTCTGTACCCATGCCGTAGCCTTTGTAATCAAAATAGTCATCGGCAAAAGCCTCTGGAGTTTTGCCACCCAGGGAATCTGTCGTTACAACTACAACATCAAAGTCCTGACGGGTACTGATTTCATCCAGTTTTCCTTCCAGTTCGGCCTCTTCATCGGCTGTCAGCAAATCCGCACCGTCTACAAATCTCGCCGGATGGTTGTCATCGATAACAGGAGTGGCTGGCTGGCTTTCTTCCTCAGCCCCAGCCACAATACCCTCATCTGCTAAGATACCGGAAACGACGTCCAGATAGGCATCTGCACCTTCGTTATAGTAATCCTTGCTGGAACATGCTGCCCACATGGCATCTTCATCCGCTGCATCAAAAATGTCTTCAGCCTTGCCCTGTTTATACACACTCCATTTTTCTTTGGATTCAATCAGCAAAATGCCGTCTTTGTCTCCAAAATTTTCTTCATATGCAACTTCTGCATAAGCATAGGTGCCGTCACTGCCTGCATCTTCGATGCACAGATAGCTGACGATGATGCCCGTTTTGTCGTAAATGCCGGCAGCCTTCTCGTTCAGTTCCGATTCAGAGGCGGTGGTAATCCATGATGCTTCATCAAAAATATATACTTCCTGATCCGCATATGTGGTTACGGTCATTGCCATGGCCATCACGATGGCAAGCATGATTGTTATCATCTTCTTCATCCTGCCCACCTCCTAAATCAACAGCAGTGCAATGCCTGCAACGTAGATAATGGTACCGATGACAGCGGTACGCTTCCAAAAGAACTTCTTCAGGGCGCCTTCGTCTGCCGGCAGATCACCGATGAATTTACCGGTCTGGCCGTTCATGGCAAAAGTATATGGCTTGCCTTTGTATGTAGCGCTGAGCATCCATACCGGATACAAAGCATACTTTGCCTTTCCGTTCTGAATGTCTACACTGCTCCATTCCGGAGTTACGGCATCATAAATTTCTACATGGCGTCCCTTACGATATCCTGTTACCGTCTGTTCCAAAGCAAGTTCCACGCTCTTTTTGATACGTTCATTGGCTCTTTCGATGCTGTTTTCATCACTGACATCATACTTATCCGCAGCATAACCTGCCAGATAGGCCGTGTTAAACTCTACCGCTTCGTCAAAGTAGAAAGGCTCGATGGATTCCATCATGTCGTCCGCAATTCTGCTGGATCCATCCACGGGAACCTTATTGAACTTCATTGTACCTTCTCTGGTTGCACTATAGTGCTTGATTTCTGTCGTCTGATATTTGCCATTGGTTGTGATGTGGGTAACGGTTGCATCATAAGTAGCTTCCCCTTCCGCATCTGCATCGAACAGCCAAAACGGCACGTAAATACCTTTGATTTCGTCGATGTGCTTCTGCGTCGTGAACATCTTTGGCACAAACTGTCTGCTTCTGATAAATTCTTCAAAAGCCGCCTTTGCCTGTTTCTTGTCATATTTAAACGGAATAATATAGTCCGGTTTCAATACACCGGAAAACTGGCCCGTCATAACAATCTGGTTACCACAGTAAGGGCAGGTCGTTGCACCCATATTTTCATCCCCGACAATTTCACCGCCGCAGGCTTTGCAAGCATATACTTTCAGTCCATCGGTTTCGCCCTCTGCCCACTGGTTCGATGCCATTTCGTCCCAGCTGAACTGGTCGTCTTTTTTCTGCGCCTTTGCTTCCTCTTTTGTCTTCAGCGCTTCGATATCGAACTCCGAATCACAGTATGGACACTTCAGGTTCTGTGTTCCGGCATTGAATTCTACTGCGCCGCCGCACGAAGGACACTTAAATTGTTCCATTCCTGACATGGGAACGCCTCCTCTCTTACTGTTTCATATCATTGTCATCAAAAATATCACCGCATTCCGGACAGAACTTCGGAGGATGATGCGGATCTTCCGGCTGCCAGCCGCACTTGTCACACTGATACAGCGGTGCGCCTACAGGTTTCGGGCTGCCACATTCCGGGCAGAACTTTCCTCTGTTTACTGCGCCGCAGGAACAGGTCCATCCTTCTACGGGAGCAGGTTTCGGACTGCCGCATTCCTGACAGAACTTTCCGGTTGTCACTGCACCGCAGGAGCACTGCCACTGACCTGCCGGAGCCTGCTGTGGCTGCACTGGCTGCTGAACAGGCTGCTGCATCTGCTGCATCTGCTGCATCTGCTGTGCCTGTGCAAACATGCCTGCAGAGTTCACGCCACCTTGTGCACCTGCCATGTTAGCAAAAGCCATGCCCATGAGGCCTGTTGCCGCACCGGCTTCGTTAGCAGCACCGGTTCTCAGTGCATCTGCTGTTGCCTGGTTCAGGTTACCTGCAGCCAGCATCGGATCGGACATGATATATGCCTGCTGAATGTTCTGTAGTTTCTGCTTGTCTTCTTCGGATATGCTTACGGAGTTGATACCGAAGGATACGATTTCGATACCTCTGCCTGCTGACCATTTTGGTGTCAGTGCTTCGTTGAGGCCATCCGCCAACTCATCTGCATAAAGCGGAATTTCGCTGTAGTCGATACCCTTGGCTGCCAGTTTACCGAAAGCTACATTCATGGCCTTCAGCAGTTCTGTCTTCAGCTGGCTGTCGATCTGGTCTCTTGTATATTCATATTCTACGTTGCCGCATACGGTTGTATAGAACAGTACCGGATTCATGATTCTGTAAGAATACTCCCCGTTACATCTGACATCCACAGGCAGAAATCTGCCACTAGCAGGGTCCACTAGAACCTTAAACGGAATCGGCGTCAAAGTTCCGTATTTGTTGCCTACAATTTCCTTTGTATTGAAATAGTAGATTCTCTGGTCTTTGCCAACACCGCCGCCAAACTGAAAACGTTCCCAGGCCTCCGTTGCCATGGATTTCAGACTTTCTTCCAGTGTCTTCTTGTAATCTTCCTTCAGATTACTAATTAAGTCACCTGTAAAGATGGTTGGTGTTACACCACTGTTATATGTAAATACCCCTGGTTCTGCACAAAGTTCTACCACCTTGCCCTGCTCTACGATGATCATACACTGACCATCTGCTACAGCGATACCCGAACCATCGGTAATCACGTTGCTTTCCCCTTTCTTATTAGAGGATCTGCCGGATTCTCTCTTCATTCCCTTTACCACAAGGGTATCTGCGTCCATTGCGTCGCAGTAAAAATAGTCTTTCCACTGATCCGCCAGTGTGCCGCCTACTGCACCGACTGCTGCTTTAATTAATCCCATAGTATGTTCTCCTTTCTGTTTCCGAATTGCTTATATTCTATTTACGAAACAGTCCTCTCAGAAGACCTTTTCCTACTTCTTTTGCCGCCGACTTCGCCATGGTGCCGGCCGCCTGCTGGAACGCACCACTGTTAGCAGAGACCGTCGGTGCTGCTTTGTCTATCACTTTAGATACCGCGGCGCTAACAGCCGGTGCCCTCTTTGTTGTAAAAGAACTGCGGGCCGCAAACCCGTTGAGAGCGGAAACCCCCGCGTCAATGCTGTCCACGATGGTTCTGCGCATATCGCCCGCCTTTTCCATGAGGCCTTCCAGTGTAGAGGTTTCTTCTGATGCAAGATGCTTCTGGAAATACGGAATGTCCCTGTTCTCCTCTTCCGCAATGCGCAGAAATTCTTTCTGCACTTCAGGATAGCGACGATTGTCGATGGCTTCATAATATGCATATGGCTGAGCTGTCATCAAAATCTCACTGAGCGGTTTATCCGACAGGATTTCTTCAAAGAGCACATATCGCATCGCCTTCAGGTTATCAGGATGCATGATGCGTTTCAGTCTCCAAAGTGCGTCCAATCCCTCCGGGTTCAGCATTAGGATACGGTAAAATGGTGTATTTTCAATCGTATCAAAGGTAATGCCCATATCTTCTTCCAGGAATCGATAGTAAGCCCTGGTCTTTCTGCGTGTCACAACCATGGCTCTTGCATGGTCTTCCATCTTTTCACCTTCGCGAATCTTACGCTTGGCATGTTCCCAGGCAAAGAGCAATGCCTGCAGGGTCTGCATCATCTCAACCTTTACCTTCAGCTGCACGGCCAAATCGTCACAAACTGCACTGGCGATTTCTCCCATGTAGGTGATTTCATCCAGAGACGTTGCTGTCTGATAAACTCCAAAGGTTGCATCCATAGCTGCAGATGTCACTTCGTAATTTGGATCCACGGCTTCCGCAAATTCCTGCGCATAAGCTTTATAGTCCGCTGTTACAGTGCCCAGCACCAAATACTCTTTTTCTATGATGATCTGTGCTTCAACCAAGTCATCGGTGCGGTTTTCTACATCGAAAAGCTTTGCATAGGCCTGATCTGTCAGTGGGCGTTTCTGTTCTCTCACGGAAGCTTCGTAGACGTGGCGGTAGGTGCTTAAGAATTCTCCAACTGTCGGCATCTTCCACGCCGGCTGGTCAGGCTCTGCTGCTTTTGCTGCAGTATTCTGCCCACTAAGCACATCCATGTACAGCTGATTATAAACGTCTCTCAGGCCGCTGTCGCCTACCAGGTCCATAGACTGGGGATTCTGATCGCCAAAAGCATGAAGCTGTGCCTCCAGATTTTTGGCTCTTTCCAGAAGTTCGCCAGTCGGGTTCTGGTCATAAAGTGGTTTCATATATGCATCGATCAACATCTGTTTCATATCCATCTACTCCACCACCTTTTCCGCAATGTAAACATATCCTTCATCATTGTCTGCCGGTACCGCAATGCAGTTGGCATTTTTCCAGCATTCGTTTTTGCCCACGGCCTGCAGTTCGGCCTTATGTGCCTGCACGAAAGCTGCGATTTCATCCTGTTCTTCCTGCATATCATCTAAAGACGTGTCTGCCGGTCCACCATCCAAATATCTGTGCACAAAGTCCACAAAGGCCACCATGCCTTTGTCTGTGGTCATGGTTAAATTGCGATATACCGGTTGTCCCGCCAGCTGGTCAAAGGTTACTCCCAAAGTCTGAAGTTCCTGTATGCCGGCTGTAATATCCGCTTCTGCATCCTTGCGGTATTCCCCCTGCGGGTTTCCTGTAATCTGTACATAAGCTGCAAAAATTTTGCCGAACACTTCTTTTCTTCTTGCGTATTTTTCAGCTTCCGCTCCGGCTCTCTTATAGTCATCCAGCCATGCAGATGAAAAAACGTAGCCGTTCCCCTGGGCGTCAAACTTTTCTTTCCGCTGCTGATGGATGGCTGCCACATCATCGTAGCCCACTTCTTTCATGGCTTTGATGCGGATGCCAATGTCATCTGCAGTCTTAGCCAATGCACCGCCTTCGTAAAAAGGCGTCTGTTTCATGGCTGCAACAGCCTCTTCTGCAGTCGAAAAGTTCTGCTCACCCAGCCAGGCTGCTGCATCTAAATAATACTGCTTTTGATTTGGGGACAGGTCCTCCCGCAGATGTTCCGCATGGAGAAGATAAAGTTCTATATTTTTTGTTAAATCGTAGCCCATTATAACATCTCCTTTTCAGGTGCTTTATTTGGCATCGAGAATCTTTAACATAACATCTCCAATGTGAGATGCTTCTTTCAGAATTGGTTCGCAGTAGTTCAAATAAGCACGGATTTCACTATTGGATGGTGCATCTTCTTTCTTGAACATTGCCGGTTCCACATACTTGAATTCCATCGTCTTCCAATATGGGTGATCAAAGTCAAATTCCAGCTTGAAATGTTTAATTGGCTTCTGCAGTTCCATCATCTGGTCATCGATGCCCCGGAAGTATTCTTCCCAGTGATCCAGATTGACATAGTGTCTCATCTTTTCTTCTAACAGAAGTGTATAACTTTCATCTTTAATTTTGTGCTCCCTGGTAAAGTCGATAACCGCCTTCTGGTATCTCTTCAGACCATCCAAAATGCCGCCTCTTACATTAAGCACTTCCACATAACGGAAAGCCGTCAGTTCACTGAATTTAAAAATCGTTGGGTTTTCTTCCCCACTGTCGATATAGAAAAGCTGCTTTTCGTCATCGATAAACAGCTTGTGATTGTCGTGTACAAAAGCTTCATTTCTTGTAATCTTGAACGCCTTGTGAAGTTCTGCGTTTTCTTCTCTGAAAGCAAGATGATCACGAAGCTGATCTAACGTCAGATTGACTTTCATATCCATGTCCATGGAAATTTTCTTATCACAGTCTTTACAGATCGGCTGTCCTTCAATCTTTGTAGGTAATAATCTTGGCGTTGGGCTACCGCAAATCGGGCAGTCCGGTTTCTTTCCAAATAAACCCATGGTGTACCTCCTAAATATAGTTTCATACTGTTATGGAAACAGCGCCGCCAGAAGGCGGCGCCTGTTTTATAATCCTGGTTTTATGTCGATGTCTCGTTAGTCTCTGTCAAACTTGTCGAAGAAACCGCCGATTTTGTCTTTCAGATCATCGCCAAAGTCTTCAAACTTATCACTCAATGCAGCCAGTTTTTCATCTACATCTGCATCGTCGATCTTTGCTTCAACCAGAGCAACAACCTTCTTTACCTTTTCGTCCGGTAAGTCCAGACCCGTGATTTCTTCCAGTGTCTTTACCGGTTCCTTCTTGAACTTAGCCTGCAGTTCGTCATCGTTCTTCAGTTCTTTCACTGCGTCTTCTACCTTGTCTAATACTTCCTTGAGTTTGAATTCCTTAGCCATAATGTTACCTCCATTTCTAAATTGCACATACCAGTTCGGCATTGCGTAATAATTCAATTAAAACCGGTTCAACGCCTTCCTCCTGCCTGTACTTACCCGAGAGCACCATCTGTCCCGGACAACTGTGTGCCTGCCCCGCATCATCACTGATTTCCAGATGAAAAAATACGATGTCATCGAATCTGTCTTTGTCTTCCGATAGAATCTTATACTGATGCAGGTAACGGCTTTGTTCCTGATGCTCCGCATGAATTGTCCTTCGGTTCTTCAGCCTGCGATGTCCGGCATCCATACAACTCATGCCCTCTTCAAAACTGATGACCATATCATCTTTGGCGTTGTGATAAAACAAAACCTGTGCACCGGGTTTTCCGTCCAGCGTGTAGGAAAGATTTGATAAATGTGGGAGCAAAAACTCACCAAAATGGATTTTCTGATTCTTTTTGCCCATTCCACTGACCTCCTTTATCTGCTCACGTCAACCTTCTTTCTTATAAACTTCACGTTTCCATTTCTTAAGTCAGCCCCTGTCTTGCAGTTCTTTAAGGTAAAGGTTTTTATAACATAAGACTGTTTCTTAATCGGACCTGCGTTTATAGTTCTGCTACCAATGGTTTTTCCGTCAGCTTTTACGGTAATCTTATATTTGAAGTCATTTACTTTATACTTGTTATTGTTGATGAATAGCGCTCTTACTTTTATCTTTCCATGATCATAGTATACTTTTACCGGTTCCACCCATGATTTTTTATTCGCATATTCTTTTGCATCATAGATTGGATCATATTTTTTTACATTCACCTTTGGTGTGTATACACCGCTGTATCCAGAGTAGTAAGTCTTTCCATCATGCTTTGTATAGGACTTAAACTTATAACTCTTCTTTCCTGCGGTATTCTTAGTTACAGTATACTTTGTGCCTGTTGTGGACCCCAGTTTCTTCCAGATGCCGTTTACTTTTTGATAAACGATTGTTCCTGTTGCATTTTCTGCTTTGGTGATGGTGATTCTCACCTTCTTATTACTAATCTTTGTGACGCTTGCCTTTGGTGCTTTTACGTTGGAAGAAGTCACAGTAATCAATTCGCTGGATCCGGTAAACTGTTTCTCGCCCTTTTCCAGATAATATGGAGTTATCCGCACCTTATATTTTTTGTTCAATGGTACTGTAATCCCATATTCAAACTCATCTTCACCCATGTTCGTGGTGATCGGTGATTCATACCAATTCGTCTGCAGAACTTTCGTTCCCTCTTCATTAAGGCAATCGATTTTGAAACCCTCGACATCAATGTAACGGTAATCTGTATAGCTTGTATAGCTCCACTGCAGATAAGCAGTTCTGAATTCCTTTCGTACAACCTTCACATCATGCGCGTAGATTAATTCTTCCACAGAGGGCACTGTTACGGTAATGCTTTTGAAACCGATTGGATTTCCATTCCAATCGTAAAGCGTTGCCGCGGTATTTCCCTGTTGTCCATCACCACTGGATGCCAAATCAAAATACAGCGTAATGGTTTCTCCTGGTTTCAGTAATCTCTCTTCACATACGTTCTCAAAAGAGTTCCAAAACGCTTTCATATCAACCGGAACCTGCTTCTTTGCAATAAGCTGTCCATTTTCATCCTGAATCAGATAGTTCGCACAATCGATGGTGTCGTACTCTGGTAAATTGTTTTTTTCGTAGTAGCCGGTCTGGACTTTGAACTTCATTTGAAAGCCATCTTTCTCTGGTACGAAAATAACCTCATCAACTGCATTTTCCAATTTCGGATCCGGCATCTGTACCAACGGACCTTCTTCCGGAATCGCCCAGGCGGTACAGGTCATTGCAGCGCATATCACAATCAAAGTGACCAGCAGTCTTACTGCAGTTCTTTTTTTCTTTTTCATCCCTTCTTACACTCCGTTTCCTGTGATATAAAAGGAGGTCTCGTTACCGAGACCTCCATCCTACCTAATCCTACCTGTTAAAGGTGTATCCACTTTTCTTTTCTATTCTATCTAACGATACTGTTAACCAGGTCTACCTTCTTCGCATTCTTAATCTTAACAGTTACGAAGCCCATCTTACCATAACCTAAAGTAATGTACTTCTTGTTACTTCTACCAGCTGTTGTGAACTTGCCGGAGTACAGGTTTTCAACTACAACAGTTGTCTGTACTGCGATCCTCTTCTTGGAATCTCTGTTTACAACACGATATTTTACATACATATCGTTGCCTTCGTACCAAATCTTTGTTCTAACCTTGGTAACTTCCAGCCATGGGTATGCACCGATGTTGCTTGCTGTTCCAATTGTTGTCTGATTCTTACGAGGTTTGATTAATTTTGTCTTCGTAGTGATTGGGGACCAATATGTCTTGCCGCCATCTACAACATAAGACTTGAATTTTACGTTCTTCTTACCAATGCCAGTCTTACTTACAGTCAGGTAGATCCAGCCTCTTTCCTTGTTAATCTTAGACTTCTTAACCAGAACCCATTTGGATCCCTTCTTCTGGAAGATACCAACACCAGTAGCACCGTATTCTGCGTTTACAGTGTAGCCTGCCTTGTTGTTTGTAATCTTTACTGCATTACCATCTGTAGCAGTTGCAGTCAGTTTCTTGGATTCTACTTTCTTTGTTACAGGAGTGCCATAATATGTCTGACCTAAATATTCAAAGTAAGGTGTTACTTTATATAAGGATTTTCCGTTGTATGGTGTGTAGCCATTGTATGGTACAGTGTTCAAATAGTTGCCATATTTATCCTGTAATTTTGTAATCTTGGAAGATTTTAACCGCTTTGTGCCTGCTTCATTATAACGTTCTACAATATAGCCTGTAATATTAGGCTGGCGGCCAGTCGCCTTGTTTGGTACAGTCCAGGAAAGCTGTGCCAGTGTAATCGCCTTCTTATAGGTGATTTTTGTAATCTGACCTACTGGAGGTACTGGAGTGGAGAATGTAATAGACTGTGAATATTCTGCCAGTTTTGCTTCCTGTTCCGGTGTTAAAGTGAATACGTCACTTGTAGTACCGCCAGTACCGCCGATAGGCAGAGGAACTTCATTCTTGTTGTCGTCTGCAAGATTTCTGTTTACTACATATACAGTATATTCTTTACCTCTGTCGCCTTCGACGCCAACTCTGTTAGCCTCTGTAGCAACACTTGTCAATTCACCCATGTACATAAACTGACCGGTGTAGTGATCTTTTACATAGAATAATCTGCCTAAATCGCTGTTGCCCTGGTATTTTGCAGCTCCTGCAGAAATGGTAAATATGTTGGAATCATCTGTCACGTCTACTGGTTCTGCTACAAAAAATTCATACTGAGGTAAGCTTTGAGATTCGACAACCACACTGCCTTCAATGCTTACCTTCGGAATTGGAGAAGATGCCAGATTTGGATTTGCAGGCACATATACATCAATTGTATAGTGGCCTGGTTCTGATACTTCCCAATGATTTGGTGACATTGGTGCAATTGCAACGCCATCTTTTTCAACGTCAAGCTTTACTTCTGTGCCATCAACCATTCCGGTTCCGCCTACGATGCCAGCGATTGCGTCTAAATTATATGTAACGCCTGCGCTATCAAGGGAGAAGGAATACTGCGCAATAAATGTGCTGGAAATTTTGCTGATTGGCTTATCCGCTACAGAGATTGTTTTATCCACAATCTTCGTGCCTGCAGATGCCTGATCAGCAACGAATGGTGCAAATGCAAATGCAAATGCCAGCGTCAGAACCAGCAGGGATTTCATGAATGTACTCATATTTCTCGATTTCATCTTATAGCCCTCCTTTTTTATGTTTTCGTTCTAAAGATGGTTTTAGTATAGCGTATTCCGTTTCTCCTGTCCCCACACCTACATTTTAAAAGGGTGGGAAAACGGGTGGGGCTTTCGGTGGGAAATTTGAAATTTTCCTATGGTTCCCTTCCTTGACCGAATCTGAAAAATAAGATACAATGGATTATGTTGGAGGCAATTGCATGAAAAAAAATATTTCTTTCATTTTAGTTATATACATATGTCTGTTTCTGAACGGATGCGGTCCGATCGGTGATAAGACTTCCAGTATGTCCGTTATTTATGGTGTGACATCGGCACTGGCCCTGCTTCTGGTCGCATCTTACAATGGTGCAATTAAGAAGAAGGATTTCTGGCTGCAGCTGCTGTTCGCGTCCATCCTGATCGTGAATATCGGCTACTTCTGCCTGTCTATGTCCAGTACATTGGAAGAAGCATTGCTGGCAAACAGAATCTCCTACTTCGGTTCTGTATTCCTGCCGCTGTCCATGCTGATGATGATTCTGGAGCAGACCAAATGGAAACAACGCAAGTGGATGGTCGCTATCCTGACCGCAGTGAGTATCTGTATTTTCTTCATCGCTGCCAGCCCGGGATATTCTGACGTCTATTATGCCAGCGCGTCTTTGACCCAGGTCAACGGATCAAGCGTTTTGATCAAGGAGTATGGTCCGCTACATTCAGTATACCTCTACTATCTGATATCCTATTTTGCGATAATGATCGGCGTCATCATCCACGCGATAGTAAAGCGTAAGATGTCCAATCCAATGCACGCCATCATCCTGGCCTTCGCCGTATTCATCAATATCGGTGTATGGATGTTCGGACAGCTTGTGCACGTGCCATTTGAATTCCTGTCTGTTTCCTATATTATCAGTGGGTTCTTTATCCTCTCACTGCAGCTGATGCTGCAGCAGGAAGCACAGACCGCAAAGTCTGCAGCTGCTGAACCGGCTCCGACCGTGCAGACAGACCAAGGAATTCCGGCGGAGAAACTGGACTTCTTCGAAGCCAGCCTGCCTGATCTGACACCGACCGAACGCCTGATCTATACGGCTTATCTGGAAGGCAAGACCACCAGAGAAGTCATGGATGAACAGCACATCAAGGAAAACACGCTGAAATATCACAACAAAAACATCTACAGCAAGTTAGGCGTTTCTTCCAAGAAGGAACTGTTGGAAATCGCCAAGGTGTTGAAACTGAGAAAATAGAAGATTACAGACAATCAAAACCACTAGTAAACTAGTGGTATGCTCCAGCCCTAAAAGGGCATGTTACTAGCAGCGCCTTAAGACGCACTGAAAGTTCCACCAACCGCATGGAATTTTCAGGCTGCGCCTAAAGGCGCTTTTTTATGCCTACTTATTCTTGCTACCCGTAAACGGTTCAATATATTCTTTCATGCTTATCTGATCATCTGCGATATCCTCTTGCAGTTGATTTCTTGTCTTCTGTACTTAGGAGAAAACACTATATGGTACTGGCATCTTCACTTGGAATGTGATAAACGCTGTATATCTTTATTTTTCATTTGTTAATAACCTCCTGTCCTTTGAAGCATGCGGTTGGGGAACCACATACAGATTAGCACAGGAGGTTTATTACTTGAAGCTAAAGCGTTTTATTCTCACCTGCATAGCAGGTGGATTATGTCTGCTAAAGCGACATCAAAAGGGGGGCAATCCGCGGATTGCCCCCCTTTTTGTATCATAATGTCGTAGGTGTCTTACCATTGCATGAAGTCAAGTCTTACTTCGGAAGCGCCAGCATCATCTGCATCACTTGTAAAGTAAATAGACAGGTTGCCCACATAATCAGCATCTGCCACTGCAATCTGCCACATACAATAGCTGCCGTCATCACTCATTGGGTCACCGAGCAGTGCCTTCGCATCACCCTTTGTCATACCCAGCGTTACGCCAAGAAGGGAAATACCCTGATCTGCAGGCTCACTTGCATAGCTGACCATACTGATGGTTCTGGCTTCTGCCTCGGCGAGGGTAATGGTTTCGTCGCCTTCATTGTAATAGCTTGGAATCAGCATATGTTCTTCAGCCTCATCCAGATAAAGGTTCGGACCGAAGGAATCTCCCGAAGCCAATTCGGTATCCCCAAGACCTTCCATTACCGGAACACCCGCAGCTTCCAGTTCTGCAAGATTGTACGGCATATTTACTTTCTTTTCATGCACTACAACCGCGATTTGGTCAGTACTCAGCGTGATTTCGCCGTCTTTAGCTGGCTCAACTACAGTCGTGCCATTTCCTCCAGTGTCTGAACCCCCGGATGTGTCTCCGCCACAGGCAGCCATCGAAAGCATCATGGCACATATCAACATCATTACAAACAACTTCTTCATTCCCTAACATCTCCTTTCGTGTCGTTTCATCAGTTTCTGGTTATTCTGTGTAACGTAATTATAATGAATCTGTTACTTTGCACACCACCCTTATCGAAAAAACGGGTAGGGAACAGCAAAAATTATAAAAAAATTCGGCTAATCTGTAATGTAATTACGTTTTAGCCGAATTTCTTATTTGTTTTATGCTCTCTTGCGCTTTTCCTCTTTGTTTTCTCCTAGAATTCCCCTTCGTGGGCCTTGAAGAACTCGTAGTATTTCCGTACGTTCCCCAGCTCCGTCCACTTCTTTGTGCTAACGGGCACGCCGTCCAGATCGTAGATGCGCGCATCGGGCGTCGCCAGAAGGAACGGCGAATGGGTCGCGATGATGAACTGACAGTTGTAGAATCTGGCCGAATCTGTCAGGTATTGTGCCAGTTCCATCTGATACTCCGCAGACAGGCTGTTTTCCGGCTCGTCCAACAGGTAAATCTGGTTGGCATCGATCTTCTGGGTAAAGTACATAAACGCGCTTTCCCCGTTGGAATGTCCCCGCACGTTGCTCATCAGGTTCTGCCGCACATAGCCGCTTTGGCTGTTTCTTCTCGCAGAATTGACCTTCTTCAGCTGCTCGTAATCGGCCATAGACCGCATCTGGAATTTGGAATATTTCAGGTCCGTGTACTCGGCAAACAGGTCCTCCCGCTTATGGTCGATGCCTTCGTTGAGGGCCCGCAAATCGAACAGATAATCAAAGACGTCATCGCTGGTGATGACCGTGCTGTCATGCCAGGCCGTATCCCATTCCGCTTCGCACCGCTTCACGTAGTCCCCAAAGAAACTGCTTTTGTTAAAAGGCGCGCTTCTCTGGGCCCGGATGGTATCCGCGATGACGTTGAGCAGCGTCGTCTTGCCGCTGCCGTTGCTGCCGTAGAAAATGGTAACCGGGGCGAAACGGATGCGGGTCAGCTCCTTTGATGGAAAGACGCCGAAGGGATAGAAATTGGTGTAGCAGGTCCGCCGCAAACCCGACAAGAAGCCCTCTTCATCACCGATGGACGGAATGCGGAAGCTTTTTAGGTAGATCATCTATTTTACCTTCTCTTCCCATTCTGCTTCCTTGAAGCCGGTCAGTACATAATCCTCACCAACGACCAGTGGTCTCTTCACCAGCATGCCGTCTGTTGCGAGCAGATCCAGTTGCGCCTCTTCCGTCATGTCCGGCAGTTTCTTTGACAGTTCCATCTGTCTGTAAATCTGTCCGCTGGTGTTGAAGAACTTCTTCAGCGGCAGGCCGCTCATAGCGTGCCACTTGACCAGTTCTTCCCGGCTCGGATTGTTTTCTTTGATGTCGATTAAATCATATGCAATACCCTGCTCGTCCAGCCACTTGAGAGCCTTCTTGCAGGTGGTGCATTTGGAATAGCAGTATACCTTCATAGTTGATCTCCTTTGTTTATTCTGAGGAAGTTCTAGAAATCTCTTTGTCTGGGACTGTTTTCTAGAACTTTCCCACCTATAATTCTAGAAATCTGCTCGGTTTATCTCACATTTCTAGAACTCACGCCGATATTGTTTTAGAAAAAAACTGAATTGGCTTTGATTTATAGAAAACTCTCTATACCTCCGCAAACAGTTCCTTTTCGGTTTCAATCTCACCCAGCATTGGGTAGGTTTTCATCACTTTTTCAAAATCCGCTGCCGCTTTTGACGCCATCTTCTCGTCGTGGGCGAAACGGACCGCGTAAGCGTAGCGCACACGATGGGTGCTCGGGTAGCCTTTGACGGACTTCATCCATTTCTGAATGTCCTTGCGGTAAAGAGCCTTCACCACTTCCGCATCACATCTGCCGATCAGCTCCAGATACAAAAGCTCCACTCCCACCATCAGCTTGAAAATCTGAATGCTGTCCTTGGCGTGAACCAGCCGGCGTCCATAATCCGCAGCCTCTTCAAACCGTTTCTCATCCACCAGTCTCTGCATCCAGAACAGTTTCATTTGGTCGATCAAAGGATTTCCCTCTACATCTGACTGAGCCAGATCAAAAAGCCCTTCGTCCATATCCTTCAGTCTCGCGCCGTCGCTGGACAGGCGGTTGACACGCATCTGCTGCCAGAAAGCCTTTCGTCCCACCGGGTCTTTGTCCAGGGACAGGATGTTATATCCGTCGTTGGCGATGCCGCTGACCTTCATCGGAATCAGATTGGTCGCGCCAAGGGCAACTCCCAGGATGATAAAAGGAATCAGCGCCTCTTTCACTGTGATGCTGTCCGTACAGAGTACAACCACCGTGGCGATGGCGGAAAACAGGAAGTTGGACAGGCCGCCGCCCAGGTTATATAGCTTCATCGGATAATTCCCCGGTTCTTCCCCCGGCGGATCCAGCAGACACTGACCGCCCGTACCCGGGATATTGAATTTCTTTACCATGTATTTTCCGTTGCTCTTCATCAGCATCAGGCTGCCTACACGGAAGGACACGAATTTGTATCCCGACAGCAGGCCGCAGACCAGGTGCCCGCCTTCATGAAGAATAATATGCAGATAAATGGATACCACAACAGAAAGAATCACGACAATCAAACTTCCGATACCGTCCGCTTCCGGCATCAACCGGATTCCAAAAGCCGCTCCTGCAGCTCCACAGATTCCACCGATCAAAGCCGGCAGAATCACACCTAAAAACTTCTTCATCTCATGCCTCCAAGCAGTAAATCCATGGCCTCCACGTACCCGTCAAATCCTTTGCCCATGACAGTTCCAATGCAGGCCTCTCTCACATAGGAAACCTGGCGGAATTCTTCGCGGGTCGTTACGTCAGAGATGTGCACCTCCACTGTCGGAATTCCCACAGACTTCACTGCATCAAAAAGCGCGATGCTGGTGTGGGTATAGGCAGCCGGGTTGATGATGATACCGTCATAGCCGTCGAAATATGCCCTCTGGATTTCGTCTACCAAAGTGCCCTCATGGTTGGACTGAAAGAAGTCCACTTCTACGTTTCTCTGACCGGCAGCCGCCTCTAATAAGACGAGAAGGTCCCCGTAAGTGGCCTTCCCGTAAATTTCCGGCTCCCGGATACCCAACATGTTGATGTTCGGCCCGTTGATTACCAGGATCTTCATTATTCTCTCTCCTCGTTGTTGTTGATATAAAAATCACTCCAGTAAGCGTATGCGTCCTTGCGCTCTTCCCAAAGTTTCTCTACCGGAATGGTCATGGAAAGTGGTCTTCCTGCCGTTTCCAGCTTATCCAGGTCACGCTTTACCCAAATCACCACGCCGTTCTGCTTGATGATGTTATAGTTGATCTTTTTCTTCACGATGCCGCCGCCGGTACCGATGACCAGACCGCTCTGGATGCAGGCCTTCTGAAGCATTTCGGTTTCGACTCTGCGGAAATATGCCTCGCCCTTCTGTGCGAAGATTTCCGGGATGGTCATGCCTTCATGTTCTTCTACCATGTCGTCGATGTCCACGAACTTCTTTCCCATGCGGGCAGCGATTTCTCCACCAATCAAAGATTTTCCCGCTCCAGGCATACCGATCAAAATGGTGTTCAGCATCTCGCTTCTCACTTCGTCGTAAGCCGCATCGATTTCTTCGTCTTCGATTTCAATGCCCTGGAACAGTTCGCTGGCTTCTTTTGCCTGTGCCACCAACATTTCCAGCCCGCTGCACGCAGGGATGGACTTTGCCATGGCATCCAGAACCAGCTTTGTCTTGCTCGGATTATAAATCAAGTCCACAACGCCCTGGCAGTTATAGAAATCGTCGATGTTAATCGGCGCACGGCCGTTGTTCGGATACATGCCCACCGGTGTGGTGTTGACGATGACCTCGCTGTCAAAGTGTTTCTGGATATTTTCGTAATTGTTCTCACCGCTTCTGGAAATCACCACGATTTCACCGGCACCCAGATCCTGCAGTGCCGTGCGCACTGTCATGGACGCACCGCCGCTTCCCAGGACCATGCATTTTCTGCCTTCTACTTCGATGCCGTTGGCCTTCAGCAGATAGATGAAACCATAGTGGTCCGTGTTGCCGCCGATAAGTCTGCCATCTTCTGTGCGGACGATGGTGTTGACGCTGCCGATTCTCTTTGCGATATCGGACAGCTCGTCGCAGTACGGGATGACAGTCTTCTTGTAAGGCATGGTCACGTTGAACCCGCCATATGTATCATCTTTTAAGAGTGCTTCCAGCTGATCTTCGCGGACTTCACAAAGCTCGTAGGGGTAATCTCCAAACTTGCTGTGTATCTGTGGCGAATAACTATGCCCCAGTTTTTCCCCAATTAATCCATATTTTTTCATTCCCTAAATCTCCATGTAACTTCCTAAATATTTGCAGTCATGGGTCAATTCCTCCAGCTGGTTCATCAGTCTGATGAACTCTTCGGAGTAGGCATTGACATCGATGTCGAAATAGAACATATAGTCGAAGTCACGTTTCGGAATCGGACGTGACTCCAGCTTCAGGATGTTAATACCTAATGAATTGAATCTTGCAAGTACATTATACAACGAACCCGGCTTGTGGGAAACCTCTATTTTCAAACTTACTTTGTCCGCGCCGGGATAGATTTCCAGGTTCTTGCTGATGCAGATGAATCTGGTGTAGTTGTTGCCGTGATCCTGCACGTCTTCTTCCAGACAGTTCAGTCCGTACAGCTGGCCGCAGTCGTAAGATGCCAGTGCCGCTACGTCACTGCGGTCGGACTCTGCTACCAGCTTTGCTGCCTCTGCCGTCGTGTTGCAGAGGGTCACCTTTGCATGTGGGAACTTCTTCAGATAGTCGTCACACTGCAGCACCGCCTGCTCGTGAGAGAAAATCTCTTTGATGTCCTCTGTCTTTGTGCCCTTCTTCGCAAGAAGGCTGTGGTCAATCTTCAGCTTGACGCTCTTCACAACGTAGAAGTTGTATTTCATCATCAGATCGTAAATCTGATTGACGGAACCGGCCGTACTGTTTTCTACCGGAATCACACCGTACTGGCAGAGGCCGCTTTCCACCGCCGCGAATACGCCGTTGAAGTTCTTCAGGTACATGATCTGCGGCATCTTGAACAGCTTGTCACAGGCCTGCTGGGCATAAGCACCCAAAACGCCTGCACAGGCGATGGTTGCCGTGGCAGGAAATACCTTTGGCGTCTCCTCGATGGCCTGCTTAATTTTCTTTACCAGGTCCGTGTCTTCCTGTACTGCTTTTCTCTGATGGTCCTTACTCATCTCCATGATGTTGCTATACATGGTTCTGGTGTAGTAAGCCATGTCCGGTGCCGCGTATCTGGTAATGCGGTCCAGGACCTCCCGTTCACGGCGCGCGTCGAGAACCGGCACGTGATGGTCGTGCTTGTATGCGGCGATTTTTTCCGCAACACGCATTCTGGCTTCCAGAAGCTGTGTCATACTCTCGTCAATCTGGTCTAATTCTTTTCTGTATTCGTCTAACATTGTCATGGTTATTCTCCTCTCATCAGGTCGTAAATGGCGATGGCTGCCGCCGCTTCCACGCAAGGCAGGGCACGGGGCACGATGCACGGGTCGTGTCTGCCTGTGATGGCCAGCTTCACGTTTTCGCCTTTGCTGTAGCTGATGCTGTCCTGTTCTCTGGCGATGGACGGCGTCGGCTTGATAGCCACGTTGAAGGTCACCGGCATGCCGGAAGTGATGCCCCCGAGGATGCCGCCGTGGTTGTTGGTTCTGGTTCTAATCTGGCCGTCTTCCGCATAACAGAAAGCGTCGTTGTTCTCGCTGCCGCGGATGCCGGCCGCCCCAAAGCCTCTGCCGAATTCGATCCCTTTCACCGCCGGGATGGCGAAGATAATCTGGGCGATTTTGTTCTCCACCCCGTCAAAGAGCGGGCCGCCGATGCCGGCAGGGAGGCCGTTTACGGTACAACCGATGATGCCACCCACGGAGTCACCTTCCTCCTTGGCCGCCGCGATGGTTTCGTAGATGTTGTCACTTGTGCCGCCGATCTCTTTGATTTCGGTTTCTATCGCTATGCCTTCTGCGGCAAGAAGCTGCAGGATGATGCCTCCTGCGATACAAAGGGCTACTGTCATTCTGCCGGAAAAGATGCCGCCGCCGCGAAGGTCAACCTGTTCTCCGTATTTTGCACGGGCCGCAAAATCCGCATGGCCCGGTCTCGGGATGTCCCGGAGTTTTTCGTAGTCACCTGAACGGGCGTTGGTGTTTCTGATGATGGCGCGGATCGGCTCCCCTGTGGTTCTGCCGCTTTCAAGGCCGCTCAAAAACTCGGGTATGTCCGCTTCCTTTCTGGACGTAGTGTGGGCGCCCTGCCCCGGTGCACGCCGGTTTAAGAAGGCCTGCAACGCTTCCAGGTCGATGATCTGGCCGGCAGGAATGCCATCCAGCTCCACGCTGATATACGGTGCGTGGGATGCGCCGGATATGGAAATTCTAATATGGTTGCCGTACAGTGTGGACATAAGTTATTTCCTTTCTATATTCTCATCCAGGCCGGCTTCCCTGAGTATATCAAAGAAGTCCGGATAGGATTTCTCTACTGCTTCTGCATGTCCGATGGTGACTTTCCCATCGCAAATCAGCGATGCGATTGCCGCCATCATGGCGATGCGGTGATCGTTATGGGAATCGATGGTTGCACCGGTAAGGCGTCTGCCGCCTTTGATCCGCAAGCCGTCAGGCAGTTCTTCTACCTGGCCGCCCAATGCAGTTAAAGTCATTGTGATGGCGCTGAGTCGGTCGCTTTCCTTGATGCGCAGCCTGCCTGCATTCCGGATTTCCGTCGTGCCGGACGCCACCAGGCCAAGAACCGACAGAATCGGCACCATATCGGGTATTTGCGATGCGTCGATGGTGATGCCGCAAAGCCCCTCTCCGGGCTGTACCGTGATGCCCGCCGGGCCGGTGGAAACCGTCGCACCCATCTCCTGCAGGATGTCCAGGATGGCTTTGTCCCCCTGCAGGGAATCCGGGTTCAGGCCGCTTACGGTCACGCCGCCTTCCGTAATGGCGCCGGCCGCCAGGAAGAAGCAGGCGTTGGACCAGTCCCCTTCTACCATATATTCCTTTGGCGCGGCATATGTCTGGTTTCCTCTGACAGCATAACCGCCGCTTGTTTTCTCAATTCTAATGCCAAAATGTGACAGGGTTTTGATGGTCATATCCACATAAGGTGTAGATTCCAAGGTGCTTGTCAGCAGGATTTCGCTGTCCCCATCCAGAAGCGGCAGTGCAAATAAGAGGCCGCTGATGTACTGGCTGGACACATTGCCTGGCAGCCTGTATGTGCCGGGTTGCAGCTGTCCTTCTATGGTCAGGGGCACCTGTCCCTGGGGACTCAGAGTGCAGCCGTGGGCTTCCAGTTCCTCGTAGAGAGGACTCAGCGGACGCTGTGGCAGCCTGCCTTCCATATGGAATTCGGCCTGATGACCCAGGGCTCCCATCAAAGGTAACAGAAACCTGAGGGTCGAGCCGCTTTCGCCACAGTACATTTCCTTTCTGCCCTCCCGCAAAGCGCCCAGACACGCCTCGGTGGCCTCGATGTCCCTGGATGTGCCGCTGTAGATAACGCGACATGGTTCCTTGGACAGGGCCGCACAGATTAAGGCTCTGTGCGCATCTGATTTTGATGATATGATTCGGATATTTTTCATAAAAGTCTTTCTATTTCTTCTGCAGAGATTCTCTGGAGTCTGCAGCTGCCGATTGCTGTCGGTACTACCAGATCCAGGAAGGCTCCCTTGCGTTTTTTATCTTTTCCCATGATGTCCGCCAGAGCTTCTTTGTCGAAGTCCACGGACAGGTCGTAGTGGTAAGTTTCTAAGATATGGATGATGGCGTCTCTCGTCGCCACGTCGCACCAGTTCTCTCTGGCTGCGATTTCTGCCATGTATGCCATGCCCTTTGCCACCGCGAAACCGTGTCTGATATCGAAGTCCGACGCGATCTCGATGGCGTGGCCGATGGTGTGTCCGAAGTTAAGCATCTGCCGCACGCCGGTGTCGTGCTCGTCTTCTTCCACGAAGCGCTTCTTAATCGCCACGCAGCGGCTGATGATGTCGTCCAGGTTAGCCTTGACATAGTCCGGATCCTGCAGCTGTGTCAGCAGGTCCGCGTCGGCGATGATACCGTATTTGATGACTTCTGCCATGCCGTCCAGGTAGATTTCTTCCGGCAAAGTCGCCAGCAGGCTGGTGTCCTGACAGACGAAGGCAGGCTGATGGAATGCACCGGCCAGGTTCTTTCCCTCCGGCAGGTTGATGGCCGTCTTGCCGCCGACGGAGGAGTCTACCGCCGCCAACAGAGTAGTTGGCACCTGTATTACCGGGATGCCGCGCAGGTATGTGGCCGCCGCGAAACCGGCAAGGTCCCCTACCACGCCACCGCCCAGGGCGATGATGCCGTCTGCACGGGTCAGCGGGATTTCCGCCAGAGCGCCCAAAAGAGCCAGATAGGTATCGCCGTTTTTGGAGTGCTCACCCGGTTCTATGACAAAGGCGTGGACCTCGAATCCCCCGTCGCTGACGGTACTAATGCAGCGGTCCAGGTACAGGTCCGCTACCGTTTCGTCTGTGACGATCATGAGCGTATCGCCTTTGATGTGTTTATGAAGTTCTGCTCCTAATTGTTCTAATCGCATGTAACCGCCTCTCTGACTTTGCTGACCTTGGCCATGAGTCTGTGGAACTGGTCCGGTGTCAGGGACTGTGGACCGTCACAAAGAGCTTTGGCCGGGTCGTTGTGGACTTCGATCATGATGCCGTCGGCGCCTGCCGCAGCTGCCGCCATAGCCATGGTTTCTACCAGATTAGCATGTCCCGTGCCGTGGCTCGGGTCTACGACCACCGGCAGGTGGGTCAGGTTGTGCAGCACCGGAATGGCCGATAAGTCCAGGGTGTTTCTTGTATAGGTTTCAAAAGTACGGATGCCGCGCTCGCAGAGGATGATGTTCTCGTTTCCTTCTGCCATGATGTATTCCGCACTCATGAGGAGTTCTTTCAGTGTGTTGGCAAGGCCACGTTTCAGCAGGATGGTCTTGTCGGTCTTGCCCAGCTCTTTCAGCAGTTCGAAGTTCTGCATGTTTCTCGCGCCTACCTGAATCACGTCTACCTCCTCAAAAAGAGGCAGATGGTTGGCGTTCATGATTTCCGTTACGATGGGAAGTCCGGTCTCTCTCTTCGCCTCCAGCAGCAGCTCGATGCCTTCCGCACGCATGCCCTGGAAGTCGTATGGGGAAGTTCTCGGTTTGAATGCACCGCCACGGAGCATGGTAGCACCGGATGCCTTGACGCGGGTCGCCACCTCTTTGATCTGGGCCGGGTTTTCTACGGAGCATGGTCCTGCGATTACCGCAAAGTTTCCGCCGCCGCACTTGGCGCCGCAGACATCTACGATAGTATCCTCCGGATGGAATTTTCTGTTTGCACTCTTGAACGGATCTGAGATTTCGCTGACGCTCTCCACAATATCCAGCAGACGCAGCATCTCTGCGTCGATACCGCTGGTATCCCCGATCAGTCCCAAAACGGTCTGCTCCGGTCCGATGGCCGCGTGAACCTGTAGTCCCTGGGATTCGAACCAACGAGTCAGCTGGTTTCTTCTTTCTTCCGTTGTGCCTGGTTTTAAAATGGTAATCATATCTATTCCTCCAAATGCTCGCTATTTCTATTATATACTATTTTTTCCAAAAACGCGAAAAACTTCGCAAACAGATGCTGCGAAGTTTTACATGCAAGTTAAATTCTTAGGAAAACAAATCTATCTGTAACTCATGGAAACTTTTTCACAGCAAAACGGCTTCTTCTTTGGGAAAAAGAAAAAGTTAAAAAAGCCGAACTGTACTGCGCATAATAAGTTTCTCATCGTCGTTACCTCTTCCTTTCTATCAGGATACCCTTACGATATCACAGTTCTATCGCAAAATCAAGTTGTTAAACACAAGTTTTTTTGTATTTTTTGTGGAGCATAAACAAATTTCGACGTCGCTTGACGGGAAGTCCTGCCGGAAATATAATGTGAGTAGAAATAAATGCGGAGGAAAAGCTTTATGAATAAAAAAATAATGATCGTAACCGGCGGTTCTGCCGGTCTTGGATTGGAACTGGTGCGCCTCGGACTGGACGAAGGTTACTTTGTCTGCAACCTGGGACGTAACCAGTCAAAAATGGCTGCGCTGGATGCAGAATTTGCAGGACGCGATTACCGCGGCTTCGTCGGAGATGTTGCTGATGAGCAGTTCGTCGCTGAGGCTGTTGCAGCGGCATCTGAGATCGGGCAGATTACCTTCTTATTTAACAACGCGCAGAAATCTGTCTTCAAGGCACCGACGGAGTTTACCTCTGCTGACATCGAGGAATCTTTTGACGGGGTCCGTGCCATGCTGCACTGCACAAAACACGTGCTGCTGGCCTGCGGCGAAGAAGACGTGCACATCGTCAACATCATGTCCACGGCCGCACTGAAAGGAAAGAAACAGGAATCCCTGTACTGCGCGGTGAAATGGGGTGCCCGCGGCTACACAGAGTCGCTGAAAGCGACTTATGCCGACACTTCCGTGAAAGTGACCGGCGTATTCCCAGGCGGTATGAACACCGGCTTCTGGAATGAGGCGAGAGACTACATCTCCGCAGAAAAATCCAATACTTTCATGGCTCCTGCCGATGTGGCTGCACAGATTATGGATCATGTGCTGGGCGAAAGCTGGGCGGAAGACCTGACGATACAGAGGAAATAAGAAAAGCTGTAGAACTACGCAAAAGGCCTGCCGCTGAACGGCAGGCCTTATTTTTTATTCTCCCAGTTTCTCGTCAAACAGGATTCTCATATAATCACGACGACTATGTATGATTCTGTCGATGTACACGTTTTCATAGATGGTACGATAAAAAACCAGATAGTTTCCCGATACTAAATAACGATATTCATTGGTTCTCCCGGTTACAGAATACAGTGTAGGGCCAAGGGCGGAAAAAGATTCCAGCTGGTCAATCGTATGAAAAATACTCGAAACCAGATGATTCGCTACATTTTCGTTTTCTGCATCATTGGCGACATACTCCCATATTTCGTTAAGGTCGTTTAATGCCTCCGGAGAATAGTGAAGCTTATTCTTCATTGTGCTTTGCCTTAAAATGCGCTTTCACATCTTCCGATGAAAGCCATCCTTCTTCCTCTCCCGAAAGTCTGCCCTTTGTTAATTCACTCATTAACCGTAGAGTGGCTTCTGCCTTCTCATAATCCTGAATATCGACGATCGCGTATCGGCCACGACCGTTTTTTGTTAAAAATACTGGTGCTCCTACTGCGACGTCTCTAAGCAATTCTGCATAGTTTCTCAAATCAGAGATTGGTTTGATGTTTGGCATAGCTGCACTCCTTTCTTTCATTTTCTTTATTATATGCTCTTTTGTTGTAATATTCAATGTTAAATTTTACAACAAGTTCCTTATTTAGAAAAAGAGGCGGTGCTCCAGCACCGCCTCTGTCTGTCTTGCTATGCAATTATACCACCTTTGTGGTCCAGTCTTCGATGTTCCAGATGTCGGTTACCACATCCTGGTAGAATTCCGGTTCGTGGGAAACCAGGATCACGGTACCCTTGAAGTCGCGAACGGCTTCTTTCAGCACATCCTTTGCCACAGGGTCCAGATGGTTGGTCGGTTCGTCCAGCACCAGCAGGTTCATCGGCTTCTGCATCAGCTTGCAGAGACGGAACTTGGCGTTTTCACCGCCGGACAAAACTCTCACCTGGCTCTCGATGTGCTCATTAGTCAGGCCGCATCTTGCCAGGGCACGACGTGCTTCGCCGTTATCTAAGTAAGGGAACTCATCCCAGAAGTCCTGCAGCGCCGTCTTATCGCTGCCGTCGTGTTCCTGTTCGAAATACGCAGGTTCCGCGTAGTAGTCCAGTTTCACGTTGCCGTCAAAAGCAGGGATGATACCCAGCATGGTCTTCAGCAGGGTGGACTTGCCCAGACCGTTGACACCTTTGATGGCGATCTTTTTACCACGTTCAACGTGGAAGGTCAGCGGCTTTGTCAGGGCTTCATCGTAACCTAATACCAGGTTCTCTGCCTCGATGACGTATTTGCCCGGTGCGCGGGAATAGTCGAACTGGAAGATTGGCTTTGGTTTTTCCTTGATCAGCTCGATTTTTTCCATCTTGTCCAGCTTCTTCTGTCTGGATTTCGCCATGTTGGTTGTGGCGATACGCGCCTTGTTACGGGCGATAAAATCCTCTAAGTCAGCGATTTCCTTCTGCTGCTTCTTGTACGCTGCTTCCAGCTGGGCCTTCTTCAGGTCGTACATGCGCATGAAGTCGTTGTAGTTTCCGGTATATCTGGTCAGAACCGCATCTTCCACATGGTAGATTACGTTGCATACGTCGTTTAAGAACGGGATGTCGTGAGATACCAGGATGAAAGCGTTTTCATAGTTCTGCAGGAATCTGGTCAGCCAGACGATGTGGTTTTCGTCCAGGTAGTTAGTCGGTTCGTCCAGAATCAGAATCATCGGGTTTTCTAATAACAGCTTGGTCAACAGAACCTTGGATCTCTGGCCACCGGACAGCTCGGACACGTCTTTGTCCAGACCGATGTCGCCCAGTCCCAGACCGTTGGCGAATTCTTCGATTTTGGAGTCAATGGTGTAGAAGCCGGAGTGTTCCAGGATGTCCTGGATTTCGGCCGCGTCTTCCATCAGCTTTGCCATCTCATCGTCGCTGGCCGTGCCCATCTTGTCGTAGCATTCCAGCATTTCTTTTTCTAAGTCAAAGTAGTACAGGTACGCGTCCTGCAGGACTTCCCTGATGGTCTTGCCCGGTGTCAGAGTAGTTCTCTGATCCAGGTAACCGGTGGTAATGTGATTACACCATGTTACCTTGCCGGCATCCGGCATCAATGCACCGGTAATGATATTTAAGAACGTAGTCTTCCCTTCGCCGTTGGCGCCGACCAGGCCTACGTGTTCTCCTTTGTTTAATTTGAAAGAAGCGTCCTCCAGAATCTGTCTTCCGCCGAAGCCGTGGGACACTTTCTCAACTGTCAATACACTCATGTCTATCCTCCGTTGTTTTGTCGTTCTATTTATTCTTTGGGTGTGACTGCAGATATATGTTTCTCGCGTACAGCTGGCACGCGAAGGAGTTGCAGACGTTCCACAGGATCCATCTCTGGTCTTCCTTCTTCGGAATCTTCGGCATCACCGTGCCCTCAAATGCGTGGCGTACCGCCTGCTCGATATAGTCACAAAACTGATCGTAACCGGTTTCCGGGCCTGCCACTCTGGCAGACAGCTTGATCAGCTTGGAAATTTCTTCGATAGTATATACCGGTTTCAAAATGGCGATAACAAAAAGAGACGCC
This sequence comes from Bacillota bacterium, assembly GCA_017522185.1. Classification (GTDB taxonomy): domain Bacteria; phylum Bacillota; class Clostridia; order Peptostreptococcales; family Anaerovoracaceae; genus Senimuribacter. Next base: position 104,600 of record JAFWZZ010000035.1, on the reverse strand, counting down.
ACCGCGAAACGGTCGTACTTCTTGTTGACCGGCGCACGCAGGTATTTTTGTTTTACGTAGTTGTTGATCATGGTCTTGGTCATAATCTTCTTACCGTCCATTTCCAGGTACTCACCCAGATACTCGTCCAGCAGAGACAAAACCTGATCCAGATATAAATCGATGGAAGGCAGATCGTTCCATCTCGGTAATTTAAAGTGTTCCAGCCCTTTTCTCTTAGCCATTTCGTCTTCCTTTTCTCAAAATTATCATACATAGTTATGATAGCACAAATAATATTTTATGTCAAATCGTTGACAAAGTCACAAGAATAAGGTAATATAGTTTCAATAACTATGTTAAATTATGAAGAGGACTATGTATTTCCTCTATTTTTGGTAAAGGAGACCACATAAATGAAAGAATTACAACATCTGAAACCGGCGTTTAACCTGGATCTGCCGAAGTATCGCGACTTAAGAGAACTGTTAAACGGCAGTGCAGCAAGATACCCTAAAAACAACGCTTTCATTATCAAACATAAAAAGAGCAAGACTGATATTTCTTATGAATACATTACTTTCGAAATGTTCCGTGACCAGGTAAATGAACTGGGTGCAGGCATGCTGCAGGCAGGTTTTGCAGGAAAGAATATCGCTGTCATCGGCAAGAACAGCTACCCTTGGCTGCAGTCCTACTTCGCAGTACTGTGCGGACTGGGCACCTGCGTACCGCTGGACAGAGGCCTTCCATACGAAGAGCTGGAATCTTCCCTGATCAGAAGTTATGCGGACGTTTTAATCTACGACCCTGACATGACAGACATCATCGAAGAAATCAAGAAGAATGGCAAGACACAGGTAAAGACCTTCATCGCGATGCGTGAACACGGTGACGAACTGTCCGTACCTGCTTTGATGGAAGAAGGCCGTAAGATTCTGGAATCCGGCGACGACACATACCTGAACCTGCCAATCGATCCACATGCGGTTACCATCCTGTTATTCACTTCCGGTACCACATCCATGGCGAAAGCGGTTATGCTGTCTCAGGATAACCTGACATCCAACGTGTACGCCCTGCTGCGCTGCGAGGACGTAAGAAGCACTGACGTAAACATGGCATTCCTGCCATACCATCATACATTCGGTTCTACAGGCCAGCTGGTTATGATCGGCGGCGGTGCTGCCACAGCATACTGTGACGGCCTGAAGTACCTGCAGAAGAACATCGTGGAATACAAAGTTTCCCTCTTCTTCTGTGTGCCTCTGCTGGTAGAATCCATCTACAAGAGAGTCATGGCTACCGTAAAGAAACAGGGCATGGAAAAGAAGGTTGCCTTCGGACGTAAGCTATCCAAGTTCTTACTGAAGTTTGGCATCGACATCCGTCGTAAGCTGTTCAAGGAGATTCTGGATCAGCTGGGCGGAAACCTGCGTTTCGTCATCTCCGGTGCTGCAGCCATCGACCCTGAAGCCATCGAAGGCTTTAACGACTTTGGTATCACTGCGGTACAGGGCTACGGTATGACAGAAGCGGCTCCTGTTATCACAGCAGAAAACCACCAGTTCCAGGAATACGGCTCCATCGGCCGTCCGATTGAGGGCGTAGAAGTAAAGATTGACCAGCCGAACGAAGAAGGCATCGGCGAATTAATCGCCCGCGGTCCAAACGTAATGCACGGCTACTTTGAAAACGAAGAAGCCACAGCGGAAACCCTGGTTGACGGCTGGCTGCACACAGGCGACCTGGCATATATCTCCGAAGGCGGTTACGTATATATCTGCGGCAGAAAGAAGAACGTCATCGTCCTGAAGAACGGCAAGAACGTTTACCCAGAAGAAATCGAAGTGCTGATTGCCAACCTGCCATACGTGGAAGAAGTGATGGTCTTCGGCCAGCAGAAAGGCGACGACGAGCGTGACATCGCTCTGTCCACAAAGATCGTTTACAAGCCAGACGTGATGAAGGAAGAACACGGCCTGACCGACGCTGACGCCATCAACGCACACATCAAAGGCGACATCGACGCTATCAACGAAACCCTGCCTGTTTACAAGCAGATTTTAAGAGTCATCACAACCGACCAGCCGATGGTAAAGACCACAACCGGTAAGGTAAAGAGATACGAAGAAACAAAGAATTTATAAGCAAATGGCATCAAATGCACAATAAATACAGCCCTCTGACAGACATGTCAGGGGGCTATTTTCATTTCGCACCTGAAAAGCTACTGTTCACACCCTATTGGAAAATGCAGATTTTTTTCTGTTACAATAGAGCATATAAAAAGAATATCATTCTGCAAAGAATGCAGCCAGAGGAGGGAGTGCAGAAATGAAGATGAAAAGAATCCATCGTGGACGTATCGTCAGCGGTATGATGTGCATGATGCTTTTAGCGTGCGGACTATTCATTGCGACAGATCATGTCGATGCAATGAGTGTGACTCCGAACCCACAGCCTAGTCATGCATGGTATGAACAGGACCCGAATAATAATCTGGGGCCAGGGCTTGGAACTGAAAAGAAACTATCAAAGTGTGTTCCTGAAATCAAAGCCATCGGCGAAGCCTATCTACATGGTGGAAACAACAATGTGGAAAAAGAAAAGATTACCGGCACAGGCGTGGGAGTTGGCGTAAAGTCTCTTGTAAACAGTGAAGGAGAAAGACACGGCTATAAGATTCAAGGTAAAACTGTCGATTACAGATGGATTATTTACGACAATACCCAGCATTTGTACAATCTGCACCATAATGCCGGACTTACCGGTCAAGGCAGCAGATACGAATCTGATGTGCAGATTGGATGGTATTATGATTCTTTTGATCGCCATGCCCAGGAGTACAAGGCTGTCGAAGGAGAAAAGTATGAGGTTGTAGAATACAACGACCAGTATGTTACTATCTGGAGTCCGGGCTATAAAGCATACGGCGGAGATGGAAGCTATTCTACAACGCTTTGTAAGGCTTGGCTGCTTTACCGATCTCATCCGGCAGGATTCTATAAAATTCCAAGAAACAAAGTATGGCTGAACATTTATGAGAATGACGAATATATCTCAGAGACTGCGGCAGACAACTATGTTGCTGACGGCAGAATCACAACAAATTCCATTAAAATTTCTCAAAAACCTGGGTTGCTGAAATCCGGATATTCCTACATTTGTTCTACTGATGAAGTAAGAGTTCTGGATGCAACACCGATTCCTTCCAATATTCCAGGAGACAAAACGACCTACTATAAATGTGCGTTTTTAGGCGGCAACGAAGTTTACTATATGTCATATAATGCGATGGCCAGAGATAGCTGGTATGTGGTATACATTGATTCCAGATGCTTAAACCTTTATCCGAAGGATAAGCCGCTTCCTGCCGGCGCAACCAAAGCGAAAATCGATGGCATTCCAAAAGGAACCACCTACCTGAAGCCTACTGCAGATATTGCAGGCAGTGTTGCAATCGATCATTACTTCCAGAATGGAGTAAAGATTGATACATTCCCTGCAGAATCCAGCGATTCCCGAATTGCATTTTGGTTCAACGGGGAAATCAAATATCTCAACGCACAGTATGTGAAATATTACATCGACAAAGCGTACGTGAAGAACGTTGTAAACAACAACTATGTCATCGGATGGGATAAGGTGCCTGTAACAACCAAAGTCGGTTACATTACAGGATCGGATAGAAACACCATAAAAAAGACCAATCTGCAGCGAAACACAAACTCTTATACCATCAAAACCGGCAACATTAAAATGCAGAATGGAACCTACACGAAGGTCACTGCACAGGTGGCAACAGTAGACGACACTGAAACCTATGGTCAGGTTGAACTGTTGTATCCATACAAAGTGGGAAAGCTATGGGTATATGACAAGGGCAACACCCATATCCGCCTGAAGGGAACAAGCGGCAACGGCTCTGTCGTGCAGTGGTCTACAAACAAAAACTTTAAAAACTATAAGCAGAAAAAAGTAAAATCCGAGGATGTTCTCTTCAAAAATCTGAAGAAGAACAAGACCTACTATTTCCGCGTAGCGAATTATGTGGAAGTAAAAACAGCTAACGGAAAGACAATCATTCGCAGCCCTTGGAAGAAGATTACGGTATCTACAAAGAGTGTTACCGTAAAACCGGTAACCATCAGCTCTGTATCAAAAAAGAATGGTATCATGGTTGTAAAATGGAAAAAGTATGCCGGAAAGGCCGCTTATCTGGAGTTAATGTTCTCCACAGACAAAAACTTCAAGAACAAGAAGACAACCTACACCATGACGGCAGGAAAAAAGGATACCATGCGTGAAAATGGCTTTGTTCAAAAGAGAAAAACCTACTACGTTAAAATTAGAGCAGTCAGCAATGCCGATGGCGGTCCATATTATTCAAAGTGGTCTAAAGTGAAAAAGATAAAGATGTAGACCTGATATCATCCGTACACTATTAAAAGGAGCTCCCACAGGGAGCTCCTTTTTGTTCAGAAGATTATCTTTGTTCTGAAAAGTTTTTTGTATTAAGCTGAATTCTTTCGTGACAAGATGCCAAAGCCTCAATCATCTATATTTAGTTTCTATCTCTTATTGCTCTTTCTCCAGATACCCTGTGCTTCTGCTGCCTGAATCAGCTCTTCACGGAAGTCAGGATGTGCGATGCCGATGATGGCTTCTGCTCTTTCCCAAGTGGTCTTGCCTGTCAGGTTGGCAATACCCTGTTCTGTTACCATGAACGGTGCCTGGGTTCTCGGTGTGGTAATGATGGAACCGTCTGTAAACTTCGGCAGGATGTTAGAACGCATCACACCGTCCTTGCCTTTGTTGTAGGACTTCATGGTCAGGAATGCTTTGCCGCCAGGGCTTTCGAATGCGCCTGTTACGAAGTCCAGCTGGCCGCCGGTGCCGCTGATATGTCTGGTGCCTGCGGACTCGGAGCAAACCTGTCCGTACAGGTCCATGGAAATGCAGCTGTTGATGGAAACGAACTTCTGGTGCTGCTTGATAACTGCCGGATCGTTGGTGTAAGTCATCGGTGCAGACAGAATGTTGGAGTTGTAGTGCAGGAAGTCATAGAGCTCTCTGGTGCCCATGCAGGTTCCGAAGATGCCCTTGCCGCGGTCGATAGTCTTCTTGCGGTCAGTAATCTTGCCTGCTTCGTACAGCTTCAGGTATGCACTTGCCATCAGTTCCGTATGCATGCCCAGGTCCTTCAGATCGGATTCGGCAATCAAAGACCCCAGCGTATCCGGCATGCCGCCGATACCCAGCTGCAGGGTGATTTCATCTTCCAGATGTGGGAAGATGAAGTTAGCGATGGCGATTTCGTCTTCCGTTGCAGGGGCCGCATCCGGCAGGGCCGCAACAGGATCCACACTTTCGATGACATAGTCAACCTGAGAAATATGGATGCGGTCAGCAGTCAGACCGAAAATTACAGGCATGGTTTCGTTGACTTCTACGATGATAGTCTTCGCCTTGTCCAGAATATCCTGGTTGGTGCAGTTGGACAGACCAAAGCTGAAGTTGCCGAAACGGTCCATCGGTGCCACGGTAATGACCGCAACGTCCACGTCCACGTAGCCTTTGGTATAGTAAGGGCCGCAGTGTCTGAACAGCATCGGTTCGAAATATGCCTGGCCTTTGTTTACGTATTTGCGGTCCAGGCCGGAGCAGTGCCACAGGTTGAAGGTAAAGGATTTGCCTTCCGGGTCCTTTTCCACGGTCTGCAGCGGTGCCACACTGATGGCGGAACGGAGCTGCACGTCTTTCACTTCCCCGACGCGTTCTGCTAACGCGCGCTCAAAGGTTCTCGGGAAGGAACACCCTTGGGCAAAGTCCACGCAGTCGCCGTCCTGAATGATCTTTGCAGCTGCTTCCGGTGTGATTAATTTCTGCTGATACTCTTTTGTAAAATCCATATTCAGTACCTCTCAATCTTGATATATTGTCTGTCTTTGCGGGATTTCCCGCCAATTTCACTTAATACTGCCTTACCTTTTCCCCGGAGGGTAATCCTGTCGCCCTCGCTGAGCTGGTAGTCCGGCTTTGTCACTTCCATGTGGTTCACAAAGACGATGCCGCGGGTAATGGCCTCGCTGGCTTTTCCCCGGGACAAGCCAAAGGCCGATGCGGCTACGCTGTCCAGTCTCAGTGATGCCACCGTATCAGTGATCATCTGGGTCTTGCGCGCGGGGACGATGAGGTCTTTGATGTCTCTCTGCTCCAGGCTCAGGTTGGTCCTGCCGGCCTTGCAGTAGTTCATCAGAATGAACTCCGCGATGTCGCTCATGCAGATGATATCCGCCCCGTCTTCCCTGACCAGGATGTCGCCGAGAAGTTCTCTTTTGATGCCCAGACCTACGAGAGAGCCCAGATAGTCCCGGTGTGTCAGCTCGCGACTGCCCTCGGCTTTCGTCGCGCGGATAACGGTCAGGGGATTTTCATTCTCCAGGAAGGCATAGTCGGGCAGGTTGATGAGAATCACCCGCTCCGCGTCCGGGTAACCGCCGTAGAAAATGCTGCGGGTTGCCGGGATACTGCCCATGTCGCCAGGTCCGTACCTGTCTTCATCCGCCACAGGGATAAAGTTCTTCCGGCAGTGGATCCGGGCGATGGACTGCTGGTGTCCGTCCATGAAACTGGTATAGGTTGTAATATATTTATTCTCGCACTGGTCGATTTTGTCCGCCAGCTGTCCGAGAAAAAAAGCGTCTTCTTTCATCTTCTGCCAAAACTCCTTTACGGGATTATTCTACCATAAACTCTTGCAAAAATGGCAAATTTGTGATATATTTATCGCACAAAAAGAATATTCCTTGATATCATGTTTAAAGGGGAGTAGCTTGCAGCTGCGGCTGTAGTAACTTGCGTCAATACGATCTGCCTGGCGGGTAGGTCCGCATTTACTTGAAATAGCGAGACTTTTAAGATAGTTTTTGCGTGACTATCTTGGAAGTCTCTTTTTTGTATAAATCGGTTATACTAAATACGACAAACAGGAGGTTCGAAATGTATTTCAACAAGAATGTATCTGACATTTTCACCGAATTTTCCTCCGGCATGGAAGGTCTGACTGGAGAACAGATCCAGAAAAACCGGGAACAGTTCGGGGAAAACAAACTCTATGAAAAGAAAAAGAAAAGCGTACTCCAGGTTTTTCTGGAACAGTTTAAGGATCTGCTGGTAATCATCCTGATTATCGCGGCGCTGATCTCTTTGTCCACCGGGAATCTGGAAAGTACCATCGTTATCATCACCGTATTGATCCTCAATGCGATTCTGGGTACAGTCCAGTACCTGAAGGCGGAGAAGTCTCTGGAATCCCTCAAGAAACTGTCCGCTCCAATCGCCAAGGTCATCCGTAACGGCCAGCCGATGGAAATTGACGCATCTGAACTGGTATGCGGCGACATCATCAGACTGGAAGCCGGCGACGTCATTCCAGGCGACGGCAGACTGATCGAAAGCTTCTCCCTGAAGGTGAACGAAAGCTCCCTGACCGGGGAATCCGAAGGCGTTGAAAAAATCACTGATATCATCGAGGCCGAAAAAGTTGCCCTGGGCGACCAGAAGAACATGGTCTTCTCCGGCTCCCTGGTAACTTACGGCAGAGGTACTGCAATCATCACCGGCGTTGGTCTTTCCACTGAGCTGGGCAAGATTGCCGATCTGATGAACAACACGGCAGAAAGAAAGACGCCGCTGCAGGTAACCATGGATAACTTCAGCAAGAAGCTGTCCATCGCCATCATCGCCATCTGCGTTGTGGTATTCGCACTGAATGTATACAGAGGCATGCCGATGACAGAGTCCCTGCTCTTCGCGGTGGCACTGGCTGTTGCAGCAATTCCGGAAGCCCTGTCTTCCATCATCACCATCTCCCTGGCTATCGGCACATCCCGTATGGCCGACCAGAACGCTATCATCAAGAACCTGAACGCGGTAGAAGGCCTGGGCTGCGTATCCGTTATCTGCTCCGACAAGACCGGTACATTGACGCAGAACAAGATGACCGTGGAACAGGTTGTAGTTGCTGACGAAAACAAAGACGCCCTGATTCAGGCATCCGTATTATGTAACGACACGGCTCTGGTAGACGGCGTGACTGCCGGCGACCCGACCGAAACCGCTTTTGTTGACTACTATATGGCTGGCGGCGGCGACTACGAAGCGACCAGAGCGCAGTTCCCAAGACTGGCGGAACTGCCTTTCGACTCCGACAGAAAGCTGATGAGCACCCTGCACCACATCGACGGCAGATACGTGATCTACACAAAGGGTGCCCTGGACGTGATCCTGGACAGAACCGTAAACCTGTCCGAAGCTGACAAAGAAGAGATCCGTCAGAAGAACTTTGATCTGTCTAACGAAGGGCTCCGTGTTCTGGCATTCGCAAGACGTTTCGTGGAAGGCGAGCGCGAACTGACCTTTGATGACGAACACGATTTAGAATACATCGGCCTGATGGCTGAAATGGACCCTCCTAGAGTAGAGTCCGCCCAGGCGGTTGCAGACTGTATCGCGGCCGGCATCAAACCGGTTATGATTACAGGCGACCACAAGATTACCGCTTCTGCCATCGCGAGAAGAATCGGCATCATGCAGGAAGGTGACATGGCGGTTACCGGTCCTGAACTGGATGCCATGAGCGATGACGAATTAAGCGAAAAGTTAGAACACATCAGCGTTTACGCCCGTGTAAGCCCTGACAACAAAATCAGAATCGTGCAGGCATGGCAGGATCACGGCCACATCGCAGCCATGACCGGCGACGGTGTCAACGACGCACCTGCCCTGAAGAGCGCAGACGTGGGCGTGGCAATGGGTATCACAGGTACGGAAGTTGCGAAGGATTCCGCTTCCATGATTCTGACAGACGATAACTTTGCTACCATTATCAAGTCCGTATTAAACGGCAGAAACGTTTACGAAAACATCAAGAACGCCATTAAGTTCTTATTATCCGGTAACTTCGCAGCCATCCTGATGGTAATCTACGCATCCATCATGGCACTGCCTGCGCCGTTCACCGCAGTACAGTTGCTATTCATCAACCTGATTACAGACAGCTTACCTGCCCTGGCCATCAGTATGGAACCATCTAATCCGGCTCTGATCCACGAAAAGCCTCGTCCTCGTGACGAGTCCGTTCTGACCCGTGACACCATGATTCAGATTGGCCTGCAGGGTCTGCTGATTGCCATCGCAACCTGCGTTGCCTTCTATCAGGGTCTGCCTGACGGCGTGGTAACTGCATCCACCATGGCATTCGCAACGCTGTGCTGGGCAAGACTGTGGCATGGATTCAACTCCAGAGGCAAGCAGTCCATCTTCAAGCTGGGTCTACTGACCAACCTGTACACCATCGGTGCATTCGTAGTCGGTGTCGGCCTGTTATTGTGCATCCTGATGATGCCGGTATTCGGTACCGCATTCGGTATCGCATCCCTGACAAGCACACAGCTGGGCTGGGTAGCCGGTCTGGCGTTCGCACCAACACTGGTGATTCAGATTGTGAAAGTGATTCTTGACGCGAGAAGAAAATAGGGTTTGGATTTGCCTGTTTGTAAATTAGAAAAGCGGCAATATTGCTGCTTGCGACAAACACACAGGCGAAACAATCATAGACAACGTACTCAGAGGGTTTGGGGAGTTTGATAAAATTAGTATCAAACTCCATCCAAACCCTTTCTTCGTATCCTTGTATGATTGTACTTCGCCTTCGCGAAAAGTCTCTCACAGCAATATGCCGCTTTTTATTTCTAACGGGCAGGTTCCAATTCCTCTTTACGGAAACAAAAAACCTTGGTAAAATACCAAGGTAAGGGGGTGACATGCCTATTATGAAAAGAAAACAGTACTACAAAATCGGGGAAATCGCCAGCCTCTATGGCATCGGCACGGATTCCCTGCGCTACTATGAAGAAATCGGTATCCTGAAGCCCCGCCGGGACGACAACGGTTACCGTATGTATAATATTGGGGATATCCGCACGCTGAACATTTTGCGGGAGCTCCGTTCCATCGGCTTCTCCATGGGAGAAATCAAAGAACATCTGGCGGACTTCAACCTGGAGAAAACACTGGATCTGTTCCGGGCTGAAATCGACGCCATCGATAAGAAGACGGCAGAGCTGACCGCCCTGCGCAAACAGTTGGCCGGCCGCATCAAGGAGATTCAGCTCCACCGCAGCGCCATGCCGGATGCCGTTCCCGAAATCCGTCGCCTGCCGGTCCGCAGAATCCTCCGCCTCAGCGAGAACGTATACAGAGATGAAGACCTGGATTTCATCATCAAGAAACTCCAGAAGGAGCACGAGGGCCAGCTCTATATCATCGGTAATGGCAGCATCGGCTCGACAATTCCACTTGGAGAAATACAGGACGGCCGCTACGGCCACTTCACCTCTGTCTTCTGCACTACCGATGCCGGGGATTACGACGCTAAGCTGCCTACAGGAGACTATCTGACCCTGACGGTGCGAGGCTCTTACCGGGACATCCCAGATGCCTGGGCAGCCCTCTTCCGCTATATGGACGAAGCCGGCCTGACTGCCGCCGGAGATCCCATGGAACTCTACATTATCGACAACCACGACACCAACGACGAGAACGAATACATCACCCAGCTGCAGGTGCTGCTGGGATAAAAAAAGGGGCCGCTCAGGGAGCGGCCCTCGTATTTTATTTCTTCTTTTGATATAACAGATAGGAATATACTGTCGGTACCAGTACCATTACCAACACAGCTGCAATGGTCAGGATTGCACCTCCCGGCAGAAATGCTCCAATCAGGAACACAATGCCGCCGATCACCCAGAGGAATCCGGCCAGGCGATGGGTTTTGTTCCAGTTTTCGGTATCATCTAAAGTCCATGGCAGTTTGATGCCGATGGTGTAATTTTGTTTCGCCTTTGGCATGTAGTTGCCCAATACGATAAACAATACCCCTACCAGGAGCGTCCCGATGGTCGTAATCGGCAGGTCATATCCCAGGCTGGAAAAAATCGTCACAGTATATACAATGATGCCGATTACAGGTAAGGACCAGAACCCCAGCTGCCGCATGATATTGGACTGGTTCTGTTTCTTCGGGTCATTTAAAATAACGAAAAACATCAGTAACTCCAGTACTGCGAAAAATACAGGGAAACCGAATAGCGCCAGCATTTTGGGCGCGTAACCGTCTACCTCTCCTGCCGCATTCCAATGGATTGGCATCTGCTCCGGCAGCTCTTTGTAAAAGTACAGACCCAGCGCCATCGGCAGCAGGCAAAGCATACAGGTCAGTATCATCGTCTTTCTATTTTCCTTCATCATTCTCTCCCTCTCTAAACTGTGCAACCCACAGCATCACTTCTTCAAACACGGTAGCATTCAGCTCATAATATACAAAATTCTTCTCTTTGATTTCAAATACCAAGTCCGCCTTCTTCAACTGGCTCAGGTGATGGGATATGGTCGCCCCAGTCATGGAAAAATGCTCTCCAATTTCTCCTGCCGACAGCCTGCCGCCCCGCAGCAGGACCAGAATCTCTCTGCGGACCGGACTCCCAAGAGCCTTAAACGTATCTGCAATACCCATAGTACCTCCCCCTTCTATTTAGATGTTTTTCTAAATAAATTATACTGCGGACGGGTACAAAAAGCAATACCTATTTAGATACTCTTCTAAATAGGCCTTTGGCCGACGTTTTCCTTTTGTTTGAAATTACTACTCAGCCCTTTTTTCGCAAAAAGTGTATACGGTTTCCGGGCTGCAAGAGCATATTCGTTCTCCTCCCAAGAGGTTCCGTCCAAAAGTGTGGCTTTTTCGGCAAAATAGTATACACTTATTGATCATTCCCATTTAAATTAGTAACAACCAGCAGCCGCCAGGTATCCCCACGAAAAAAGCGGCCGTTTTGGCCGCAATTCTATATTTTCTATTTAAACGCTTCCCTGATCATTTCCTTCGCTTCTTCCATAATGGCGTCTGCGTCGAATCCGACGATATCCAGGTTTTGTGCGTAGAAGCATTCCGTATCATCGATACCGGTCATCTTTGCGATGGCCTGCATGTATTCGTAGCCATAGTTCTGGCCGTCGATGACGCCGCCGCCTGTGGTGATGTAGGTCATCATCTTACCCTTGCACAGGCCGTAGAAGCCCTGGTCGTTGCAGCCGAAGGTCAGGTCTGCCACCATGATGTTTTCCAGGTAAACCTTCAGGATTGCTGCGAAGGACAAATCCCAGTAAGGCGTGCCGATGATAATATAGTCCGCATCCCTGTACTGCTTACCCAGGTCGAACATCGGATGATCCCAGTTCCCTGCGCGGACACAAGCGTCGCGTTCTTCCAGCTTTTCCAGGGTGTGGGTCTTCACCACGCCGTCCCGCAGCACCAGGCGTTCTACCTCTGCGTCAGGGTGGGCCTTGCAGAACTCTTCCAGATATACCTCACAGAGCTGTTTGGTTCTGGAACCCTCTTCACGAATGCATGCATCTAAAAATAAAACTTTTTCCATCTTTCTACTCCTCAAATTCAAACTTCATAAACTCCGGATAGCACTTGACGCCCCGCTGGTCGCAGGTCTTACAGTTGAAGATATCCGGCACATCTTCTTCCTCTAAATATGTAAATCCGTAGCGTTCAAAGAACTTCGGCGCCTTCGCCACCAGGTAGATTTCCTCCCCTTCCAGCTCGTAGATCTTTTCCATGGCCGTCGCCAGAAGCAGGCTGCCGATATTCTCGCCGCGCATCCCTTCGTCCACAGCGATATCGCCGATGACAAAGAATCCGCCTTTGTTCTCGATGGATACGCCGCCGGCGAGCTGTCCGTTGCGTTCGGCTTTCCAGCAGGTGATCATACCCTTCGGTTTCTGGTCATCCTCCACGTGAATCTCCAGGCCGGAGGCCGCGAACAAAGGAATCAGCTCCTCATAGTTTCCCGTTTCTTTGATACGAATTGCATTGCTCATTTTGTCTTCCTCCAAATCGTACGATTCTGTCTCTTATTTTACCACGTCCGGCGACCCTGCGCCAGCATAAAACAAAAGAGCTCCGACAGCGTCGGAGCCCCATAAGTACTTTCTTATTTGTCTTCCTTTTCCGGAATGAAGAAGATGAATACCAGAGAAGACAGTAACAGGATGAATGGGTAGAACAGGTTCGGAATGATATCGAACGCAGAAATTTCAAAGCCCAGTGTTGTTACTGCAGAGATTGCTACCAGCATCTGTGCACCGTAAGGGATGATACCCTGCATTACACAGGAGAATGTATCCAGGATGGATGCAGTCTTCTTTGAAGAGATACCGTAGTCTTCAGCCATCTGCTTTGCGATAGGGTTAGCCATAACGATAGCAACTGTATTGTTTGCTGTTGCAACGTCCATTGCAGATACCAGCAGACCCATGCCCAGCTGGCCGCCCTTCTTGCCCTTGAAAATCTTCTTGATCAGGCCCAGTAACGCTTCGAACCCACCGTATTCAGCAATCAGTGCGCAGATTGCAGCAACCAGAATTGCTACCATGGAAGTTTCGAACATACCGGAAACGCCGCTGCCCATGCTTGCCAGCAGATCTGTTGCAGCTGTAGCTCCTGTAGCCAGCATGATAACAGCACCGGAAACGATACCGATTACCAGTACAACGAATACATTGATACCGATGATACCGCCTACTAATACCAGGATATAAGGAATAATCTGGATCAGGTTATAGTCGTTGATAACTGCTTCGCCAACATCCATACCCATGGATTTCACCGCCAGGATGATCAGCGTAATCAATGCGGCAGGGATTGCAATCTTGAAGTTTGCCTTGAACTTGTCCTGCATCTGGCAACCCTGACCGTTACAAGCCGCGATAGTTGTATCAGAGATGAAGGACAGGTTGTCGCCGAACATCGCGCCGCCTACTACAGGACCTACGCAAAGCGGGATTGCAAATCCAGCACTCTGTGCAACTGCAACCGCGATTGGTGTTAATAATGTAATCGTACCTACGGAAGTACCCATTGCCAGGGATACGAATGCTGCTACAACGAACAGTACCAGAATCGCCCACTGTGCAGGGATGTAGGACAGTACAAAGTAAGCAACGGATTCTGCAGAGCTTCTGCCAACAACGCCAACGAACATACCAGCCATCATAAAGATCAGCAGCATGGTAATAATGTTCTTGTCGCCAACACCCTTTGCCATGATACCCAGCTTGTCGTCCAGGCTCACTTCACGGTTCTGGCAGCATGCAACTGCTAAAGCGATCATGAATACCACAACGATAGGAATGTTGTAGAAACCCATGCCGACTTTCAGAACGTACTCGAATAGAATACCGAGTCCTAAATAAAGCACTAAGAAAACTCCGATTGGGAGCAGTGCGCCAAAATTCGCTTTTTTCATAAACTCCTCCTAATGATAATGAATAACTAATCTTCATCATACCACAAAAAGATTGATATTTCAACAAAAAAAGAGGCGTCTCCGCCTCGTCTTTCCTATTTATACTGCCACCGTCAGCTGGTCTACCGTCTTTTTTCCTTCTGTGAAAAGTCTGCGATAAACCGCCTTGCATTTATCGAATCTTGCAAACATCTTCATCGCTTCACATTCGTTACAGTAAACTTTCCAGCAGCCGCTGCACTTGCTGTTACGTCCGGCGTTTTCAATATACCCGATGACATCTCCCAAAGGATAGCCCAGAAATAATCCGATTTCATGGGGAAATCCCTCTCCTTCCGCAAACCGCTTTCGCAATCCTGCCACCGCCTGCTTTGCCGACGGGTTCTCATATCCATACTGTCTCATAAACTGCCGCACTCCAGGCTGTTCCAGATCTTGTTGCAGCTTTTTCTCTCTGAACAAATATACCAGTGCGCTGCGCTCTGTCTTACGGAGCAATGTTGCCTTAACACCTTTGCCAGACAGTTTCTTATTCAGTTCACGCAGATAGCTGTACAGCTCTGTTTCCGTATCGAACACATAATTAAATAAGTTCGCTGTTTTCAGCGATGCTAATGTAGGCGAACAATGCTCTATAATAAATCTTTCCAAACCCTTTACCTCCTTTTCACAACTTCTCCTGTTCTACAGCGTTATCATGGCGGACAACAAAGTCCGCCATGGGCTGTCATCAAAAATCACTTAAGGAGAATTATGTTCTTTCAAACGCGTAGTTAGTATAAACTAACCACCGAGTTCAAATGTAGCTAACTCGCATTCCGCATAAGTTAGCTTAAACTAACTATACTACAAACCGCAGTTTCTGTCAATGTTTTTATCCATTTCAAGAAAAAAGAGACGTCGCACAAACAGTGCGGCGTCCCTAAAGGATTATATGCAATATGTTATGTATCTTATTTTACTGCATCAGCACCAACCTGGAATGCCTTTAAGTTCAGATCTACGAACTTTTCCTTTACATTCTTTCTGATGATGCCTTCCCAGTCGATGTCATCCAGGCCCATTAACTTCACTAATGCGCCTAACAGGATAACGTTAGCAGCCTTTACGTTGCCTAATTCCTTAGCCATGCCGGAAGCATCCATTACGTGTGTCTTTTCAACAGCCTTCTGGATTTCTTCGATAACGTCTTCCGCATATTCTTCTGCGCCAGTTAAAACTGTCATGGAAGGAATTCTTTCTGTGTTAACTACTACAGTACCACCTGGCTGTAAGTAGTCTAAGCATCTTAATGCTTCCATTTCTTCGAAGGATACTACGATGTCAGCAGTACCTTTGTCGATTACTGGGGAGTAAACCTTTTCCTTGGAATATCTAACCTGAGAAACTACGTCGCCGCCTCTCTGGGACATACCGTGGATTTCACTCATCTTTACATCGTAACCAGCTTCCATTAAGCCGATTGTTAACATCTTAGCAGCAGTGATGGTACCCTGTCCGCCAACGCCAGATAATAAAATATTCTTTGTCATTTTATTTTTCCTCCTTTACGATAGCATTCTTAGGGCAAACCTGTGTACATACGTCACAGCCTACGCAGTCTGCTCTGTTGATAACAACTTTCTTTGTTGCCTTGTCAAAGATTAATGCAGGACATCCAGTCTTCTGACATAACTTACAGCCGATACATTTTTCTGCATCTACTACGTTCTTTGTCTGGAATAAGCCTGGGAACTGTTCTAAGTCTGCAGGGGAGAATTTCTTCAGTACGCAAGGGTATCTTGTGATGATTACGGATGGTTCATCTAAATCCCAGAATGCGTCGAATGCTTCATCAACTTCCTTCAGGTTGTTAGGGTCGATAACCTTAACATGCTTGATACCGATTGCTCTTACCAGAGTTTCCATATCGATCATGTTTGCTTCTTCACCCTTTACAGTGTAGCCTGTACCTGGGTTCTGCTGGTGACCAGTCATACCAGTAATTCTGTTATCTAAGATTACGTTGATTGTGTTACTGTTGTTGTAAACAGTGTTCATCAGGGAGTTTACGCCTGTGTGGAAGAATGTGGAGTCACCTAATACAGTAACAACCTTTCTCTTGATGCCGGCTTTGTTGTAAACCTTCTGTGCACCGTGACCCATGGAGATGGAAGCGCCCATACAAATCGCTGCGTCTAATGCTGCATATGGCTGAGCAAATGCTAATGTGTAGCAGCCGATGTCGCCAGTGATCATAACGTCTTTTCTCTTACCTAATCTGTAGAACAGACCTCTGTGAGGACAGCCTGCGCAGAATGTAGGAGGTCTCTTGATAACTTTTTCTTTTGCGTATTCAACCTGTGGTAATTCTTCGCCGTATAAAGCCTTTCTTAATACGTTTGGAGTCATTTCGCCATAGGATGGGAATACGTCCTTGCCGTGGCATTCGATGCCTAAAACTCTTACGAATTCTTCGATGTATGGATCATCTTCTTCGATGATGTAGATTGTTTCACACTTGGAAGCGAATTCCTGAATCAGGTTCTTTGGTAATGGATTTGTGAAACCTAACTTCAGGTAGGAAGCGTCTTCACCGAATACTTCCTTTGCATAGTAGTAGGAAGGACCGGAAGCGATAACGCCAACCTTGCCGTCGCCGTATTCTGCAAAGTTAAACTTACAGTTTTCGGAGTATTCAGCCAGCTTCTTAGTTCTTTCTTCCATGTTTACTCTGTTCACTCTTGCGTTAGCAGGTACACATACGAATCTTGCTAAATCCTTTTCCCAAGGCTTTACAGGAACTTCTTTTCTTTCGCCAACTTCTACTAAGGACTTGGAGTGACATACACGAGTAACCATTCTCATCAGTACTAATGCACCGTATTCTTCGGATACTTCGTAAGCTTCCTTCATCATGTCTAAACATTCCTGAGAGTCAGCAGGTTCGAACATAGGCATTTTGCCCATCTTTGCGAAGTTTCTGTTGTCCTGTTCGTTCTGGGAAGAGAACATACCAGGTTCGTCAGCAGTTACTAAAACAGCACCGCCGTTTACTCTCATAGTTGCGAATGTCATCATAGGGTCAGCAGCTACGTTAACACCTACGTGCTTCATGGAAGCGATACTTCTAGCGCCAGCCATGGATGCACCTGCAGCAGATTCCATTGCTACCTTTTCGTTTGGTGCCCATTCAGCGTAGATTTCTTCGTATTTTGCGATATTCTCCAGGATTTCTGTACTTGGAGTGCCAGGGTATGCGGAAGCATGTGTAACGCCGGCTTCCCATGCGCCTCTAGCGATAGCTTCATCGCCTGTTAATAATCTTTTCATAGGTCATCGTCCTCCTCAAAAATTTTCGATATAACAACAATGTCCAGGTGAACATTATTCATCACTATAGCTATATTTTAAGATTATGCAATCCCTTTGTCAAACCTTTTGCTATCCGCCGGACCATTTTCGACGCCTCTTTTTATTTTTTTATTTTTTACATCAAAATTTCTAATATTTTTTTATTTAGCAAAACAAATGTATACATAATGCAAAATCTGACCGTTTTTTATCCCGAAAACCAGTATTTTCAATGGTTTGAGACTGTATTCCCTTCTATTTCCATCACTTTTCCACCTGTATACACGGTAAAATCACGCATTATCCATTATTCATGCAATTCTGCGAATCCCTTGACTTTCCAAGTCCGAGTGATACAATAATAGTATGAAAAACAGAGGAGGCAGACATGACCACAACTACCACGACTATCACATCTGTAAAAAAAGAACCGATCAAAGATCAGATATATCACATTATCAAGCGTAAGATTCTGAACCATCAGTACGAGCCCGGCAAGCGACTCAGCATCATGTCCATTTCCAGGGAGCTGAACGTAAGCAACTCACCGGTTCGTGAGGCCATCTCCATGCTGGAGAGAGACGGTCTGGTGGAAACCTATCCTAACGCGGGGCCGAGTGTCATCACCATTTCCGAAGAACGACTTGCCCAGGTTGCAGAAGCCATCCTCAGTATGCTGCTGGGAGCATTGGAGATCTGCGAACAGAAGGACAAAATCGACCGCCTGGTAGGACTGCTGCAGAACGCACTGAAAGTACAGACCGCCAACCTGCAGATGGAAGACGAGCACCAGTATGCCAAGTACTCCATCGCATTCGAGGCTGCCTTTGTAGAATGTTGCGAAAACCCATATCTGACCAAGCAATACAAGGAAATCGAAGATTTGTTTTACCTTATCGTTATGTATGACCAGTTCTACATCCACACCGTCAGAACCCAGGCCGTGCTGGAACATCAGCAGATTCTGGGCTGCATCATGGACGGCAGACTGGAAAAAGCAAAGGATCTGCTTTCCAAGCACTATAACAGGTTCAAGAAAATCGCATAATGCGCAAAAGAAAACCACTAGCAGGCTAGTGGTTTTTATTTTTTCAACAAAGAAATCCCGACGGAGTTGTGTAAATTGGAATTTGTCTGTCAGGGCAGGTTGCTTCATTTTCGAAGTAAATGGTTTCTACAGAAACGGCTTTTATCTTCTTGGAAACCAGAATGATTACAGACTGTAATATGGTTTCTTTTTGCGAAAGAATCGTTTCCAGAGAAACCATTTCTTGCTTTTGGGAAACAGAAGCAGTTAAAAATCATGGTTTCGTTTCCCTCTTCAAATAATACGTTTCCATAAAAACTTTTCTTAGTCTTTTAGAAACCAACACCTTCCCAAATCCCAGTTTATCAAATCCCGGCCAGCGGCAAGCCCCCTCACGGATGCGCGCTAGAACTTGTCACTGCGATATCTTTCGCTCAGATAGTGCATTGGACCGCCGTCTTCCGGGTACAGGTATTCGCTGAAGGCTTCCGGACCGATTTCCAACAGCCGGTCGATTTCTGCTCTGGTCAAAAGCACCGCCTGGAGGCAGGTTGCTTTTTTGAAAGTCCCCAGCTTGCAATGTAAAGCGCCTACGTCTTCCAGAATCTGCGGCATTTCAATAAACGCGCCCACCATGTCGCTTGGTTCCTCTTCATCTTCACCCCATTCCAGACTGTGTCCATAGGTGATGCAGCAGTTCCCACCAATCGGATAGAAGGCGACTTCCATCAGCTGGTTATAATACCATTCCGTAACATCCCGGTCTTCCAGGTCCACTGATGCGTCTACAAAAATCATATACTCATTGCGGTTTCCCAGCAGTTTTGGTGCATCAGGCATTTTAAAATCGCTGGCGCCCATGGTAACCATCTTCCAAAAAGGATAAGCCTCGCTGGGTTCATAAAGAAGCACATCAATATGCGGGTCTGTCAACGTCGGATTGTGTATGACCCGGGGTTCCCCCTGCTTAAAATAATGGCTGCAATGGGCCATCAGTTTATCCATTTCACTATTTTTCATCTTTTCATCCCTCCGATTTTAAAACTGCCCCAGGCTTCACAGACAAGCCAGGGGCATCATTCTTCCGATATCTAAATTATCTCTTAATATAGTGTGTATGCAGCAGGTGGTGTGCCTTTTCACTGCCCGGTTCGCCCAGATAAGTCTTGTACAGTTCTTTTACCGCAGGATTCTTGTGGGATTTACGCACAAAGCTTTCCTGATCGCTCCTGTACAGTGCCTTTGCTCTTTCTTCCGCCAGGTTCATCCAGTTACGAACGGAAGATGGCTGCTGTGGCTGTCCGCCGCCGTTGACACATCCGCCAGGACATGCCATGACTTCGATGAAGTCAAAGTGTTCGCCGGCCTTGATTCTTTCCATCAGCTTTCTCGCATTGCCCAGTCCGTGCGCTGCTGCTGCTTTGATGGTCAGGCCTGCGATTTCCAGGGTCACTTCTTTGATGCCCTCTTCATTGCCGCGGACTTGTGTATAGTCGATAGAATCGGAGCTCTGTCCTGTCAGCACATCTGCAACAGTTCTCAGTGCTGCTTCCATCACGCCGCCGGTTGCACCGAAGATGGTCGCTGCACCAGTGGAGATGCCCAGAGGGTTATCGAATTCACCATCAGGCAGTGCCGGGAAGTCGATACCGAAGGCCTTAATCATTCTTGCCAGTTCTCTTGTGGTCAGAACCATATCTACATCCTGGTATCCTGTTGCTGCCAGTTCTTCTCTCTGTGCTTCGTACTTCTTTGCTGTACAAGGCATGATGGAAATCACCGCAATATCCGCAGGATCGATGCCGCTCTTTTCTGCATAATAGGATTTTACCATGGCACCCATCATTTCATGTGGAGACTTACAGGAAGATACGTTTTCCAGCATGTCATGATAGAAATGTTCGCAGAACTTAATCCAGCCTGGAGAACAGGATGTAATCAGTGGAAGCGGACCGCCGTTCTGGATACGGTGAATCAGCTCTGTGCCTTCTTCCATGATGGTCAGGTCAGCTGCCATATCGGTATCAAATACCTTGTGGAAGCCCAGCATGCGCAGTGCGGTTACCATCTTTCCGGTTACGTCTGTACCGATTGGCATGTCGAATTCTTCACCCAGTGCCGCTCTTACTGCAGGGGCAGTCTGCACTACCAAATGCTTGCCAGTCTTCATCAGTGCCCAGAATTCATCCAGGGACTGGTGTTCCTGCAGTGCCCCTGTCGGACAAACATTGATGCACTGTCCACAGTTGACGCACTTGGATTCGTCAATTGGTCTGTTAAATGTGGTACCCACGACCGTATTGAAGCCTCTGTTAATCACATCGATGGCGCCGACGGTCTGGATGTTGTGACATACACTGATACATCTTCTGCAAAGGATGCATCTGTTTGGGTCACGGTAGATGGAGATGCCTTCGTCCACTTCCAGCACCTGGTTTGCCGTAATCACTTCCTGATTCTTTGCATAGTTGGCAAATTCTGTATCCATGTTGTTTGCCAAAGTCTTCAGCTCACAACCTGTGGAACCTCTGTTACAGCTTTGGCACATAGCCGGATGGTTGGACAGAATCAGTTCCAGGTTCTTCTTTCTGAAGTTTAAGATATCTGGCGTATGGGTTCTGACAACCATGCCTTCTGCGACTTTCTGCACGCAGGATGCCTGCCAGCCCTTTGCACCTTCGACCTCTACCAGACACATACGGCATGCACCGATTTCACAGATGTCTTTCAGGTAGCACAAAGTCGGAATTTTGATGTTGACTTCTTTTGCCGCCTGCAGAATGGTGTAGTCCTCTGGCACGTTGACGTCCATACCATCTATGGTTAATTGTACTCTCTTCTTGTTTTTCATCGTCTTTCCTCCCACCAAATTATGCGTTCTTCATGATGGCCTTGAATGGACATTTTTCCATGCAGACGCCGCACTTGAGACATTTTTCGTTGTCGATGACATAGCCTTCTGTCTTGCTGCCGCTGATGCACTGTGCAGGACAGTTCTTCGCGCAGATGCCGCACTTCTTACAAAGATCTTCGTTGATCTTGTATCTCAGCATGGATACGCAGACACCGGCTGGACACTTCTTGTCTACTACATGGGCTTCATACTCATCTCTGAAGTACTTCAAAGTGGAAATAACCGGATTCGGTGCCGTCTGTCCCAAACCACAAAGCGCACCTCTCTTGATGTTGGTTGCCAGATATTCCAAGTCATCCAGATCTTCCAGCGTGCCCTTGCCTTCTGTAATCTTGGTGAGGATTTCCAGCATTCTCTTGGTACCGATTCTGCATGGCGGACACTTGCCGCAGGATTCTTCTACGGTAAACTCTAAGTAGAATTTCGCGATGTCAACCATACAGGTGTCTTCGTCCATGACGATCATACCGCCGGAACCCATCATGGACTGGAGTTTCAACAGGGAGTCATAGTCGATTGGTGTATCCAAATGTTCTGCAGGGATACAGCCGCCAGAAGGACCGCCGGTCTGTGCCGCCTTAAACTTCTTTCCGTTTGGAATGCCGCCGCCGATTTCATAGATGATTTCACGTAGCGTCGTGCCCATTGGCACTTCTACCAGACCGGTATTGTTGATTTTTCCGCCCAGGGCGAATACTTTTGTGCCCTTGGACTTTTCTGTACCGATGCCGTTGAACCATTCGGCGCCGTTTAAGATAATCTGTGGAATATTGGAGAAAGTTTCCACGTTGTTGATGATGGTTGGCTTGCCGAAGAGCCCTTCCACTGCAGGGAACGGTGGTTTCAGTTTCGGTTCACCGCGGTTGCCTTCGATGGAGGTCAGGAGTGCGGTTTCTTCGCCGCAGACAAAGGCACCAGCACCCAGCCTGATATCCATGTCAAATTTGAATCCGGTTCCCATCACGTTGTCGCCCAGGATGCCATATTCCTTCGCCTGCTGGATGGCGATGGACAGTCTCTGTACGGCAATCGGATATTCTGCTCTGACGTAAACATAGCCCATGGATGCGCCGATGGCATAGCCTGCGATGGCCATGGCTTCGATGACGGAGTGAGGGTCGCCTTCTAATACGGATCTATCCATAAACGCACCAGGGTCGCCTTCGTCGGCGTTACATACGACATATTTTTCGGTCTTCTGTTGCTGTGCCGCGAAGTCCCATTTTACGCCGGTCGGGAATCCGCCGCCGCCACGTCCTCTCAGGCCGGAATCTTTCATCAGTTTGATGACATCCTCCGGTTCCATTTCGGTTAACACCTTTGCTAACGCTTCATAGCCGCCATAGGCGATGTATTCGTCGATGTTTTCAGGATCGATTCTGCCGCAGTTACGTAAGGAAATACGCATCTGCTTGGAGAAGAAGTCCTGCTCGTTTTCGGAAGTCAGTCGTTCAACAACCCGTCCGTTCTTAATGTGGGCTTCCCAGATTTCGTTGATGTCGTCAGGCTGTACGTTGGTATACATCACGTTGCCTGGATAAACTACCAGAATCGGACCTTCTGCACAAAGGCCGAAACAGCCGGTCTTTACCAAGTGGACTTTGTCCTGCAGGCCGTCTCTTTCCATCAGTTCTTCTAAACGTTCTCTATTCTTAAGGGAACCTGATGAAGTACATCCTGTACCACAACAGGTCATAATATAAATGCGATCGTCGTCGTTGCCGATTCTGTTACCGAATGCCTGCAAAGTGGCTTCTTTGATCGCCTGGATATCTTTGATTGTTTTTCCCATGGTTACACCTGCCTATTCTTTTCTTTCATACTCGTCCATGATCTGGTCGACCATTTCCGGTGTCAGTCTGCCGTATACTTCATCGTTGATGGTTACAACCGGTGCCAGACCGCATGCACCGATACATCTGCAGGAGTCCAGAGAGAACTTGCCATCAGGCGTACAATCGCCCACCTGAATCTTCAGTCTTCCCAGGAATTTGCCCAGAATGTCGTTGGCACCCTTTACGTAGCAGGCCGTACCCATGCAGACGTTGATCTTGTACCTCCCTTTCTGTTTCAGGGAGAACTGGGAATAGAAGGTGACTACCCCGTAAACCTTTGCCATGGACAGACCAAGGCCGTCTGCGATGCGTTCCTGAACTTCATAAGGAAGGTATCCGAAAACCTCCTGTGCCTCGTGAAGAACTGGAATGAGCGCGCCTCTTTCCGCTTTGTGCTTGTCGATAATCTGATCAAGCTGCTCAAATTTCATTTCCATTTCTTTGCAGTTACACATACTTTTCTCCTTCATATTACATACTGTTTACCTATGTATTTTGCACGTCGATATTAAGAAAATTGTAATGGGAATTGTCAGAATTGTCAATAAATTAACAAGAAGCTGTCGTGTATTCTTTTTGCAGAAATTCAATTTACTTTTCGTCTGTTCTACGTTAGAATACAAGGAGTTAATTTAGATAGATAGAAAGAAAGGAACATTTCATGAACTATATCAGTATTTTCGACGTGATCGGACCGGAAATGATCGGCCCGTCCAGTTCACATACTGCCGGCGCGGCTGCCATGGCTCTGCTGGCAAGAAAACTGTTCGCTGAGGATCCTGTGGCTGTACAGTTTACCCTGTACGGATCCTTCTCCAAGACCTACAGCGGCCACGGTACCGACAAAGCCCTGCTGGGCGGTGTCCAGGGATTCGAACCAAACGACGTGAGAATCCGTGACGCTTTTGCGCTGGCTGACCAGTCCGGCCTGCAATACGAGTTCGTCATCGACGAAGAAGGCGACGGCGGTCATCCTAATACAGCAGACATCCTGCTGACTGCAGCAGACGGCAGACAGCTCTTCGTCCGTGGATGGTCCATCGGCGGCGGCAAGGTTAAAATCGTAAAGATTGACAACATCGAAGTAGATTTTACCGGCGAATACAGCACGCTGATTGTAAAACAGCTGGACAAGCCGGGCGTTGTTGCATGGCTGACAAGCTGTCTGGCGCTGCAGGACGTAAACATCGCCTTCATGCGTCTCTTCAGAGAAGCCAAGGGCGAAATCGCCTACACCATCATCGAATCCGACGAGAAGATTCCGGCAGACGTGCTGGAAGCACTTGGCGCTCACAAAAACGTGCTGGCGACAAGACTGGTGCAGATTTAGGATTGGAGGGAATGGCAAATGGATTTTAAGAACGCAAAAGAATTACTGGCTCTGTGCCAGGAACATAACATGAAGATTTCCGAAGTCATGCTGGCAAGAGAAACGGCCCTCGGTGAGGCTGACGAAGCCGCAGTCCTGGCCCGTCTGTCCGGC
Organism: Bacillota bacterium; assembly: GCA_017522185.1. Classification (GTDB taxonomy): domain Bacteria; phylum Bacillota; class Clostridia; order Peptostreptococcales; family Anaerovoracaceae; genus Senimuribacter. Next base: position 79,645 of record JAFWZZ010000035.1, on the reverse strand, counting down.
TCTCTGGAAATCATGAAAAACGCAGCTCACGGCCCGATCGCGAATCCGGTTCGCTCCCTGGGAGGTCTTATCGGCGGTGAAGGAAAGAAGATCACAGATGCTGCTGCAGGTGGACAGGTTCCGATTCTCTGCGGCGAGCCTCTGACAAAGGCCATCGCATACGCTATGGCAGTATTAGAAGTCAACGGCACTATGGGCCTCATCGTGGCGGCACCGACTGCAGGTTCTGCAGGCGTGATGCCGGGCGTGTTAATCGGCACCTGTGAGCACTACGGTTTCGGCGACGACAAGATGCTGCAGGGTCTGTTAAACGGCAGCGCCCTGGGTTACCTGCTGATGAGAAACGCATCCGTATCCGGTGCGGAAGCGGGATGCCAGGCAGAAGTTGGCGCGGCATCCGCAATGGCTGCCAGCGCACTGGTAGAATTATTCGGCGGCACGCCGGAGCAGTGCCTGTCCGCGGCAAGCATGGCTATGTCCAACCTGCTGGGTCTGGCCTGCGACCCGATCGCAGGACTGGTAGAGGCACCTTGCCAGAGCAGAAACGCCATCGGCGCGGCAAACGCATTCACCTGCGCACAGCTGGCACTGGCTGACGTACTGCATCATATCCCATTCGACGAAATGGCAGAAGCCATGTACCAGGTTGGCTGCAGCCTGCCGGTAGAACTGCGCGAAACCGCCCTGGGCGGCAATGCAGGCACGCCGACGGGATGCAGTTTATGTGGAGGATGTAAATAAAAAAGCGGCAATATGCCGCTTTTTTGATTTACAGCTTAATCACGCTGGTCTTCACATTCTTCAGGATTTCCACCTTTTCTGCATCGTCCATATGGTCTTCCATCTCTTCCGGCAGATCGTCCTGATAACGGACCAGGTTGCCGCTGCCGCCGACACAGCCGCCAACGCAGGCCATACCTTCGATGAAATTATGGGGCAGGACGCCCTTCTTTGCCCGGTTCAGTGCAGGCTTGCACTTCTCGATGCCGCTGCATACGATAGGATTGAACTCGAAGTCTTCGATTTCCATTTCCTTCAGGGCCTGGGTAACCGCTTCCGCCAGACCTCCGGACATTGCGAATCCACGGCCGTAGTAAGTCGCCTGGTTCAGTTCTGTCTCTTCCAGCCCACGGATATCGATATCCTTACTGTCGAAGAGAGCCTGCAGCTCTTCGAAGGTGATGGCATAATCCACATACTTCGATGGAACCGGTTTCCGTACTTCCGCCTTCTTGGAAATGCAAGGCCCGATGAAGACGATTTTGCATTCCGGATGGCCTTCTTTGATGAACTTGGCCAGTTCGACCATCGGAGAATGGTTGTGAGAGATGTGGTCTACCAGTTCCGGGAACTTGGTCTCAATGTATTTCACAAAGGCCGGACAGCAGGAGGATGTGAGGAATCCCTTTTCTACCAGCTCTTCCGCCTCTTTCTTTGCAACCATGTCTGCACCCAGCGCAACTTCGTAAACCTCGTGAAAGCCCAGCTCACGGATACCGGTGATAACCTGTCCCAGTTCCGCATAGAGGAACTGGCTGCCGATGGACGGCGCCACGATGGCAACGGTCGGGTTGTTGGAATCTTTGCGCTTGGATTCCTTCAGAGAGTTGATGACGTCCACGATGCTGGATGTATCTACGGTTGCACCGAAAGGACAGGTGTAAACGCAGGATCCGCAGCTGATGCACTTTTCGTAATCGATTTCCGCTTCACCGCCATCGGACATGGAAATGGCACCGACCGGGCAGGCCTTTTCACAAGGTCTCTGGAAGTTGACGATGGCAGAATACTTGCACACCTTGGCGCAGCGTCCGCATTCCACACACTTGGTCTTATCAATTTTTGCGTAGTTCCGGTTGTCCACATGGATGGCTTTTACCTTACAGGCGTCCATGCAGCTGTGGGCCAGGCATCCACGGCAAAGGTCCGTGATGACATAGCCGGCTTCCGGACATTCGTCGCAGGCAATGTCAATCACCTGCACCACGTTATTGTTATATCTGCTGCCGCCGATTGCCAGTCTTACACGTTCGGCTACCACGGCTCTGTCCTTATGGATGCAGCAGGTCTGCGGCGGTTCTCCCTTTGGGATCACCTTTCTTGCAATCTCATTAAACTCCGCGAAAACGTCATTCCCCTTCCAGGTCTGAACGGCAACTTCACGAAGTACGTTATATTTGGTCTCTTGTACTTTAGTGTCAAAAATCTTCATGTATTACCTCCCTATTCACTATTTTTCCAAACAAAGAACCCAACAGAATTGGGTTCCTTGATATTATATCATATTTAGTGCCCGTTGTGGAGAAGTTTGTGCACCTTGTCCTTCAGGATGCCGTCGTATAAGCTGAGAGCAATTGGATTCTGGCTGGAGACTTTGATTTGGGAGCCGCTGTCGTAGTTGTAGAGGCCCTTCTGTCTTGCCAGCTTGATCTGCGGATTGTCCTGGGTTGGTGCAGGCTGTCCGCCGCCGTTGACGCAGCCGTGTCTGCAGGTCATAACTTCCACAAAGTCATAAACCTTTTCGCCGGCCTTCATCTTTTCCAGAAGTGCCGCCGCGTTTGCCAGGCCGTGTACAATGGCAATCTTTACTTCTCTGCCGCCCAGGTTCACAGTCGCTTCCTTCACCGCATCGTTACCGCGGACACCGGAGAATTTGATTTCTTCCATCTGTTCCGGTTTGATGCTGTTTGTCACGTAACGAAGCACGGCTTCTGTTACGCCGCCGGTAGTACCGAAGATGGCGCCTGCGCCGGAAGACATACCGAACGGCATATCCAGCGCTTCTGGTGTCACGTTCTTCAGATCCAGGCCGGTGGTCTTGATCATTTCCGCGATTTCGGAAGTGGTCAGTACAAAATCAACGTCCTGTTCCCCGTCAGTGAAGTGTTCCGGACGACTGATTTCTGCCTTCTTTGCGGTACATGGCATCACGGATACCATGACAGTCTTGCGGCCGTCTTCTTCCGCTTTCAGTCTGGCTTCTTCTTTGATCACCGCGCCGAACATCTGCTGTGGAGAACGGCAGGTGGAAATGTGTTTTCTGAATTCCGGATATCTGGTTTCGCAGAACTTCACCCATGCAGGGCAGCAGGAGGTGAACAGCGGCAGGTTTTCTCCGCTGGTCAGTCGCTCAACCAGCTCCGCGGATTCTTCGATGACGGTCAGGTCAGCACCCAGGTCAGTGTCGTATACCGCATCAAAACCCATATCTCTCATGGCAGCAACCAGCTGGCCCAGCGCGTTGGCACCGTCCGGCAGGCCGAAGTATTCGCCGACAGCCACTCTTACCGCTGGTGCAATCTGTGCAACAACTCTGGTATTCGGATCTTCCAATGCAGCCCAGACTTCGTCTACATTTCTCTTCACCGTCAGAGCACCGGTCGGACATACGATACGGCACTGACCGCAGCCTACGCAGTCTGTTGCACCCAGGTCTCTGTTAAACGGTGTGGTAATCTGCAGCTTGGAACCTCTCTGTGCGAAGCCCAGGATACCCACGCCCTGTACCTCGTGGCACATGCGGACGCAGTCACCGCAGAGGATGCACTTGTTCGGGTCGCGGACCACACTTGGGGAGCTGAAGTCCAGCGGAACGGTTTCCTTATAGTTGTCGAAACGAACTTCCTGCACGCCCAGTCTCTTCGCCAGCTTCTGCAGTTCGCAGATGCCGTTTGGAGAACAGGTCGTACAGTCGCGGCAGTGGGCTGCCAGCAGCAGTTCGATGATCATTCTTCTGTGATGACGCAGCTTTCTCGTATTGGTGAAAATCACCATGCCGTCCCTTGGTCTTTCGGAGCAGGAAGCGAACACCTTGCCTTTGTCATCCTCTACCACGCACAGACGGCATGCGCCGTGGGTGGACAGCTCGGAGTGATAACAGAAGGTCGGGATGTCGATGCCTGCGTTACGGATGACGGTCAGCACGTTCTGCTCATCTGTAAACTCAACTTTTCTATTATTAATTGTCATTACGCCCATGGTTACACCTCCTACCACTCGATGTGAATTGCATCAAAAGCACAGTCAGCTACGCAGGCGCCGCACTTGATACAGGTATCAAAGTCGATAGAATACGCCTTACGGATCTGACCGGAAATTGCACCGGCAGGGCAATTTCTGGCACATTTGGAGCAGCCCTTACACTTATCAGGGTCGATGACGAACTTCCGCAGGGCTTCGCAGTTTCTGGAAACGCACTTCTTTTCCACCACGTGCTGTTCGTATTCTTCTCTGAAGAACTGGAGGGTACTCATGACAGGCTGGGCAGCACATTTGCCCAGTCCGCACAGAGCGGTATCTGTAATCATTTCGGATAATTCTTCCAAAACGTCTAAATCTTCTAAAGTTCCCTTTCCGGCTACGATGCGTTCCAGGATTTCCAGCATTCTCTTGGTGCCTTCACGGCATGGCACACACTTGCCGCAGCTTTCGTTCTGGGTAAAGTTCATAAAGAATCTTGCCACTTCTACCATGCAGGTTTTGTCATCCATGACTACCATGCCGCCGGAGCCGATCATGGCACCGATCTTCTTCAGGGAGTCGAAGTCCAGTGGAAGATCCAGGTGTTCCGCCGTCAGGCAGCCGCCGGACGGGCCACCAATCTGCACGGCCTTAAACTGGCCGCCGTCTTTGATGCCGCCGCCGATGTCATAGATGACTTCGCGCAGGGTAGTACCCATCGGCACTTCGATGAGGCCTGTATTCTTCACGCTGCCGGTGAGTGCAAAGGCCTTTGTGCCGTGATTCTTCTCTACGCCGATGCTCTTGAACCAGTCGGCACCGTTGTCTAAAATCATCGGAACGTTGGCATAGGTTTCTACGTTATTCAGCACCGTCGGTTTGTCGAAGAGGCCCTGCTCTACAGTTCTCGGCGGTTTCACTCTCGGCATACCGCGGTTACCTTCGATGGATGCTGTCAGAGCAGAACCTTCGCCACAGACAAAGGCCCCTGCGCCGCGGTTGATATGCAGTCTGAAGCTGAAGTCTGTGCCCAGGATGTTGTCGCCCAGCAGACCCCATTCTTCCGCCTGTGCGATAGCGTTACGCAGTCTTTCGATGGCCAGCGGGTATTCGGCACGGACGTAGATATAGCCTTCGTCGGAGCCTACGGCGTAAGCCGCGATGGCCATACCTTCGATCATCTTGTGAGGGTCGCCTTCCATGATGCTTCTGTCCATGAACGCGCCAGGGTCACCTTCGTCGCCGTTACATACCACGTAACGTTTCGGTTCCTTCTGGCCTGCAACCTGTGCCCACTTCTTTCCTGTAGGGAATCCTGCGCCGCCGCGGCCTCTCAGGCCTGCCGCGGAGACTTCATCGATAACTGCCTGAGGTTCCATATCAAAGAGAACCTTTTCCAGCGCCTTGTAGCCGCCGATGGCCAGGTATTCTTCGATGTGTTCTGCGTCGATGTGGCCGCAGTTCTTCAGTACGTTTCTATTCTGCTTCTTATAGAAGTTGATTTCCTCCTGTTTTGGAACTTCCATGCCGTCCTGCTGTACCAAGAGTCTTGGAATCAGCTCTCCGCCGACGATGGTCTTATGGAAGATTTCTTCGCAGTCTTCCAGCTTCACCTTGGTGTAGAGGATGTCCTGTGGCTCGATTTTCAGCAGAGGTCCCATTTCACAGAAGCCGTGACAGCCGCTCTTTCTTACTGCGATGTCACCGTCACCATGGTCCACGTGGTCCTCAAATTTTACTTCGATGCCGGGATGACCTTCCACCAGCTGGCACATTTTATCGTAGATTTCTCCGGATCCGCCGGCAACACAACCTGTACCTGCGCAGATCAGGATTCTGCATTTGTTACTATCAATCTCTTTCTTCAGGGCTTCGCGGGCCTGAACCAGAGATGCTCTGTCGGTTAATTTTCCCATGGCCTACGCTCCTCTCAGTTCATTGATCATTTCGATGGCTTTTTCCGGTGTCATAGCCGGGTAAACTTTGTCGTTTACAGTGAGAACCGGTGCCAGACCGCAGGCGCCCAGACAGGATACGGTTTCTAAGGTAAACAGCATGTCGTCAGTGGTCTGCTTGTCTTTTGACAGCCCCAGCTCCTTATATAAAGTCTCTAAAATCGGAATGGATTTTCGCACATGGCATGCCGTTCCGTCGCAGACTTTGATCAGGAATTTCCCCTTCGGTTCAAAGGAGAAGTTTTCGTAAAAGGTTGCAACGCTGTAAGCCTGGGACTCCGGAATGCTCAGCTCCTTAGCCACATAGGTTAACAGCTCCGGCGGAAGGTATCTGTACGCTTCCTGAATCTCCTGGATGATGGGAATCAGGTCGGCCTGGGTTCTTCCGTGAGCCGCGATGATCTCATCAGTCTTGTCGTAATATTCTTTTTCCAGCATGGGATGTGCTCCTTCCTTGTATGATTTTTTGTACAATCTGTTCCCTTCATTCTATTAGTTTGTTAAATAAAAGTCAATATCTGCGTATGATGTATACACGACTGTTTTTGCCAAAAACAAAGGCGGCAGCCGACCTCCCGGTCGTCCGCCGTCTTTGCTATCACTTATGCTATCTTTTTTGTTGTCTCGATGTTATATAAGTGTTATCTCAGCGTTTCCACGATGCTGTCTGCCAGATCCTCCAGCTGTTCGTAAGAGGACTTGTTTAAGGAAGACAATACGGTTGGCTGTTCGTTCAGCACCGTGAATTCCTTCATGGCATCCAGTTGTTCCACCATGGAAGGACCTGCCTGTGGAGCCCAGCTGCCGCTGCCTACCACACCCGCGAATCTTTTCTGCAGGTTCAGCGCCTTCATGTCGTCGATAAAGGCCTGCATCAGCGGGAATACCTTCAGGTTATATGTAGCGGATAACAGTGCCATGTGACTGTACTTGAAGGCATCCGCAATCAGATAGGATACGTGGGATACGGATACGTCGTGTAAGGTTACGTTGGTCACGCCTCTTTCACAAAGCATACCCGCCAGGATATACGCCGCGTTTTCTGTGTTGCCGTACATGGACGCATATGCAATCATGACGCCCTTTTCTTCCGGCTCGTATCTGGACCATTTGTCGTACTTGTCGATGAACCAGCCCAGGTTTTCTCTCCAAACCGGTCCGTGAAGCGGACAGATGATCTTGATATCCAGGCCAGCGGCCTTCTTCAGCAGGTTCTGCACCTGCGGGCCGTACTTGCCTACGATATTTGTATAGTATCTTCTCGCGTCGTCCAGCCAGTCTCTCTCAAAGTTCACTTCGTCGGCAAAGAGCTTGCCGTCCAGGGAACCGAAGGATCCGAAGGCGTCGGCGGAGAACAATACGCCGTTTGTTGTGTCAAAGGTTACCATAGCTTCCGGCCAGTGCACCATCGGTGCCATTGCGAACACCACGTTGTGCTTACCGAAGGACATGGAGTCCCCTTCGCCTACCACGATCTGCTGCTCGATATCAAAACCGAACTGGCTCATCATCATGGTGGCTCTTTCTGTGCAGATAACCTGTGCATCCGGATAGCGGAGCAGGACTTCTTCTAAGGACGCCATATGGTCAGGCTCCATGTGGTTGATTACCACGTAGTCCAGGCTTCTGCTGTCTAATACGTATTCTACGTTTTCTAAAAACTGTCTGCATACAGACCAGTCTGCCGTGTCAAATAATACGGTCTTCTCGTCCAGGAGGACATAAGCGTTATAGGATGTGCCTCTTGGAATCGGATGAATATTTTCGAACAGGGCCAGCCTTTTGTCATTGGCTCCAACCCAGTATAAATCTTCTGTTACTTTTCTTACGCAACGCATACCTCTATGCCTCCTTTTCTACCTTTACAAACTCTTCTTTGCCTTCGCCGCAGTATGGACAGATCCATTCTTCCGGCAGGGCTTCCCATGGTGTGCCTGGCAGGATGCCGTTTTCCGGATCACCTACTGCAGGGTCGTACTCATATCCGCAGCCGTTGCAGACATAAGTCTGGTATGGGGAAGGTTCTTTCTTCACCGTTGGCTTTCTCATCTTCACCATTGGAGGCGCTTCCTTCTTTGGTTCGCCATTGTCAAGAGCCGCTGTCAGCAGAGGCAGGATTTCCATCACATCGCCTACGATGCCGTAGTCTGCATTCTTGAAGATCGGTGCGTTTTTGTTTGTATTGACAGCAACGATAGTTGTTGCGTTTTTGATACCTTTCAGGTGCTGGCCTGCGCCGGAGATGCCGCATGCGATGTACAGGTTTCCGTTGAAAGTCTGTCCGCTCATGCCGACATATCTGTCAAGCGGCACGTACTTCAGGGTTTCCGCAACCGGTCTGGAGGATCCCACTGCTGCCCCTGCCTGGTAAGCCAGGTCTTCGATCAGCTTCATGTTTTCCTTGGCGCCGATACCCTTACCTGCGCTGACTACGCGATCTGCCAGGGAGATCGGTGTCCATGGATCGATACCCACTGTGAAGTCGTAGCCGTCAGCCTTCAGTGCTTCTACCAGTGCATCCACCTTTTCCTGTGCTGTGCCCTTTGCGAAAATCTGCTTCTTTCTTGCGCCTGTGATCGGGCCCTTCTGTGTAGCTGCCGGTGCATTCTGCTTCGGCGCCTTACCGATAATGTGGGATGCGATAACCACGCGCTGGATTTCGTTTGTACCTTCGTAAATCGTACAGATCTTGGCGTCACGGTAGAAACGTTCTACGTCCATGCCCTTCAGGTAACCTGTACCGCCGTGGATCTGCAGTGCATCGTTTACCACTTCCAGACAGATGTCAGAAGCGTACTGTTTCGCCATTGCAGATTCCATGCCGTATGGCTCGTGGGCTTCCTTCAGCTCCGCTGCACTGTATACCAGGAATCTGGCACATCTGATCTTGGTTGCCATGTCGGAAATCTTGAAAGAGATTACCGGCTGGTGTGCGATCGGCATACCGAACTGTACTCTTTCTTTAGCGTATTCCACCGCTGCCTCAAAAGCACCCTGGGCGATACCCAGTGCCTGAGCCGCGATACCGATTCTGCCGCCGTCCAGGGTGGACATAGCGATCTTGAAACCTTCGCCTTCCTTGCCCAGCAGGTTTTCTTTCGGTACTTTTACATCATTGAAAATCAGTTCTGCTGTGGAAGAAGAGCGGATACCCATCTTGTCGTAGTGGTCTCCGAAATCAAAGCCTTCCCAGCCCTTTTCTACGATAAATGCACTGATGCCTCTGGTACCGATGCCTGGTGTCGTTACCGCGAAGATCACGTAAGTATCTGCGATCGGTGCGTTGGTGATAAAGATCTTACCACCGTTTAAGATATAGTAATCTCCATCTAATACCGCTGTCGTTTCTGTACCGCCTGCGTCACTGCCTGCGTTCGGTTCTGTCAGACCGAAAGCGCCCAGCTTTTCCCCTTTTGCCAGCGGCACCAGATATTTCTGTTTCTGCTCTTCCGTACCGTATGCGAAGATTGGATAGGAGCCTAAGGACACGTGGGCGGATAAAATTACGCCTGCACCGCCGTCAACTCTGGCCAATTCTTCTACCGCGATAGCATAGCTCAAAGCGTCTAAGCCTGCACCGCCGTATTTCTTCGGATACGGAATGCCCATGAGGCCCATTTCCGCCAGTTCCTTCACCATATCATGAGGGAACCCGTTGGTCTGGTCCAGCATGAAAGCAATCGGTTTTACTTTTTCCTCCGCGAATGCACGGATTCTCATTCTCAATTCTTCATGTTTCTCAGTCGTCTTGTATAGCATAAGTTTTAACCTCCCGTTCTAACTCCTTTTCAAGTTTATGGTAATTATACGGGGGTATGCGGCAAAAAGTTGTGGCATTTGCAACTTTTTTATGATAATATGAGAAAAAAGGAGGAAATTTTCATGAGAAAAGTTCGTTTTTTAGATAATATTTCTGCAGAGTCCATCGATAAGATGCTGCCCTGCTTCAAACCGGTGTTCAAAAACTTCCAGGCAGGAGAAACCATCCTGACCTATTCAGATAATCCGCAGCAGGTGGCCGTGCTGCTTCGCGGAAGTGCCAAGCTGTACTTCTCCGACATCGAAGGCGACTACGGCCTTCTGGAAACCTATGCAGAAGGAGATCTCTTTGGCGACGTCTTCTCTCTGCCTCTGTCCGGCTACGAGTATACGGTAACAGCCATAACAGACTGTCACGTGGTCTTCATCAGCTATGACCACATCCTCCATCCGTGCTGTCACGTCTGCGAGCATCACTCCCAGCTGATCAGCAATCTGTTCCTGATGACCACACAGAGATCCCAGGAACTGTCCCTGCATATTAATATTCTCGGCCAGCCGACCACACGCAAGAAGCTGCTGACCTATCTCCAGTTCATCCAGGCAGGAAGTGGCGCCGGCGAAGGCGAACCTTTCGAGATTCCGATGTCTCTGGGTTCTCTGTCCGAATACTTATGCGTGGAACGTACGGCTATGATGCGTGAAATCCGTAAAATGAACGAAGACGGAATTGTAGAATCCAACAGACGGCAGTTCAGGCTGCTGGCGTAGGGCCTTGCAGCCCTGGTTTTTACTACAGAGCAAAAAAAACGCAAAAAGTGTATACGGTTTCAGGCTGAACTGCCATAAACATTCCTAACGCCCCACAAAAACAATCAAAAAGAGTATACTTTTCTTCCCGAAAGTATACTCTTTTTTAAATTTATCCGCAGATTAGTAATCTACCTATTTAAAATATACTCAGATCCATCTCACGGCTCAGTTTCTCCAGCATCTTGATGCCGGCGATGCTGTTGCCTTTGCGGTCCAGGGCCGGTGAGTAGATGCCGATGCCCATGGAGCCCGGCTTGTTGGCCATGATGCCGCCGCCTACACCGCTCTTCGCCGGCAGGCCTACCCGTGTTGCGAATTCACCAGATCCGTCGTACATGCCGGAGGTCGTCAGCACCGCATTGATAAAGCGGGCATCTGCCTTCGGGATGATCTGGCGGCCGGACTTGACGCCTTTGCCGTGGTTAGCAAGGAGCATGCCCATCTTGGCCAGGTCCTGACAGTTGACTTTGACGGAGCACATGGCAAAATACACATCCAGCAGCTCTTCCACGTCTCCCACAATCATGCCGGAATTCTTCAGCAGATAGGCCAGAGCCCGGTTCTTGTGTCCGGTACGTTTCTCCGACAGATAAACCGCGTGATCCACCTCCAGTTTCGGATTGCCGGTAATGTCCCGGGTGTAATTGAGCAGTCTTTCCAGACGCTCGTCGTTAGAGGATGCCTTGACCAGTTCGCAGACCGCGATGGCACCGATGTTGACCATCGGGTTAATATGCTCGCGCAGCAGCTTGTGCTCCGCGTAGTCGATGGCGTTAAAAGGTTTTCCTGTGGCCTCTACACCCACGTGGTCCTTCACATACTGAATGCCGTTGTCCTGAGCAGCCAGCATGAGGAAGATGGTCTTGACGATACTCTGGATAGTAAACTGTTTCTCCCAGTCACCGGCAAAGAATTCCCCGTGGTCTGTAGCTACGTAGATGCCGATTTCTTCCCGGTTGGCCTTCGCCAGTTCCGGAATATAGTCTGCTACCTCACCTTCCCAGGTGTATTTCCTGCATTCTTCTAAAATCTGTTCTAATCTCTCCTGCATGTATCCCTCTCTTTCTCTTCTATCGCGGATGGCCGCGATACCGTGCTTTATTCCAGCTCTGCCCAGCGGCTTTCGATGTATTCTGCCGCATAGTCTTCCAGCTTCCGGCAGTTCTTCAAGGCGTCTTCCATGTCCGCCCCGCCGCAAATCATGCCGCGGGCCGTCATAATAACACCCATACCGTTACCAAAAGCTTCGACCGTATTTTTCATCAGTCTCCAGGAGCCTGAAAGTCCGTAACCTGCCAGCGGTACTTCTGCACCGAAAATCTTCTGCAGTTCGGGATCTTCCACCGGCAAAGGTTTACGGGCTGCCGCAAACATGCAGCAGTATTTGGAATAGGTATGTACCACGGCACCCAGATCCGGACGCTTCTGGGAAAGTACTTCAAGAAGCTCTTCATCTAAAGCCGGTTTCAGTACCTCTTCGAATTCCGGTGTATCCAACTCCGCCTGGGAGTTTTTCTTCTTATATACTTGCCGCATCAGGTCTGCTTCCAGTTTCGGCAGGGTCTTGACACCGCCTAAAACCTCAGCTTTGGTGTTCACCTCAGCCGACTTCTCCAGGACCGTCAAAGCTACTACCGCCTCGTACAGGTTCCGCCCCGTGGTTATGGTATAGTGGTCCTTTACCAGGCAGGCTGCGCTGGATTTCAGCGCACGGCTGATGGCTTTGTCGCCGTAACCGATACAAGGTGCTTTGCAGCCGACAATCCGAGCCATGTCGTCGACAGCTGCTGTGATGTCTTTGCCATACTGCATAAAGCGTCTGCAATACGGCGTCGTGGACAGTACCACGGCAGCAATGTCCTTACCGGACCGGAGCAGATGATGCTCCACAGGGAACAAAGAGCCCGTCGCGCCGCTGGCGATGACCACATCGCCCCTCTTCAGATCAGCGAAGTCCGCTCCATTTTCTGTCTCGTAAATGCGTCCGTCCACATTGACGAAAATCTTCCAGGTCTTTTTATCATAGCCTTCCATCTCAGCCAGAACTTTCGCATATTTTTCGATTAATGCAAAAGATTTATTCTTCATCAGGCTCACCTCTATTTGGATTTACACTTCTCCGTTTTTACCACGTGTTTAAATACATTTTCGAATCTGTTCAGTGCCTCGTCGATAACCTCGTCGGTGTCTGCCAGGGATGTGTACATACGACTGCCTGCCAGGGTCACGATACCGTTGGCCATGTATGCCGCACCCATTCTTTCCATGGAGTCCTTACGTTCGTACATCATGTCTTTGTTCTTCAAAAGTCCCAGCGCGGATTTTGCGAAGTTGTGGGAGGAGAAGTCGAAGCTCATAGCACCGGTCGTCTCCATATGTACGATGCTGCCCTGGTTATACGCCACGAACGGCAGACCATATTTTTCGATCAAAGCCTTCAGCCCGTCGGTCAGTCTGTCGCCGGCACGTCCTGCCACTTCGCAGGCGTTGGTTCTTGCGATTTCCTTGATGGCTGTGTAGCCTGCCAGTGCGGACAGCGGATTCGCTGCCAGGGTGCCACCCACGTAAGCGCGGTGGCCTTTGTTGCCCAGGCCTGCAGCCATGATGGATGCGTATTCCTTCTTGCCGCCAACGCCGCCTGCTGCAGGGTAGCCGCCTGCCACGATCTTACCGAAAATGGTCAGGTCAGGCACTACATCAAAGTAGCCCTGTGCGCCGCCCAGCGCAACTCTGAAGCCGGTTACAACTTCGTCGAAGATCAGCAGTGCGCCGTACTTGTCGCACAGGTTTCTCACTGCCTTGTTATAGTAGTGGGAAATCGGTCTGGTGCCGCTTTCCGGGCCCACCGGTTCCACGATGACAGCGGCTGTGCCGCCCTTATTCTTATTCTTCTTCAGCACGTCTTCCAACATGTCTAAGTCGTTCGGTCTGACTTCTGTCATGTAGGAGTAGATCTTTCCAGGGATGCCGTGGGATTCCAGCAGGTTGCGGCTGCCCGGAATCTTCAGGCCGTAGACCATCTGGTCACTCCAGCCGTGATAAGCGCCGCCCACCTTGATGATGTGCTTGTTCTTAGTTGCGATACGGGCGATACGGATGGCCGCCATCACGGACTCGGTGCCGCTGCCCAGCATACGGAACATTTCCACGTTCGGCATGTGCTTGTTGATTTCCTTTGCGATAAGCAGCTCCGCCTCGTGAAGCAGACCGGTAACGGGTCCGCAGGTGTTGATCAACTCGATAGCCGCTTCTTTGACCGGTGCGTAGTTGCTGCCTAAGATTGTCGGACCCCCTGCCTGCAGGAAGTCGATGTACTGGTTGCCGTCTTTGTCCCAGAGATAGGCGCCTTCCGCCTTCTCAAAACATACAGGGAACGGCTTGTTGAACGCCAGGTTGTGCTGCACACCGCCCGGAATAAATTCCTTGGCTTCTTCAAAAATGGCCTTGGATGCCTTGCATTTCTCTTCATAGTATGGAAGAATCTCGCCTTCGTAGTACTCGTCGGATACTTCCCAGATTGGTTCTTCTGTCAGTTTCTTCAGCTGGGCGTTGATCAGGTCCGGATCGTCCCATCTGCTGATGCCGCAATTGATCATGATTGATGTCCTCCTTGTTATATATTGCTCGACGTTTGTCGTGGTTCTTATCAAAAAGAAAAAAGTATCGCAGCATGGGCATAACATCCCATGTTACGATACAATTATCTCACAGTTTCATTTATTTTACAACGAAAACACGGTTTTCTTTGCCGATGAAGCCAATCTGGGCCTCCGCGCCGAAATATTTCGCTGCCATTTCCGCCAGCTCCTTTGCGGCTGCGTCTACCTGTTCTTTGTTAATATCGGTAAAACCGTCAATCGGGAACAGTACATCGGCAGTACTTTCCTGTATTTTTCCGATTTCACTCTGTCTCCAGGTCCATCTTCTCGTACGGACCTGATGGTCGGACACGTATACGATTTCTCCGGCTTCCGGATTGTCCTCTTCACTGCTGCCGAAAGGTACAAAGGTGTCATCTTCTGCAGCCGGACGAACCTCCAGAGACTCTGCAACCGTTTTCATATCGTGGGCACCGATCGGCAGATGATACTTGATGGATACCGCATTGCCCATGTCTACGATGGCATTGATATGTGGGAAGCCCTTGCCTTTAGCGATGCGGTCCAGCAGTGCCTCGATAGAACACATGTAGCGGTTCGGGTTGATGCCTATGGCCTTGAAGGCTTCTCTGTAAGGCTGGATGTCTTCTGCGTTCTTCACCTTGATTCCTGCGAAGTCCTGCTCACATTTTCTGATGTTCTCCTCAAGCTGTGCTTCCAGCTCCGGAATATCTCTTGTATTATCCATTCCTTTTACTGCTACCACGCCGAAATATGCGTTAGGGAGCAGATCAAAGACTTCTTTTGCGATTTCGAATTTCATGTCAGTTCTCCTTCCTGGCTGCGCCCTCCAGACTTAAGCATGTATATATTTCTTCGGGAACACGAACCTCGCCGTCTTCAGCGGGTCTACAATCTGGCTGATGCCTGTCTGGCCCACCAGACTCATCAAAACATAGATTTCTTCATCGGTCAGGCCGCTACCCGCCATCCGCGACTTCAGAAATCCGTGCATCTGCAGCACGGCCTCGTCGACGGCCTCGTCCAGTGTTTCTTTGGAAACCACCATGGCAAAGACTTCTTCCGTTTCTACCAGCGGCCATTCCAGCTGCCAGCCTTTGATAACTTCTAAAGTCACGGTCACGTCGGCCGGGATTTCCAGGCCGGTGCCTCCTACTTCACCGTCACCCATAATAGCATGAACGTCTCCCACTCCAAAGAGGGCTCCTTCTGTAAATACCGGCAGGTAGAGCACCGCGCCCTCGCCGATCAGTTTCTCGTCCATGTTGGCGCCGTGTCTGCCTGGTGTGGCGTTGTTGACTGCGCCCTCTTCAGGTGCAGGCGCCACGCCGATGACGCCGATCATCTTGTTTAGCGGAATTTTGAACCTGCCCAGGAAGTCCGCACAGCCGTCCTCCACAGACAGCAGACGGATCTCGTCTTCGTTGCAGGCCACGCCGAAATCTGCCACATCGATGGCATCGATGGTTACTTTCAGGGTGTCTCCCGGTTCAGCCCCTTCCACAAAGACAGGGCCCGTGGCCGGGTTAACGTGGTCCCACTGGATTTCCGGATTGCCCGTACCTCCGCGAAGCTGGTCGCTGTAGCAGTCTCTGGTCTCCAGGGTGATCTGCGCCGGCGCCATCACACGGCATGCCGGTTCATGGTCACAGCTGAAGCTGTATACACATTTATCTTTCGTGATTCTCATGGAAGTCTTCCTCCCTTTTGTTGCAATTGGTTCCGCACCTGCTGCAGTCGCCGCAGCAGCCTTTGTTTGTTTTCATGTGACGCACCGCGAAGATGGCCGCAACAGCGATGATACCAAGTAATATATAATCTAAAACGTTCATCTTAGAACCCCATCATCATGCCCACGGCATGAACGGCAAAAGCCACAACCCATGCGATGGCGCACTGTAAGATTACGATAACGATGGCCCATCTGCCGCCCAGTTCACGCTTCACAGCGGAGATAGCTGCAACACATGGGGTGTACAGCAGGGTGAACACCAGGAATACCAGCGCAGTCAGCGGTGTGAAGAACTGCTGCAGCATGTCGATGCCGCCTCCCAATAATACGGTCATGGTGCTGACAACACTTTCCTTTGCGGTAAAGCCGGTAATCAGGGCCGTGGAAACTCTCCAGTCGCCGAAGCCCAGCGGTGCAAAGACTGGCGCGATCACGCCGCCCAGCATGGCCATCATGCTGTCCTTAGAATCTGCCACCAGGTTGAAGTGCAGGTCGAAGGACTGCAGGAACCAGATGATGATGGTTGCCACAAAGATAACGGTAAAGGCGCGGGTGATGAAGTCTTTCGCTTTGTCCCAGATGAGCATGCCGACGCTCTTCAGGCCTGGGAATCTATAGTTAGGCAGTTCCATTACGAATGGAACCGGTTCGCCTTTGAATTTCGTTCTGTCCAGCAGCATGGCAAAGAAGATTGCCACAACGATGCCGGCAAAATACATGGATGTCATGACCAGTGCCCCGTGATCCGGGAAGAAGGCTGCCGTCACAAAAGCGTACACCGGCAGTTTCGCCGAGCAGCTCATGAACGGTGTCAGCATGATGGTCATCTTACGGTCACGTTCCGACGGCAGGGTACGGGTCGCCATGATGGCCGGTACCGTACAGCCGAATCCGATGATCATCGGCACGAAGCTTCGTCCGGACAGGCCTAGTTTTCTCAACAGCTTGTCCATGACAAAAGCGACTCTGGCCATATATCCGCTGTCTTCCAGAAGTGACAGGAAGAAGAACAGGACCACGATGGTCGGCAGGAAACTGAGGACGCTGCCCACCCCGGCAAAGATACCGTCGATGATCAGTCCGTGCACCACCTGGTTGACACCGGCCGCCGCCAGAGCACTGTCACAAAGATTGGTAAAGGCGCCGATGCCTGTTTCCATCCAGTCGGAAAGCCATGCCCCGATGACGCCGAAGGTCATCCAGAAGATGAAGGCCATGATGGCGCCGAAGGCAGGCAGTGCCGTATATTTTCCGGTCAGAATCTTGTCCATGGCCTGGCTGCGCAGGTGTTCTTTGCTTTCTTTCGGTTTGATAACGGTAGCGCTGCAGATTTTGTCGATGAAGGTGAAGCGCATGTTAGCCAGGGCCGCGTTGCGGTCCAGTCCGCTTTCCTTCTCCAGCTGGAGAATGATGTGTTCCAACAGTTCCTGTTCATTCTGGTCCAGCTGCAGCTGCTCCAGGATCAGCGCGTCCCCTTCCACCAGCTTGCTGGCCGCAAATCGCAGCGGGATATCGTGAGCCTTTGCGTGGTCTTCGATTAAGTGCATGATGGAATGGAGGCATCTGTGCAGTGCACCGCCGTCATCCGCCCCGGCATCACAGAAGTCCATGCGGGCCGGTCTTTCCTGATACTTGGCCACGTGAAGAGCGTGGTCGATCAGTTCCTCGATCCCCTGGTTCTTGGCTGCGGAAATCGGGATAACCGGAATGCCCAGGGCTTCTTCCAGCTCGTTGATGCGGATGGAACCGCCGTTTTTGCTGACTTCGTCCATCATGTTCAAGGCAAGTACCATCGGGATGTCCAGCTCGATGAGCTGCAACGTCAGGTACATGTTTCTCTCTATGTTGGTGGCATCGACGATGTTGATAATGCCCTTCGGTCTGTCCTTCAGGAAAAACTCTCTGGTTACGATTTCCTCACTGGTGTACGGGGACATGGAGTAAATCCCCGGCAGGTCGGTAACCAGGGTGTTTTTCATCCTGCGGATCTGGCCGTCCTTACGGTCTACGGTTACCCCCGGGAAGTTGCCCACGTGCTGATTAGATCCGGTCAGCTGGTTGAACAAAGTCGTCTTCCCGCAGTTCTGGTTTCCTGCCAGGCCGAAGGTGATCAGCTCTCCTTCTCCCAGCGGCACGCTCTCTTCCGTGTGGTAGATCCCCATTTCGCCCAGGCCAGGGTGATGCTCGGACGGTTTTGTCTGCGGTGCAGGATGGGCCGCCATGTCTTCTTCACCGTTACATCGTTCAATCTCGATAGACGCTGCATCTTCCATACGCAGGGTCAGGGAATATCCCCAGATATTATATTCTATTGGGTCCCCCATAGGCGCCGCCTTCACGTACTGGATGGCCTTGCCCGGGATCAGTCCCATATCTAAAAAATGCTGGCGCAGGGATCCGCTTCCGCCCACGGAAACGATGCGCCCCCATTCTCCTTTTTTCAAATCAGATAAATACATGTCTGCTCCTTCTAATTACTGGATTTTTTGCCATGTTCCATTGTATCAAAAGCGCCGGTTAGAGTCAACTAACAGGCGTTTTTCTTACTTAAATATATGGTTTGATATGGTCGATGACATCCAGCAGGCTTTCCTGCACGTCCCATGTCATGGCGCGGACTTCTTCCGTCGGCTGCACCATGTCAGGAATCATAATGACGCGAAGTCCTGCGTTGTATGCGGACTCCACGCCGGAAGGCGCGTCTTCCAGTGCGATAGCATCTGACGGCTCTACGCCGATGGCCCTGCAGGCCTTCTCGTAGATTTCCGGTGCCGGTTTGCTTTTAGTGATCATGTTGCCGAAGATGCGACCATCAAAGTAGTCCCAAAGGCCGCCCATCTCCAGTTCCTGTCTGGCGTGAACTTCGGAAGTGGACGTAGCCAGACCGATTTTGATGCCCCGGTCTTTCAGGAACTGCAGAAGCTCTTTGGCCCCCTTCTTCACTGGGATACCCTCCGACTCTACGATTTCCGTGAAGCGGACGCCGCAGGCCGCAACGACCTCTGCGTCAGGCCACTCCGGTCCGTAGACGAACTCAAAGTATGCCTTGCGGCGCTGACGGTTGAACCCCAGGGTATGATAAATCTGCTCACCCATGTCCGGATAGCCGAAGCGGCTACCCACGTCGGTCCAGGTGCGCTGGACGATTTTTTCCGTGTCCAAGAGCAGGCCGTCCATATCAAAGACGACGCCTTTGATTGGGGCGGTCCAGACCTTGACAGCATGGACCAGTCTCTGAAGGCCGTCTTCCAAAGTGGCTCTCGGGCAGGCGATGTTCAGTCTGGTAAAGGCTCTGCCGTTGGATCCGTATTCCAGGCCGTGCATCATGAAGAGGCCTGTAGTCTTGCGGATATACTGATTCAGCTGCACACCGTCCTCTGTGATGCCGCTGAAGTCCAGCCACATGAGGTATGTGGCGTGGGAAGACACGGCTTTCACCTGCGGGAGGTGCTCTGCCAGATAGTCATGGACGAACTTCTTGTTGTCAGCCAGGTACCGGCGCAGCTGGTTGAGCCAGTCTTCTCCTTCTCTAAATGCCGCCACCGCCGCCTCGATGGCGAAGGCGTTTGGCATGGAGGCGCCGTAGACTTCGATGCCCTGTCTCATCCTGCGGCGCAGCTCCTCATTGGAGATGACCACCGCCGCCGTCTGGATGCCGGCGATATTAAAGGTCTTGGTCGGCGCGATGCAGGTAATGCTGTTATCTGCACAAAGGCGGGATACTGATGCGAAAGGCACGTATTCGTATTCCGGGTCGGTCAGGTCACAGTGAATTTCGTCTGCGATGACCAGGACTTTATGTGCATGGCAGGTTTCGCCGATCCACGCCAGGGTCTCCCTGTCCCAGATGGTTCCCGTCGGATTCTGCGGGTTGCTGAGGAGCAGGATCTTGGTCTTCGGATCTGCCGCCTTTGCAGCGAAGTCTTCTCTGTTCAGGGTGTAGGTGCCCTCTTTGTAGTCCAGATGGCATTCCACAGGCACCCTGTTGTTGTCTTTGATAGAGATGAAGAAATGGTTGTAGGTCGGTGTCAGGATCAGCACCTGGTCGCCGGGATCAGTCAGGTCGCGAATGGCCGTGTCGATGGCCGGGATCACTCCGTTGCAAAACAGCAGATGTTTGCGGGCCGGTCTGTAGTCATGACGACGCTCCCACCAGTCCTGATAGGCCCCGTACCAGGTCTCCGGTACGGAGGTATATCCGAAGATGCCGTGTTCCACCCTCTTCTGCAGGGCTGCTGTCACTGCCGGTGCTGTCTGAAAATCCATGTCGGCGACCCACATAGGCAGGTCGGTTTCGGGCACATCCCACTTGACAGATCCTGAGTTTCTTCTATTGATGACTTTGTCGAAATCGTAATGCATGGACGTCCTCCGTTACAGGGAAGCTGCCAGATCACGGACTTCTTCTAACGCAGGATGTTCTGCCATGGTGCCTTTAGCTTCCATGCCTGGGACGCAGATGATGCCGCGGTCTGTCCAGTGAACGTAGTCTGTGACGTCTTTGTACCATGTCGTTGCTGCGTTGAATACGCCGTCTGACATGGCGTCCAGCAGCAGAATGCTTTCTTTGATATGGAAGCCTTTGATGGCTCTCGCATAAAGTCTGTCGATGACTGCCTTCAGCTGAGCCGTGATGTCGAACCAGTAGATTGGGGATGCCAGCACAACCAGGTCTGTCTCGTCCAGTCTTGTCATGACTTCGGTCATGTCGTCTTCGATGACGCAAACGCCGTCGTTTGCAAAGCAGGATTCGCAGGCCATGCAACCGATGACGTCCATCTGGCCCACGTTGATTTTTACCACATCATGGCCCTTCTTCTGCGCTTCTTCCAGGAACGCGTCTGCCATGATTTCCGTGTTTCCTCCCATTCTTGGGCTTCCGTTTAAGATTGTGATTTTCATATTGCTACCGCCTTTCTTGCGAAGTTTTTCTGGTAATAGTATAGCAGAGTCGTATGTTCACAAAAAGAGAAAATTGGATTATAATATTTTTGTTAAAGGGGGTAGCTTATGAGAAAAATGAAACGATTTTGTTTATTATGGATGATGGCTTTGGTGCTGTGTCTGGGGCTGGGCGGATGCGCCGGCGGACCGGGACTGCAGGAGCCGTCTTTTGATTTAACCTCGATTCCGGAATACAGCGGGGATCCTTACGTGCTGATCAACGACAACGTGCCGGAGTTCGACGAGGCGGATATGACCACAGAGTCCTATGAGATATACGGGCCGCTGGATTACCTGGGCCGGTGCACGCTGGTGGAAGCCTGTGTCGGACGCGATCTGATGCCGACGGAAAAGCGGGGCAGCATTTCCCACATCAAACCGACGGGCTGGCAGATCGCAAAGTACGATTTTGTGGACGGGAAATACCTGTATAACCGCTGCCACCTGATTGGCTATCAGCTGACGGGGGAAAACGACAACGAGCTGAACCTGATTACGGGTACCCGCTACATGAACGTGAAGGGTATGCTGCCTTTTGAGGATTTTGTGGCGGACTACGTGCGGGAGACCGGCAACCACGTACTCTACCGGGTGACGCCGATTTTCGAGGATAGAAATATGATTGCCAGCGGCGTGCAGATGGAGGCCATGAGCGTGGAAGACGGCGGCCGGGACGTGATGTTTAACGTATACTGCTACAACGTCCAGCCGGGGGTTCTCATTGACTACGAAACCGGGGATAATTATCTGGGCGAGGACCTGGATACGGCGCCGGGCGGCGACCGCGTCAACGATGTGGAGGCGCGGTACGTGCTGAATACCAGCTCAAAGAAGTTCCACGAACCAGACTGTTCCGGCATCAAAAACATGAATCCTGAAAACAAAGAGAACTACGAGGGCAGCCGGGCTGATCTGATGAATCTGGGCTACGAGCCGTGTGGAACGTGTAAGCCGTGATAAGAAGACATTAAAAAAGGACTATCGCGAATGAGGTGATAGTCCTTTTGTAATATTTCTATGCCATATATCGAACCTTATTGGGGTGAGTTCGACACTTCCGGTACTTTTCTCGTAGTTTGTCGAACTTTTGGCGTCTGATTCGACAAAACCTTTTAGGCAAAGTCAAATTGTCGAACTCCGTCCAGTTCAGGTTCGACAAATACTGCTTAATGCAACAGCTTTTGTCGAATTACTCCACCTATGTTCGACAATATTACCGCCGGAAAGCTTTGATTGTCGAACTTCCGCACAGTTACCCCTTACATCAATAAGAAATAACAGAAGGTCAGCAGCACGGCCAGGCCCAGTACATTGTAGCCGGTGAAGACCAGCAGGTAGCGGCCGGTGTCTGCGGTTTCGTGCTGTGCGTATAGTTTATAGGAAATCAGGCTGGCCATGGAAGCGATCAGGGTGCCCAGGCCGCCAACATTGGTGCCGATGAGCAGGCCTGCGAAGTCTTCGGTAAAGCCGGACAGCAGGATGGCCGCCGGTACGTTGGACAGCACCTGGCTGAACAGGGTTGCCGCCAGGATTTCTCTGTCTACAATGAGACTTGCGATCATGTCGCTGATGAACTCGATTCTGCCCAGATTGCCTACGAAGATGAAGAATCCCACGAAGGTCAGCAGCAGGCTGAAGTCTACTTCTTTGATCAGCTTGCCCTTGCCCAGGATGCATACGCCGGCGATGGTCGCAATGGTCACCGGAATCCAGTGAATCATGCGCAGTACCACCATCAGGTTCAGCACAAAGAGGAACAGGTAGCCGGTGAAGAGGCCGCTGCCTTCCAGCTTAGCTTTGTGGTCGTGGAGGTGCATTTTGATCGGTTCGTCTTTGATGATGTAGGTTGCCGCAAAGAGGCCTGCCAGGGAAACCACTGCCAGAGGCAGGATCGCAGCAAAAAACTCGCCCAGAGACATGCCGGATGTGGTATATAGATAAAGGTTTTGTGGATTGCCGATTGGGGTCAGCATGCTGCCCAGGTTGGCCGCGATGGTCTGCAGGACGATGACTTTGATCATCAGCTTATGCTGCCCGCACAGTTCCAGGGCCATGATGGAGAATGGTACGAAGGTGATCAGCGCCACGTCATTGGTAATCAGCATACTGGTAAAGAAGCACAAAAAGATCAGCACCTGGCTCAGTCTGCGGCTGCCTTTGATGCCGCCGAAGGCCTTCTGGATCAGCAGGTCGAAGACGCCCATTTCTTCGAAGCCTTTGATCAAAAGCATGAGACAGAACAAAAGCGCCAGCACATGGAGGTCGATATATTCCAGATAACCGCTGTCCGGGCGCACAAAGAACATGGACACCAGGGCCAGGATCAGGGAGATGGTTAAAACTTTTTCCTTCTTTAAGTAATTCAGCATGATTTCCTTCCTTTTTTCTTATCTTGTAAAATGAGTCACAACCTTTATATTATACCATTTTTGCGGGTCAGTTTGCAATTAGATATGTGTGGGGCGACGGAGTTGTACCACGAATGGGGCTTTCCAGCGCAAAAATGGAAATTTTCGCGGAGATGACTGTTTTTCGGGCACGTTATGGGGTATAGTAGAGACAGAAAGAGGTGACAGAAACATGAAAGCAGACAGAATCGAAAACATCCTGCAGATGGAATGGGCCATGATGCAGAGCACGCAGAACATAGGCGGCAGAGCATCCTGTCAGGATAATTATGAGACTTTTTATATCATGCGCGGCAGCCAGTACGGCTCCTGGCGCGAGGATATGCTGGAATACTGGGAGAAGTTCGTGACCGAATGTCAGGCTGCAGGCCGCAACCTGGTGACGGAAAAATATGCAAACATGATGCAGTTCACGGACCTTCATTACTATAACAAACATCTGAAGCCGTTCCTGCCGGAAACCCCGCAGGAAAGCTTCTCGCTGATCAATGAGATCGTTACGGCCATGATCAAATGGGAGCTGGAGTTTGCGGAAAAGTATCCGAAGATCAGCGGCACCGGCAGACCGATTACATCCGACCAGGACAAGTACGGCGTGACCTCCCTGGAAAGCTACGCCCGCGGCGAGCTGGAAACCTACCCGGTGGAGCTGCTGAAGATGTACGCCGACTACGTGAAAGAGCTTGCGGCAGAAGGCAAATCCCTGGCCATGATCAACCAGGGCATCATGGTGAAGCTTTACGGCTACGACTCCATCGAGGCGGCCGAAGCCAGCCTGTAACTACATACATCAAAGAGAACAAAAACGCCCTCGAGGAGGGTGTTTTTTGACGTTTTCAGCGGGGTTTAGTTGTGGGATGAAGAACTGGACCAAATCAGGAGAAATGATGGGGGAAAAGCGAAAACCGCCTTCGCGAAGGAAGGCGGTTTTCTGGTGAAAATTTCTAAAAAGAAATAATTAATAAGTGTCATTTTGTGATCTTGTGTGGATGGTCTCCACCAGGTTGCCGTTCTTGTACAATTTGTTGGTAGCCTTGATGTAATAGGTGCCACGAGCAGTCAGCTGATATTCTCCATACCAATCGAAGAATCCAGATGCATCGGGATATTTAGTAACTGTAAAGGTCTTCACCGTGGCATCGTTGCTGGACTTCTTGATGTAGACCGTCAGCTTGGAATAGGTAAAGGTCTTCACTGCATCTTCATTCAAAGATACATAGCAGCAGGCTACACCGGAATCGGTAACACCAAATATGGTATGAACCACGTCCACATAGGTGTATCTCGGCTGCACTGTGCTGCTGCTGTCGGCCCAGGCCGTGGCCGGCGCCATAAGCAGGCAGCAGA
This sequence comes from Bacillota bacterium, assembly GCA_017522185.1. GTDB lineage: Bacteria > Bacillota > Clostridia > Peptostreptococcales > Anaerovoracaceae > Senimuribacter. Next base: position 55,107 of record JAFWZZ010000035.1, on the reverse strand, counting down.
TCATAAGTAATACTGTAAGCTTCTTCTTCATGACTTCTTCCCCCCGTGCTTTTCTTATATAACCAGTCAAAGCACGGTTGAGGGACATGCTAATCCACGAATACATGACTTGCAATCTCCACTAGTTCTTCTTCTGACAGTCTACCCACAATATCAAGGGTGCAGTCTCCCATCTGCCACAGAATAAAGCCAGTATTTGAATCTTCAAAAACATAAGCCTGTTTGTCATTGACAAGTACTTCTTTTCTGCCTGCTTTTTCATTATCTACATTCGCCCCATAATTGTCTGTTTTTGCAATAATAACTTGAAAACGTTCTTCTTTACTTTTTGCAAATATTAATTTTCTCGTAAAAGTATTATACACCACATCCTCAACTAGCTCGTACCCTTCCGGCACGTAGGTCACGTTAAAATCCTCAACGTCGAATTCAGCCTTATCCATATCGATGATGCGCGTGCTGTTTCCGGCATCCTCACTCATATACATAGAACTTCGCTTCAGCTTCACGCCTTCTGCGGCGGCCAGCACAAGACTCATCATCAGAATCAGCACGGCCGCGAGAATAAGGACCCGCCGTAGTTTGCCATTTCGTCTCTTATGGATTTTTTCCTTATCCACCTGGATTTGCTTCCACTGAGAGAAATCCAGAATCTCAGCAGCCGGCGGCAGATTATTTGCCCCGTCGCCGCAGTCTTCATCAAAGCCTGCAAGCCACGCCTCCAGATCCGGGTCTATGGTCATTAACCTCTCGTCCTCTGTAAACAGGGGCGGATCTTCCCTGTCAGGATCCATCAGCGCCTCACAGTAATCGGCGCGCGCTTCCCCCAGTTTCTTCCCGAAAGCCTGCATGATTTCTTCTGCCATGCGCTCCGCGTCTTTTTCTTTGTGCATCATCTGAAATCAACCCCTTCCTCTTCTATCATTTCCTTCAGCTTTTTCCTGATTCGCTGTAATCTCTTCTTTATCGCTTCCCGATTGGTGCCAAGTATGTTGCCAATCTCCTCCGTCTTCAGCTCATAGTAATATGCATAAATCATGATTTCCCGTTCCACCGGACGCAGCCGCATCAGCAGCTTCCACATCTCTTCGCTGAAACCGTATTTGCCCTCAAAAGCCTCAAACTCCACGTAGTCCATGGTCATGGTCTTCGCGTAGTTTTCTACCATGTGCTCCTTCTGGGTTTCGTAGTTGGTCATCCTGTTATACTCGGTGATGGCTACATTCTTTGTCGTTGTGGCAACATAGGCAGCCACCTGTCTCGGATGCAGCGGTTTCAAAACCTCCGCCTTCGGCGTCAATTTAATCAGCACCTGCTGCTTCACATCATAGACAACTTCTTCTTTTTTCACGATTTCGACGGCCAGTTTCTTAATCAGCAAATCATACTGATCGTTAATATACCTGATATACTCGTCTCTTTCCGCGTCTGTCACGTCTGATCCCTCCAATTATTTCATTTCTACTTGCATTATGATAAGTCGATTACTACGTTTTAGGGGATTTTACCATATTAAAAATCGTCGCAATCTCACAGGTTTGCGACGAAAAATGTTACGATTCTGTCCATGATCTGTTCCTTCAGTGCAGATGTTTCAAAGCCCATTTCATATCCATGACCATCATCGGTAGTGACCTCGATTACCTCTGCATTCCGGTAACCGGCGGCACATTCCAGGCTGGTTTCCGGCAGGACTACATGATCCAGTGTGTTATAGAAGACCAGAACAGGTTTCTCACCGAACTTGTACCCCGTCTTTGCCGGATTGTATGTTTCGAATTCCTCAAACCAGGAATACGACAGTTTCAGCCCCTGTTTCTCACAGAAGCCATTTTCCTTCGCAATAACTTTCATATGATTCCAGTGGTCCTGTCCGCCCATGTAGTAGATCATGGCGGTGTCATTGCCCGCAGGTGCGACGAGGGACAGGGCCTTGTAATCAAAGCCGCCTTCGTTTTCATTGCCCATCATCATGGCAACACGTCCCCCCATACTGCGGCCGTGAATGCCGATACGCTCCGGATCCACATTGTAGTGCTCCAGCACGTATTCTATGGTCATCACGCCATCAGTTTCCATATCATGTAACGTATATTTGCCCGTTTTCGGGGACTTTTTATCGTCACTTTCTCTACCGTCAAAGTCGATGCGGACAGCCGCGATACCTTCCGCTGCCAGTCTCTTTGACAGTTCCTCCGCGCCGCCGCTGTTACGGCTTCCCTTGAATCCGTGGGCCATGAAAACCAGCGGGCAGGGCTCCTCCTGCACCGGCATCACCAGCTCACAGTAAGTGTAGGTTCCGCGGTCGTTCTTTAGGAAGAAGTCGTGTTCTTCATAGTCCGTCGCCTTGTCACAGCCCGCAAAAAGCAGGCCAAAAAACACCAAAAGCAGAGCCGCCAGGCCCTGCTTTGATGCTATGTAGAATGTATTATTTCTTTTCTTCATAATTCGGTCCCATTAACCATTTTGTCAGATATGGCATACGTGCCGGTCCGTCGATGATGGTATCGTAGAGTTTGATCCAGAACGGAGAAACAAAGGAGATACCACAGATCAGTGCACCGCCGTATACCAGCAGGTTGAACAGAATCTGGTTTTCCGGACAGCCGCCGTAGAGTCCTGCCAGTGCGCCTGACGAGAACATGAAATAGAAGGCTGCAATGGAAACCACGATAGTCACACCGTACATCAGGTTGTTCTGATGCTTCTTGTGAGACAGAGACAGCAGTGCGAACCATGCAACCACCAGACAGGAAATGAATCCGATGTACAGGCCGTAGAACTGAATCACATATCTCAGCGTCAGATGGAAAATATATACCGGCATAGTGTTCATGCCAACAAAAGCGATAAAGTTGTTCTTGGAAGGCAGCACGTTAATCATCCAGATAATCCATGCACTGGATAAGAAAAAGATGCCGATTCTGCCTAAGGTGTCACCCCACCATGGAACGCTGAAGCTGTCCACAGATTCTCTCAGCAGGTACCAGCCCACGTTTGGCCCCCATTTGCATAATGCCACGGAGATCAGAACCAGAATGATGCCGTAAACTGCCAGAATCACTTTCTTGCCCTTCAGGCCCTGCAGCCACGCCAGTCTTTCCTTGGAGCAGTAATAGCCCAGCAGGAAGAACGGGAAGTAGGATACCATTCTGCCCAGCGACATGAAATCGCCGAACTCCTGGATCTGTCCTGCCGCCAGGTACATGATCAAAGATAACGGCAACAGCCAGCGGAACTTCACCATGTCCTTCAGGAAGTATCTGTAGAAGAACAGGGCGAACAGGAACCACAGCGCAAAAGGTGGTGTCAGGTAGTCCAGATGTGCGTTTCCAAAGAACAGGTATCTGATGCCCCAGTAAACGGTTGTCCATACTAAGTACGGCCACATAAACGTGGAGAACGCCGTCTCTCTGGCTCTTTCCGGTTTCTTTGAGAAATAGCCGGACAGGAACATAAACGCCTGCATAACAAAAACATTAATGGTGATATACACCCATCCACCCAGAGAGTCCTGCGGGAAGCCGCCGCCCAGGTACAGGTCACCGTACAGGTTTCCGCTCATCTTGGTAAAATGAGACATCGGAATCGACAGCATCAAAAGGCCTCTGAAGGTGTCAAACATGTAATCACGTTCTTTCTTAATTTCACCCATGATTCGTTTTCCTTAACTTCTTATTTCTCTTCGTTTTCTTCTGTAGTTTCTTCAGCTTCTTCTGCAACAACAGATGCAGGTGTTTCAGCTAACACAACCGCAACTTCTTCTGCTTCTTCTGCAGGTGCTTCCAGCGCTTCAACAGGTGCTTCCAGTTCCAGGATTTCTTCTGCTTCTTCTTCGCATACGCATTCACACTTTGGTGTTGCAACTGCGTGATAGATTCTGCCTGCTGCCAGTGCTAAGAATGCATAAGCAAAATATGGAACAAAAGCAGTCACCATGGACTGGATTGCCTGGCTGCCCAGTGCAGTGAAAGTCATGCCGTAAGCCGCTAAATACTCGTTCATGTATGCGATGTTTTCCACCAGCATGTAAACTGCCGCGATTGCCAGCAGCGCTGCAACTACGTAACAAACGATTTCAAACTTTGTAAAATTCTTCTTTTTCATCGAAATACTCCTTTAGATTTTTTTATGTCCACAGGACATTATATCACATATTTAGGATTTCGCATCAAAAAATTATGTAAGTCTTGTAAAGAGTGTGTGAAGACGTACAAAGGAGACTCCGCGGAGTCTCCTTTGTATGTAAATCAGTATGACTGACTATTTTGTTTTTGCAGATTTTACAGCAGACCATTTAGAGTAAACTTTTTTTCCGTTTACAGTCTTATAAGCTCTGACTTTCACATAATAAGTTTTCTTTGCTTTCAGTTTCGTTACCTTGCAGGACATTTTGTTCGTGCCTTTTACAAGGACTTTCTTATCGTTCTTTTGGAATTTCTTGTCTGTTGCAACCATTACCTGATAGCCATCTGCTTTCTTTACTTTCTGCCATTTTACCGTAACTGCCTTTTTAGCAGCAACTGGAGCCTTGATTATTGGCTTTGCTGGTTTTGTTACGGTGCTATTGGTTGGTTTGTCTGCAGGCTTGTTATTCGGTTTATTTGCCGTACCGTTATTTGGTTTTGTTGCGGTACCATTGTTGCCACTTGGCTTATTAGCGCTCGCTGCCTTTTTAGACTGGATTGTTAACGTCAGCTTCTTGGATCCCTTATATTTGTCACCCTTAAATGTTACGGTATAGGTATACTGACCAACAGCTTTCAGTGTTTTAGCCGGTTCTTTGATTGTGTAGTTCGCCTTTGGAATCACTTTACCGTCACTATTTTTTACAATCACAGTTGGCGCCTTGATCTTCTTTCCTGTATAAGTGTAAGTATCTTTGGATAAGGAAATCTTGCTTGCCTTCTTGATTACCGTTGTAGAAGCAATCGCACCACATTCGCATTTTTCAACAATCTTACCATTTTTCTGGGTAGTAGCCTTAGTAATTACAGTAACATAAGAATGGTTTTCCATTGGGATTTCTGTCTGTGCAACTGTTACAACACCGCAAGTTGTACATACCTTTCCTTCAGTTAAACCTGCTTCTGTACAGGTTGGCGCCTTGCCTGCAACCACCTGTTCAGTATGTCCGGTTGCCGGAATTTCTGTATGTGCAACTGTTACAACACCGCAGGTTGTACATACCTTTCCTTCAGTTAAGCCTGCCTCTGTGCATGTTGCCGCCTTGCCTGCAACCACCTGTTCAGTATGTCCGGTTGCCGGGATTTCTGTCTGTGCAACTGTTACAACACCGCAAGTTGTACATACCTTACCTTCAGTTAAACCTGCTTCTGTACATGTTGGCTGAACACCTTCTACGGTTGTTTCATCATGCGGTATCTTTTCAATTACCTTTTGTTTTACAGTTGTTGTTCCACATACAGAACACTTCTTTCCATCTGACAGGCCCGTCGCTTTACATGTTGCAGCCTTGCCTTTCAATGTTACTTCTGCATGTGGCTTCTTTGCGATACTTTCAACATCCTTCGTAGCTTTACATTCCTTACAGTGGATAGACTTGGAGCCTGTAGCGGTACAGGTGGAAGCCTTATCTACCGTATAGGTTGTGTTCCAAGTATGGGATGTGCCATTTGCCGGAATCGCAGTTACATCCTTTGTTGCACTACACTCCTTACAGTGGATAGACTTGGAGCCTGCTGTTGTACAGGTTGGAGTCTTATCTGTTGTGTAAGCTGCGTTCCATGTATGGGATGTGCCATTTGCCGGAATCGCAGTTACATCCTTTGTTGCACTACACTCCTTACAGTGGATAGACTTGGAGCCTGCTGTTGTACAGGTTGGAGTCTTATCTGTTGTGTAACCAGTATTCCATACATGGAAAGAACCGCTACAGTAGATATCAAAGGTCTTTTCAATTGTTCCGGTGTAGTTTTCAACACCTTCGATTGTAACCGTCGCAGTGCCAACGTTTATATTATTGCTATACTCTACGGTAAAGTCCTTGCCTTCAGTTAAACCTTCGATGCTAACTTTTGGTTTCTTTGCGGTTCCATCACAAGCAAAAGTTGTGTTAGATAACTTTACTTTGTTTTCATACTTTGCAAAATTAGCTCTTAAAATCCAGAATTCCGTAACAATACTTCCGGTATACTTGCCACCAAACTCAATTGTAACCGTCGCAGTTCCTGCGTTTTGGTTATTGGCATATGTAATCTTTGTTGTATATTCTCCAGTTATACCTGTAATAGTTACTTTTGGTTCTTTAGCAACTCCATCGTATTCATAGGATACTCGATCTAAGCTTACCTGCACATCTGTATCCTCGATATTAATTGGCTCATTTTCCACTACAGTAATTGGGAAAGTATGCTCTAAATTCGCATAGGAGATTGTTACAAGTTTAGCTCCAGGCTCGGAAGTGTCAAAGCCTGTAATCATAGAATCTTCAATTGTAATATCCTTTGTGAATGTGCCGTAAACATCACTGCAGAGCACTGTCACAGTATCCCCAACCATTTCACAGGCCTCGCCTACATTGTAAGTATCCTTTTCCGGTGTATAGTCCATGGATACAAAGGTAAAGTCCAGTGTCTCGAAGTTACGGCCATTTTCGTAAGCAAATGCTTTTACACACTCGTTGTTGTCTCTTGCACATAGAGTTGTGTTAGAATAGAACGCATAATCTCCTATATGGGTTATGGTATCTGGCAGCGTTGCCTTTTCTAAATTGAGGCAGGATGCAAAAGCGCCATCTCCAATTTCAATAATATTGTCAGGAATCACAATCTCATTCAGGGAGAAGAACCCTGCCATGGAATAATTCTTCAGTTCCGTAATGTTAGTTGGAATTGTGAAATCAGTTATTTCCTCACCATCAACATATAGCTTTGCCACACGCGTATAGAATGGCGTACTATCTAAGTTTTCAAAGGAAATATTAAACCATGCATCATAATCACCAATATGAACTTCGGACAAATTATTGTTGCATTCCCAGAATGCATTCTCACCAACATAGCTTAATGTGGTTGGGAATGTTATGCTGTCCAGACCATAGCATCCTGTGAAGGCTTCACATCCAATCTCAGTTACCCCTTCCGGAATGATGATTTCTGTAAGATCAGTACAATTTCTAAATGCACCTTCGCCGATTTTCGTTACAGGTAATCCCTCTAACTCCGCTGGAATTTCGCAGACGCCGGAAAGCGCAGTATCACATCTGGTGATTGTCACTTCCTCTCCTTCAATATCCCAGCTTAAACAGTCGAGAACACTTAATTCTTTTACGATTGATACTTCATATTCCTGTTCAAAGTTTCCAACATATGCAGTTGCAGTATAGGTTTTCCCTGCAACCCATTGGTTTTCAAAGCTTTGGTCGGATCTGCTGCAAACAGCATATCTGTTTCCGGAAAACTCAACCCATCCGCTTTCATCACTTGTAATGGTTTCACCATTTTTAAGATTTATAGTAATTGGATACAATGGAGAGTCCACATCATAGTACCAGTATGTACCGTTTTCATCGGTTACTTCCTCTCCTTTTGTAAACGCTTTGTATTTCAGTGGCTTGATGACAAAGGATTCGATTGGACACTCTTCTACAGAAACTTCCACCGTATCTGAATAGCCCACACAGGAAATCACAATTTCGTATGTTTCTCCTGGTTCCCATGGTAAGCCCCTTTCGTCTATCGTGTAGTCAACCGGATACCAGTCATCTCCTACGTAAATGCCACCATCCTCGATGTCATAAGCTGTACCATCAAAGGTAACAGTTCCATGGATAGCATTATGTAAATAGTAGTACACATCTCCATCAACAACGTCGCTGTCTAACTTTTCATAAACTGTGATTGGATCGATGTTGATATCTGTTACCGGTGATGCAACAACCTCAAATGGGATCTCGCAGACCAGGTCAGAAACAGATGCATACATCGTGTGTGATCCTACTTTCCACTGGTTCTCACTACTTTGGTCGTCTGAAAAAGTAAACCAGTAATCAATACCTTCATAGCTGAAACCAGTATCGTAATATATAAAGTCTCCCTCTCCTTCTTCCACTTCTACGTTACCTTCCAGATATGCTTTGAAACTTGGTGTGGTATTCAGTTCATAGCGATACCAGCTTCCTGTCACATTTCCATTCTCGTCTAGAATTTCTTCTTGATTACCGCTAGTGCCTTCGCACACACTTTGTTCCTCAAATACGACTTTCCGGATTGGACACTTTTCAACTGTGTAAGTATAGGAAGATGTTAAATCAATATCGCCCACTTCGACTCTAACCGTATGATCTCCTATTTTCCACGGGGTATCATAGTCTTGGTCACTATAATAGTAGAGGCAATACTGTTCACCATCGTAAGTGAACCCATATTCATTTCCATCAAAGTCTTTATCACCAGTAGAAAGGCTCTTGCCATTTTTCAGGTTTACCGTATAGTTTGGATTCTCAACATCGTAATAGTACCATCGTTCAACTTCAGATTCTCCCTCTGCATCATAATCTGTCCAGTAGCCGCCGGATACATTATATACAGCTTTCATCGGCTCGAAAGTAATGCTGGCAATTGGGAATTCCTTCACCGTATACTTGAAGCTGGTTTCAATATCTACTCCAGGAACGTTTACCTTAACGGTATGGTCCCCTGGTTTCCATTGATTCTCATAATCCTGCTCATCAACGTATTCGAAGCCATAGTAAAGATTATTGTACCAGAATCCTGCACTGTCTCCATTAAAGTCTTCATCCGTGGAAGAAATAGTTGTATCACTATCTTTTAACTTAATGGTATAGTTTGGATTATTTATATTATAGTGATACCATGAGTATTCTACCCCATCAGTCTCTGTGCCGTAGGTTTCTGCACCTTTTATTTCCGTTGCACTCATGTCCTCAAATGTAATACTTTCAATTGGAGACTCAACGATTTCATACGTAAATTCATCAGTTACAGATCCAACAGAAGCCGTAACCGTATAAGTGCCTGTATCCCACGGGCTGCTGTATCGCTGTCCGGTATTATATACAATGTTATACTCATTGCCCTCATAAGTGAATCTGTATGCAGGAGCATCACTTTCAAAGTCTTCGCTGGTAGATGATAATACTACTCCACCCTCTAACACAACCGTATAGCTTGGATTATAGCAGTCATATTCATACCATTCGCCTGTAACTTCACCATTATCGTCATAAACTTCGTTCCATTGGCCACCCGTGCCTTTGAGTGTGCTCATTGAATCAAATTCAATACTTTCAATTGGGCTGTCTTCTATGGTATAAATGTACGAACTTTCTTTATCAAGATTAGAAACGGTAATAGAAACCTCATGGTTGCCAGGTTTCCACTGATTTTCGTAAGACTGACCGGTGTCATAGAAAAAGTCAAATTTGTATCCCTCGTACGTAAATCCTGTTGCATCGCCTTCAAATCCATCACTCGTAGAGGAAATTTCAGTACCATCCTTCAATACTACCTTGTAATTCGGATTATACACATCATATTCATGCCAAGCGCCTATGAGTGTACCTTCAGATTCATACGGCATCTGCACGTTACCATCCGTTCCTTCAATAGAGCTCTTTGGAGCAAACTCGACTCTATCCACTGGATTATCTACGATTTTAACTTGGTAGGTAGCTTTCTTCCCCAGGATATACATATCAACATCGTAAGTATTTCCTGCAGTCCACTGCTGTTCATAACACTGATTTGTCACAATTAACGGATAGTGACTCTCATCATTATATTCTATAGCCCCCTCACTACTGTGTGTTTCTCCGTCAATGGTTAAAGAATACTCCTTCCATGTTGCATCCTCATTGTATTTAAAATATGTGTTTCCTCGCCAATCTGTAACCATATCACCATTGGTATTAGCTAATATCTCAACGGGTTCGTCATTATTCACTACAAGTTCAGTTGCTTTGGTTGGGTTAATCGTATAAGTAAAGCTGGTTTCATAATCCCCAACCTTTACATTAACTGTGTATGGCGTTTCTGATGCCTTTAATCGATTTTCATAAGACTGTGTAGTCGAATCATTAAAAACGAGCTCAATCGGATAGTAAATATCCCCGCAGTAAAAGCCATATTCATCTCCACCTAACTCCGCAGGTTCGTACAGCTTATCATCATCTTTAAACTTTACAGTGTAATTGCCATTTTCAAGATTATAGTAGTACCAGGCTTCCTTAAAATTACCTTCCCAATCTGTTTCAGGGTCAATCATCACGCCTCCTGAATACTCAGTTACTTCCATAGGCTCAAAAGTTACTGACTCCAGTCTGTCTTCTACAATACTACACTGAAAAGATCCGTCAAAAAGATATTCTCCATTTGGATCATACACTTTTACAATAATCTCGTATGTACCACCCGCAGTCCAAGGATTTTCTTTAGATTGTACAGGCGTATTTGGCCCATATTCGTATTCGAAAGTGTATCCCTGTCCATTGTACCAAAATCCTGTTTCCCCGCCAAAAACATCCCCTGCAGCCATCGTTTTTCCTGTAGAAAGCTCTAATGTCCAATTCGAGTTTTTTATATTGTAGACTCCATATTCCGTCCCTGTTTCATCAGTCTCATACTGGGAATACTGCCCCTCTTTGTACGCTGTATCCTCGAATGTAATGCCTACAATTTCCGGTTCTGCGGACTCTGGATTTCCGGTATTCGCAAAAGCTGATAGCGGCATTCCACTGAATACCAGCGCAATAGCTAAAAAGCCTGCGGCCATTTGTTTCAGAAATTTTTTCATGTCACATGTCCTTTCTTAATCTTTTTTACAGCCCAGTCGCTGCATCTATGGATAACATCCCCCGGATGCGAAAGAGAAATAGATTTTACTTTCCAAAAACGAAAAAAGCACCTCAACTACGCATAGGTTTTATGCGAGCAGAAGTGCCTTATGGAAACACAAATATATACAGGTCTTATGCTTCATGACAAATTACCATCTTATCCCTTCTCATATTACAGACATTTTACACCTTCTTGCAATATTTTTCCATAAGAAAATTACATTTTACGATGATTAAATCATTCTAAGAAATACTATCCTGAATCGTCGTTGTCTTTGCATCCTTGAGCCTAGTTTCTGATTCGCATACGTTATCGTATTCCACGGCTTCATCCTGCTGTGGAACTTCATTCATATGGTAATCTAATAACATGTAAATATAAAAAAGAGATTGGACATCAAATGTCCAATCTCTTTTTTCGTTTTTGTTATTTTGTTTTTACCTGTCTAACCTTGGACCAGTCGGAGTAGAATTTTACGCCCTTTACTGTCTTGTATGTTCTTACCTTTACGAAGTAAGTCTTGTCTGCCTTCAGGTTAGAGATCTTCTTGGAAGTCATCTTGTAGCCCTTTACAGTTACAGACTTCTTGTTCTTGGAGAACTTCTTGTCTGTTGCAACCATTACCTGGTAGCCTGTAGCCTGCTTGCTCACTTTGTTCCATTTTACTGTAACAGCTCTCTTAGCAACCTTTGGTGCCTTGATGGTTGGAGCCTTAGGGTTGATTGTCAGGTAGCAGTATTCTGTACCGGAGTAGTTACCCATGAAGGTAATCTTGTATCTGTACTTACCAACATTCTTTCTGTACTTTGGAATGCCTACCTTGTAATCTGTACCCTTCTTCAGCTTGTTGCCTTCGCTGTCTTTGATTGTCAGGGAAGGTGTTACTCTCTTGCCGGAGTAAGTCGCTTCGCTGATGGACAGCTTCAGGGATTCTACCTTATGGATGGTTGTTTTGGAGATGACTGTGCCGCAGCTGCATGTTGCAACAATCTGACCGTTTTCAGTTGTTGTTGCTCTTGTCTTTTCTGTATGTGCAACAGAGTGACCTAATGCTGCAACCTTGTCGCCTGTGTAAGTGTCACCACATACGCAGGTATAAGTTGTGTAACCTTCTGCTGTGCATGTTGGAGCAGTTACAACTGCCTTGTAGCTGTGTGCCAGCTTTGCGATTGCGTCTGTTCTTGTATGTGCAGCGTCGTTCTGACATGTAAATGTCTTCACGCCTTCTGCTGTACATGTAGCTTCAGTTGTTACCTTGCCTGCATCCCACTTGTGGCCTAATGCCTTTGTGATTGCAGTTACGTAAGTGTCGCCGCATGCGCAGGTATTTGTTGTGTAACCTGCATCTTCACAAGTTGGAGCAGTTACAACTGCCTTGTAAGCGTGTGCTGCCTTGGCAACAGCTTCCGTTCTTGTGTGTGCAGCGTCGTTCTGACATGTGAATGTCTTTACGCCTTCCTTTGTGCATGTAGGTTCGGTTGTTACCTTGCCTGCATCCCACTTGTGGCCTAATGCCTTTGTGATATCGGTTACGTAGGAGTGACCGCAATCACAAGTCTTGGTTGTGTAGCCTGCATCTTCACAAGTTGGAGCAGTTACGACTGCCTTGTATTCGTGTGCCTTTGCAGGTACCAGATCCTTGATGTAGGAGTCGCCGCATTCACAAGTGTATGTTGTGTAACCAATCATCTGACAAGTTGGTTCTGTTACCACTGTCTTGTAGCTGTGTGCAACCTTCGCAACAGCTTCGGTTCTTGTGTGTGTTGCGTCGTTCTGACATGTAAATGTCTTTACGCCTTCCTTTGTGCATGTAGGTTCGGTTGTTACCTTGCCTGCATCCCACTTGTGGCCTAATGCTTCAACGACGTCCTTCTTGTAAGTATCGCCGCATTCACAAGTGTATGTTGTGTAACCCGCAGTTGTGCAAGTTGGTTCAGTTACGACTGCTTCATGTTCGTGGGCAACCTTCGCAACTGCTTCTGTTTTTGTATGTGTTGCGTCGTTCTGACATGTGAATGTCTTTACGCCTTCCTTTGTGCATGTAGGTTCAGTTGTTACTTCACCTTCATTCCAGTCGTGACCTAATGCTTCAACGATGTCGTCCTTATAGGAAGCTCCACAATCGCAAGCGTAAGTTGTGTAACCTGCAGTTGTACATGTTGGAGCAGTTACTTCTGCTTCATACTTATGATCAATGCCTGCTACGCCGCAGTTTCTGTCTTTCTTTGTCTTTGCTTCGTCTACATAATATGTGCCGACGGTAACTGCAGTTCCGGATACTACAGGCTGGTTCTGGCCATCCCAGTAGTTGTTTTCAGCAGTGACTTTTGTATCTCCTGTTGTACCACTGATGTGCGTTGTACCGGAAACCACGTTTTCTTCCATATTCACTACCATGTCAACTGCGGATGCTCTTAACATGATTACTGCATCTCCGTCATCACATTTGGATTTCAGCACATTGTTATTTAGTACGTAGTTCTTTTCTTCACCTAAGTTTCCGCCAGACTTTACACCTGCTCTTACTGCATAACCTTCTACTTCAATTGTACAACCTGTCATTTCTACATTAGTAGTGCAGTTCAGGTTAATACCGTTCTTAGATGAAGCTTCACAATCCTTGATTGTCAGCTTACCTTCGATATTCTGAACCTGCAAGAAGCTGTGCATGTTCTCATCTACTGTACAGTTTGTAATTGTCCAGTTCATGTCACCGCCATCTTCTGTTCTGATTGCTGCAGTTGCACGCTCTTCAGCTGCAACAGTTGCATCTCCCTTAAATGTACAGTTATCCACAGTTACATTGTGAGCATAAGAATACTTATTGTTCACAGTTCTGTCTGGACTAACAATACAGGATGTCTGCACTCCAACTGCCTGGAAGTTTACATTCTTGATTGTCAGAGTTTCCGCACCAGCCTGTCTGCCATTACCAAATACAGTCATTGTGCCTGTGAATGTCTTGCCATCACCATCAATAGTCAGGTCTAAATCAGCCTGCTGTGTGATTACAACGTCTTCTGTCACATCACGTAACAGTACAATTGTATCGCCAGTTTTTGCTGCATCGATTGCTTCCTGCAGAGAATTATAGTAAGTATCACCAATCTTTGCAAAATGATTTAACAGTGGAGTACCATCTTCATTCTTTACATTATTGATGATTACGTTGCTAACGTTTGCAGAAGCATTGTTGCTATAGCCACCGATAGCACCGTTATTTGTGTTTCCATCGGTAAAGGTTACGTCCGTTACTGTAGAGTCTTCGATTGTACCAGATCCATAGTACCAGCCGAACATACCGCCGGAATAATCCGCACCCATGTCGATATTTTCAACAGTACAGTCAGACGCTAGACCATTGGAAGGTCCTGGACCTGCAATACCGCCACATAACCAGCCACCGCTGATTGTGATGTTCTTTACAGTACAGTTAACATAGGATTCAACACCATCTGCGTGTCCTACGATACCTGCAACGTAACGTCCATCGCCGCCACCAGTATGTTTGATGTAGCTGACTGCTTTGTCACCGCCATCTACAGTAATATCCTTGTAGTTACCATAAGCCCAACCACCAACAATTACGCCTGCACGCGCGTAACCACTATGGGTAGTTTCAACCTTGATTGTTCCGTTAACTGTGATATTTTCAACAAGAGTCGCGCTACCGCCTGCTCTTCCTGCAACAACACCAGTACATTCGCCGCCTGTCACAGTAGGGTTAGTAAATGTTACATTCTTAAATGTTCCATTTAAGGATGTGATAAAACCTGTGTTTTGAACGCCAGGCTTGTTGATTGTCAAATTCTTGATTGTATGACCCTGACCATCAAAAGTTCCCTTGAAAGATACAGGTTCCCATTCAGTTCCTGCCAGGTCTACGTCATCCACTAATACAACAGTTTCGCCAGATTTTGCTGCTACCATTGCTTTGTGAAGATCGTCATAAATAGTATTGCCAATCTTCGCAACAACCTTAACTGGTTCAAGAACCGGTTCGTTATCTACAACAACCGTTATGTCATTGTTTGCTTCTGTTTTGTCGTTGCCCTTCTTGTTATTCCACAGGGTGTTGCCGGAAACGTTACCTTCATCAAATCCTGTTGCGGTAGTCTTTTCATCGATAGTCAGGTTAATACCACCACTTAAACTGGAGTCCATTTCGATTGCTGCTTTTCCATCAACAGTCTGGGAAGCGTTAAAATCACAGTCTGTTACAGCAACATCATTGAACACCTTCGCATCTTCATGGTAAATCAAAACAGATTTACCTGAAGAATTAAATTTACAGTCGTTAAATGCTACTTCCTTTGCACTGTAAGTCCAAACGTTGTAAGCATCCTTACTATTCTGATTGAATGTACATTCATTGAACGTTTCGGAAGTTCCATACAGGAATACCTGACCATCAAATGTACAGTCGTTATACACAAGATCACCGGAATGCTGTAAACCCGTGTAGTTTACATTTGGATAGTAGTCAAATGTTACATTGTTGAATGTAACGTTTGCTCCACTCATGTTCTTTTTACCGATATTATCAAACACAACACCATCAACAGCACCTGTGATAGTGATGTCTTTACCAGATGTGGAAAGAGCATAGATGCCAGCCTGAAGAATCTTCACTTCGTCCTTATCTTTAGCTGCCTTAAAGGCCTCATCTAATGTCGCATATTTTACATCACCAATCTGGGCAAATGCTTCAACATACTTTCCATCTTCACCAACTGTGTATGGTACCTCTGTGCCATCAGCTTTCATTGCCGTAACAGTACCAACGGTACCGCCGGTTACAGTCAGTTCACCAACTTCACATTTCACAGCCGCTACAGTACCGCCAGAGATTTTGGTCATGGAAACTGCGCCCGCAGAACAATCTGTTTCAATTAAACCGATTTCACCACCAGTGATGTTGATTTCACCTGTTGCTGGTGATGTTGTAGAAGTACTTGAAGCCTGTCCCCAAATCGCACGTCTTGGACCTGTAATCTTACCACCGGAAACATTCAGGTATGCTGTACCGCTTGCACCATGGCTATTCTGTTCCATACGATTACGGATTGCGATATATGTGGAATCCAATGTACCGTCTTCAATATTTGTTGTTGCATCACCATAGTAATTGCCGCTGTTATCAACAACATATGCCATATCCGTTCCACCGAGATGCTTGAATGTACCGTTTTCAATATTCAGTACACCACCACGGTTATGGAAGATGGTAGACATTGCATTCCAATCGCGGTCGTGCAATGCTTTTAATTCGATTGTACCTTCGCCGTTAACTGTCATTTCTCCAAGGATATAGAATAACTCATAGTTATTGGATTCCTTAGAATCTGTAACAGTAATCTTCTTACCGTTCATATCCAGAGTAACCGCTGTTCCATCTGCGATAGTGTAAGTTTCAGTATCGATTGTAACATCATCAAGTAATGTCACAGTGCTACCGTTCACAACTTTATTAAATGCATCTTTTAAAGTAAAGTAGTACTTACCATCTACGGCCACGATTGGAAGTTCAAAGCCTTCCTGTGCATTGATTTCTTTTGCAATAATGGAATTCGTCTTACCGCTTTCAGGTGCCGCAAGAGTGTTTCCATTCGCTTCTACAGACAACTTATTTTCTGCGCTGTAGGATCTGATATCAACGCCGGATGTATTCATTGTATTGTTGTTGAAAACAACTTCATCAGAAGCGCTTACGTATACGTCTGCATTTGTAAATGTATTACCCGTAAGTTCTACAGATTTTACATCCTTTCCGTTCATATTATCAACAACACCACGATACCAATTTGTAAAGTTGGACTTATTAACGACTACGTCGCTAGCATTAGGTTCTCCGGCAACTTCGCCAAACATAATTGCTCTAGCTCTTGTTGCTGCAGAGTTGCCAATGAAAGTACAGTTGTCAACATCTAAATTTCCATTCGTGGAAATCACCGTAAATCTATTTTGGAATACAGCCTGTGCTTCACTCATGTCTACAGTTAAGTTCTTAACTGTCGCATCAGAGTTAAATCTGAAGACTGCCAAATGATTGTATCCGTCACTGATTTTTCCTGTAAATTTCAGTGTTTTATTATTACCGTTGATTGTTACAGGGAAATCAAAAGTTGCGCCATCTCCATTCTTGGAAGCAGGTCTGCAGTCCCAATCTTCTGTGATTGTGATATTTCTCAGCAGAATCAGTTCATCGTTAGCCTGCAGATCCTTCAAAGCATCAGTCAGATTATCGTATTTTACATCGCCAATCTGGACAAATGGTGCTTCTTTAAATTCGATGTTACCATTTTCATCAACATCAGCAGCAAGTTCTTCATTACCCTTCACAGTAATGTTTCCTTTTGCTCCAGACAAATCACCTGTAATAAAGTTAGTGCTTACACCATCCCAATTGGAAACATCTACTTCCACAGATGTATCTGCACCCAGCTTTTTAACAGTCAGTGAGGAGTCTGTGTCAATGCTAATTGCACTCTCCTGTACATATTTGATGTCTGCTTTACCACCGTTTACAACGATAATTTTACCGGTACCATTACCATCCATTGCGTAAGCAGGATTATCATTATCAATTGTAAGTGTTGCGTCATCCACAGTAATTGTGCCATCATTACCACCGTTTTCACCAAACTGGATCATGGAACCTGTAAGACTAGAACCATTCTGAATTGTAAGATCTCCACTGTTACGCAGATAACTGCCCAGCGTAACTGTAGAGTTATCAACAACTACATTACTATCAGGCGCTGCAATGCAAAGCTTTGCTGCAGTAGTAACCACACTATCCTTAATGTTCACATTGAAGGTTGGCGCATTACCACCTGTAGGTTCAGCCAGTGTAAACTGATTTGTAAATTCAACAATACTGTTTTTGAAGTTAAGGTCAAATTCACCATTTGCAACACTGTTCTTGCTGGATGTGTTACCAAGCTTAATATATGCATTTGTTACATTAAATGCCGCATCATTACCGCCTGTGATAGAAATACCTCCAGGTATAATCAGAGATGGCTGAACAGCAGTCTTATCCACCGTCTTTGCGTCTTCAATAGTACCAGTAATATTGAATGTATTTCCATATCCAACAGTTGCACGACCTGTTCCTGTAATTTCAAGGCATGCACCTTCTCCGATTGTAACAACACGATCGTAGTAACCTGCGCTGAACGCAGTAACTTTGGTATGTCCCTTAAATGTAATATCGCCGCCTGCGTTAACAGTACCGTTAATCTGCTTACCGTTACCGTTTAATGTAACGCCTGCAGGCAGTGTTAATGCTGCATCAAGGGTTACATCCTTGTTTAGAACGATTTCATCACCTGCTGTTGCTACAGCAACCGCTTCTTCAAGAGTTCCAAAATCCTGACTGCCAATTGTAGCTTCAGCAATATACTCTTCCAGACCATCTTCTGTCTTGGTATATTTTGTCCCGCCATTGGTAATTGTAGCTCCAACAGTCACGTGATCGGTTTCAGTCAGGTTTTCGAATGTTCCCCCGTTAATTTCAGTACCGGTTGTTCCCCAAACATCTCCACCAGAGCTGTTGGAGAAATTACCACCATAAATGGTTGTGCCGCCGTTTGCATCATATACACAGCAGCCGCCCGCTGGTGTATCACTATCCGCAATAAATGTGCCGCCATTGATGGTAATAGAACCACTTCCGGAAGTATACAGTACATTGTCTGTCACACCTGCAGAACCAGTACAAACAAATTCACCATCATAAATAACGACAGCTGCACCAACTGCAGCAATTGCTCCATGGTTACCAGCAATTTTGCCGCCATATACAGTCACAATACCTGTAGCTGCGTTAACAGCAAAGTTATGTGTACCTTCTGCTCTTTGTTCGATTAAGCCACCATTAATAACGATTTCCCCTCCGTACTGATACAGCGCGGAACCACCGTTGCTGTCAATACCGAAGATAGAACCACTATCAACAGTCAGTTTAGCACCATTCTGAACATAGATACCACGTCCGGTAATAGAACCGTCGCCCTCAGTATCCGTATCCTTTATGGTTAAATTACCCCATACATCAAGAGGGTAAATGTGTTTGGTATCACTGCCGGTCTGATAACCAGATGTAATTGCATAACCGTTCAAGTCCAGTGTAGCTGTTACGCCCGCAGGAATCTCGATCATTGTGTTAACTGTAATATCACCACCCAGCTTCACTTCTCCGCCAGCTGCAAGTGCTGCGGACAAATCTGCTTCAGTAGTGACTACAGTTTCACTAGGTTCTGGTGTATCAGCAAAAACCATTGCCGCATTACCGAACAGGGTCGTGAATACCATTGCCAGTATCAGGATCCATGATACCGCTCGTCTTTTCATCGAGTTCATGTCTTCCCTTCCTTTTCTTTATAATTTTGAAATAACGAATATGTATTATACATAGCAAAAAACGCACGGCTTATCCGGCAAGCCGCGGTCTTTAACAACATATAAAAATACCTAATTAAAATATACTCCTCTATGCCGTTTTTGTCAAACTTTTCGCCATTTTTGTGCCGTAAAATTCCACCCTTTTTCTGGTAAGTTTCACCTTACCTGCTCACATATTTTTGCGTTCTTGTTTTCCCTGTGGATTCGGCTATAATGTATACAGAGAATTTATGTTTGAAATTGGAAAGGATGACTATATGGACATTTATCTACAGGGTCTGACCATGGGTCTGGCGTACGTTGCCCCTATCGGTCTGCAGAACTTGTTCGTAATCAATACGGCTCTGACCCAGCCGAAACTGAGGGTGTATATGACGGCTCTCATCGTTATCTTCTTTGATGTAACTCTGGGACTGGCCTGCTTCTTCGGGGTAGGCGCCATCATGCAGGCATCTCCATATCTGGAAATGGCTGTCCTGGCAATCGGTTCTGCCATCGTAATCTGGATCGGTATCGGGCTGCTTCGCGCAAAGGATACCATGGATACCAGCACCAAGGTAGACATTCCGATTCTGAAGGTTATCACCACGGCCTGCGTCGTAACCTGGTTCAACCCACAGGCGCTGATCGATGGCTCCATGATGCTGGGTGCGTTTAAGGCGACACTGCCTCCGGGCACTGATCTGTTCTTCGTTGCAGGTTTCGCGTCTGCATCCGTGCTGTGGTTCACCGGTATTTCCACTATCATCTCCCTGTTCAGCGCAAAGTTCACAGACAAGACGCTGCGCGTGATCAACGTAATCTGCGGCGCTGTTATCGTGTTCTACGGTTTCAAGCTGCTGTGGAGTTTCATTCAGATGGTAATATAAGAAAAAGAGGGCGATTGCTTTTGCAATCGCCCTGTTAAATTATAATTTCATAGAAATATTTTATTCTCCTTCAACTAATTGCAGAACATCTTCCTGACTCAAACCCGTAACCCTTGCAATTTGCTCAATTTCCATGCCCTCTGCGATCATGTTCTTTGCAATCTTTTGCTGCATGTCGAGTCCACCTTCCGTTTTCTTATTGTCCAATGCTTCTTTTAACGTCATTTGCACTCTCCTCCATTCTCCAGAATTATACTCCATTACTTTCTGGTTTACCTTCCGAATGAAATCATCGCTGATTTGGTTTGGATTATTGATATAGGCATACAGCGGTTTCAATTGGTCTGGCACAATCTTCAAGTCGCACTTCGTATTCAATATAATAATATATGCCTCATCATCTAATGGCAAGTTATTTTTAACATCAAAATGTTGGAAGAAATATACAGCTTTTCCCTCTCCAATGTAATCGAACGTACAAATAAATATAGTATACGTAGGCGTTAGGTTTTTGTATTTAACACCTTTCGAAAATGCGTCCATATCCATATTTGCTTGATAATATCTTGCACGTCTACCGATATGTTCTCCTGTATAAGTCTGCATTTCAATCTCTGTCCACTTCTTTGACGATTTAACCAGTACATCAAAGCGGACCCCATGTGCATCTGGGTCAAAGTCTAAAGCTTTTTCTGTTTCGATGCTGAAAATAAAGTTTTTCAATGCATCATCATTATTAAAAATCTCCTCATTGTTCAGTTTCATTTCGCCAAAATCCACATCTGGTAATATGCGTTCCAGCATACCTCTGCAAATGGATTCATCACGCATTACAAGTCTAAAGGTAAAGTTCTCTGTAAAAGGGTGCAATATTGTCCCCGTCGAATAATCCGTTACACTATTGGTTTTCATTTTTTCCTCCCGTATATCTTATTGCACTTGCCCTTCTCAACTTCAGCAATCATTATATCATCGAGATTCTGTCGAATAATGTCGAAACTTCGCATATCGTACAAAAAAAGAGCCTTCGTACAACTTGACTGATTTTGTCAGCCGTACAAAAGCTCCGTTTTTATGACATTTCAAATATTCTGTCCGAATTCTAGATAAATATATTCACACAACCGATTACGAAACCGATCAGTGCGCCCAGGCGGACAACGTAGTCCAGCTCGGTCTTGATGATGGACAGCAGCAGGTCTTCCAGGAAGCCTACGTCCATGGCGTCGATCTTCTCTTCCACGATCTGTGCGATGTTGATTTCGGAAATGATTACCGGAATCATCTTTTCCACGGCCTTCTCGTAGAGGTCGCCCAGCATCTCTTTGATGTGTTCCTCGTTGCCTTCGATGTCCAGCAGGTCGCCGACGCGCATTTCATAGAGCCTGTCGGTTTCTCTTTCTGTGATGTCTTTGATCTTGTCCTTGCCGTGTCTGTGCAGCCAGCCACGGATAGAGTCTGCGATGGGACCGATGAAGCCCTGCAGGGTCTCTTCGTTGATGAACATGGCCAGCATGGAGTTCTGCAGCTTGCTCATGATGGCCTTGATGCCGACTGTCTGCAGAATACCTTCGATATCCAGGCCGGCAACGGCATCGCTGATCTTTTCTGACAGGGCGTTGTTGATCTTCTTCTTCGCCTTCTTTGTCTTTTCCTCGCCGATGTATTCGCTGGCGAGCTCTTCTGCGGTGGCAGCCTTGAATGCCTCTTCATTGAGTTTTTCGTAAATCAGACCTACCACCTTGTCCTTCACGTCGGGCTTGGTGAAGCCTGCCGCCAGGTCCTTCTCTGTCAGCAGGGATTCGCTGACCGCCTTACCCAGCGCGCGGGCGATACGTTTCTTATTCTTTGGGATGATGCCAGGTGTCAGCGGCAGCTGTCTGCCGAAAATATAGACAGGCTCCAGCGGTTTGAACATCATCTTCACCGCAATATGATTGGTAAAATAGCCGATGATGGCCCCTACCACAGGGCCGGCCAGCAGATGTAAGTATTCCATAGTTTGTCCTCCTGTATAAAAAAGTGAGAAAAGCGTCCGGCACGGGGCAAGACGCTTTGTCTGTTTTGGTCTTCTTTAGATGTGTTCGCGGATCCACGCGTTGAGGATTTCTGTCTCGTCCTCTTCGCGGAACCAGTAGCTGCAGTCCTCCGCAAAGGTCAGCTCGCAGTCGAAGCGCTCAGCAAAGGCTTCCAGCACCTTCTGATTGAAGTTGGTTTCGATGGTACTGCAAAGCATGGAAGTCGGCGCATCCCAGATTTTGATCGGATAGTCGTGGGCGTACAGGAAGTAGTCCCAGGACAGCGTCAGGTGGTCGCTGATCTCGATGATGCCGCCTGCCTTCAGATGGTCGTGGTCCACGTCGTTGGCTTCCATCATGCCGTCGATGTGTTCCGCCATATCGACAATTGGCGATACGAACAGCACCTTCTCGAACTTTCTCTCCTGGAAGCTGACCAGTGAGAAATAGGCCCCCAGGCCGTCGGCACGCAGGCCGATCTTCTTCCAGTGATCCAGCGCGTAGCTGCGTAGCAGCGTCAGTTCCGGAGAAACGGTCCATGGATTCATCTTCTCCCTGGAGTCCTTACGCGCGCCGTGTTCCGGCAGGTCGATGGCCAGCACCTGCCAGCCGTAATCCTTTACGATCTCAAAGAAGCTCTCTGCGTCTTCTTTGCATCCCTTGCTGTTGTGGATGTACAGGAACACCTTGTCGGACGGCTCCCCGTACAGCACCGCAGGAATGTAGTTTAAGTAAAATTCCTTTTTCATGTCTCTTTTCCCCCTCGTGGTAACTTTGATTTTATTCGATTTCCCCTAGTTCGTCAAAAATCTTCTGCATGCGCGCGTCCAGCTTGGCACTGACTTCCGCGCAGGCTTTTAGCTCGATATCGATATTCTTTGGAATGTTCTTTGTCTTCTTGTAGCGCAGGTTGTGCTCCAGGCTGGCCCAGAAGTCCATTGCAACGGTACGGATTTGGATTTCCACCGGCACTTCCTGCATGCCGCTCATCAGATAAACCGGCACGGAAACCACCAGATGGAGACTGCGGTATCCGTTTGGTTTCGGATTCGCTATGTAGTCTTTCTCCGTAATCAAGGTCACGTCCTCTTGTGCTACAAGCATATCTCTCACGTGATACACGTCATCTACGAAGTTGCACACCACACGGATGCCGGCAATATCAAAGATGTTATCTCTGGCTGCCTCAATGGAAATTTCCTTTCCGAGGCGCTGCAACTTCTCTTCGATGCTTGCAGGAATCTTCAATCTGCGTTCCATATGATGTATTGGATTATAGTCATGTCTTACTGCAAAGTCTTCACTGAGGATTTCAATCTTCGTACGGATTTCTTTGATGGCCGCACGGTAGGCATGGCGAAACTCCTCGAACCCTTCCTGGGCAGTAATTTTTTCAAGTTGTGTCATGTCTTGAACCCTTTCCTACTTTTTTGTATAATAAACACGAGAATAGGGCCGGCTGCTCTCTGTATTTCGGGCTTCCGACCTCTCTGTATTACCATTATACTACATTTTTTGAAAAATAGGAGATTAATTTCCATGAAAAAGATAAATCTGGGTAAAACCAGTCTTTCCGTCAGCATCTGCGGCTTCGGCGTCCTGCCAATGGGACCTGCCCAGCTGGCTCTGCCCGTCCCGGAAGGGGCCGCTATCATCCGTCACGCACTGGACCACGGCATCAACTTCCTGGACACGGCGCAGTACTATAGGACCTATCCATACATTCTCGAGGCTTTGGCTGGCGGTTCTTACGGGGATGTTGTCATCTGCTCCAAATCCCTGGCATCCGATTATGACGGCATGATGGATGCGGTTCTGGAGGCGAGGGAATCTCTCGACCGGGATGTCATCGACATCTTCCTGATGCACGAGGTCAGAAGCGGACAACTTGCAGAACGTGCCGGTGCCTGGCAGGCGCTGATCGATGCCCGTAAGCAGGGGCTGGTCCGTGCCATCGGACTTTCCACCCATCACGTAGATGTGGTCCGCGATGCGGCTGAGATGGAAGACCTGGACGTGGTCTTCCCGCTCATCAATTACGCAGGTCTTGGCATCCGATGTGGCGACCGGTTTGCCACCGCTTCGGAAATGATGGATGCCATCCGGCTCTGTCACGACGCCGGTAAAGGCGTCTTCTCCATGAAAGCCTTCGGCGGCGGCACGCTGACGACCCACTACCAGGAGGCCCTGGATTACGTGTTCGACGCCGACTGCATCGACGCGGTGATGATCGGATTCGGCAAAATTTCCGATGTAGATGATATCCTGTCTTATCTGGACGGGACTATGGCTGCAGATTATCAGCCTGATGTCTCTGCCAAGAAGGTCCATGTGAACCAGGAGGACTGCGAAGGCTGCGGCGCATGCAAAAACGCCTGTCCGGCCGGCGCCATCTACTGGAACGAGAACGGCCTGGCTTCCGTCGATCACGATAAATGCCTCACCTGCGGCTACTGCAGCCCGGTCTGCCCGGTGAGAGCGGTGATTATGTATTAGGATTTCAGACACGCGTTACTATAATAATTAAAAACACCGGAAAGTGTGCACTTTTTCTTGAAAAAGTATACGCTTTCCGGTGTTTCCTGCTATCTAAGTAGAGGATTCCTCCTAAATGGCATGAATCCGTATACACTTTTGGGGAAATTCCTCAGTTATTAGTAACCGCCCTCTCAAAATGCGGTCAATCCAGCCATTACAGTCCCAGGTCGGTCTCGATGCTGCTGCCTTTGTTGTTCTTTTTGATGAGAACCTTCTTCGGAATGACTTCCTTCAGCTCTTCGCGGTGACTGATGATGCCAATCAGCTTATTGCTGTCGGTCAGCTGGTTCAGCATAAGCAGGGCATCATTCAGAGACTTTTCGTCCAGGGTGCCGAAACCCTCATCGATGAACAAGGTATCGACCCTGATGCCGCCTGCGCCGGCTGTTACCCGGTCGGATAAGCCCAGCGCCAGGCTGAGGGATGCCATAAAGCTTTCCCCGCCGGACAGGGTATTGACCGCACGCTTCTTGCCAGTGTAGTGATCCAGGATGTCCAGGTTCAGGGCCACGTTACCCTTAGCCTCCAGGTCCTCGTGTCTGTACAGCTGGTACTGGCCGCCACTCATCGGCTGAAGACGCTGGTTGGCCGCCCGGATGATATCGTCGAAGCCGGCCATCTGCACGTAGGTCTCGAAGGACGTTCGGTTCTTTCCTTTCATTTTCCCCTGTAGGATATCTGCCAGGTTCTGCAGCATAGTCACTTCTTCCAGCTTGTCCGCCGCCGATGTCTGTAACTGCAGGAACTTCTCATAAACCGCCCGGTTGGTGTTTCGTCTGTGGGTCACATCGCCCAGCCGTTTCTGGGCTGCCTCTTCTTCGGCTCTGGCCTCTGCCAATGCCGCCTCGGCCTGCGTTGCGTCGGTGCGGACCTTGCCCTCGATGTCCCGTGCTGCCTGTTTCAGGGCCGCCTCGTTTACGGATACCGCCGTTTGGTAACTACGCAGTGTTTCCTCTTCAGACTCCAATTCTTCCTTCTCCACAATGACCGCCAGGAATGCGTCCTTATCGCCGAACCCTGCCGTCTGCAATGCTTCTGCAAAGGCATTCCTCTTATTCTCTGCCGCCGCCTGCAGCTGCGTCTTCTGCGCCTGCAGATCCTTTTCTCTTGCTTCCTGCACCGCAAAGGATTTCTTCGCGCTTTCCAGTCCCATCCGTTTTTTATCGTAGTTTTCCTGGATTTCTGCCGCTTCTTTCTCCAGTTTTTCCCTGGCGTCCACGGCCTTCTCCAGGCTTTCATACTGCAGCGGTTTCATGGCTGCCAGCTGTCCATCCAGCTTTTTCTTTTCCAGCTGCACCTTCTGCTTCTGCGCCTGTAGGTTTTCCAGGTCTGCTTTTGCGTCTTCCAGACCAGTTTTGGATGTCTGCAACTGTTCCTGCAGCTGCTGCAGTTCTTCGGTTTCCCTTTCGCATGCAGCCAGTTCCCCGCTCAGGGTCTGCATCTTCTCTTCCAGTTCCCCTTCCAGTTTCCTTACGAGTTTTTCCGTTTCCTCATAGTGTGCAGGCAGTTTTTCTGTCTCTGTGTCCAGCATCTTTGCCGATGCCTCCATCAAAGCCGCCAGCCCGCTGTCAAAGGCCGCCTTGCATGCTGCCGCTTCTTCGCCTGCCTTCGTCTTGGCAGCTTCCGCCGCATCACGCTTTGTCTTCAGGGCCTTCAACTCTTCTTCTGTCACGGCCTCATCAGGCAGCTTCGCCGGATTTGGGTGATTCAGTGAGCCGCAGACAGGGCACGGCTGCCCCGCTTCCAGAGTCTGTGCCAGGATCCCTGCACGCAGGGATTCCAGCTGTTTCTCCATCTGATAATACGCTTCGTTAATCTGATCGAACACATCCCGTCGTTCCACGTATGCCATCTGGCTGTCGTGGAGCACCTTTCCGTTTCGCTCCAGCGCCGGGAACTTCACATCCAGCAGGTTCCTGCAGTCCAGGAGGCGGTCTGCCAGTCTGGCCTTTTCTGCTTTCAGCTCCGCCAGTTTTGCCGGTCTGTCTGCCAGGGATGCGGCGCGCGCTTCTGCCTCTTTGCCCGCAGCAGTCAGGTTCTCTACAGTCTCCGTCTTTTCCCGCAGTTGTTCTTCATATGCATCCAGCTTTTCTCCGCAGGCTGCAAGTTCCGCCTGCAACTGGTCCCAAAGCTGGTAATTCCCTTCCTCCTGTTTCAGCAGGGCCGCATCTGCCTTCTTCTTTTCCATCTGCGGCATTTGGGAGATTGCGTCATTCATGCGCATCTCCGCCATATTGATGCTCATGCGGAACATGTTTTTCTGTCCTGCCGCAGTCTGCAGGTCCATCTCCGTCTTCTTCAGTGCCGCTTCCTCCGCCTGCAAACCGTCATAAACCGGTTTCACATCGTAGAGGGCCTTCTTCTCCAGAGACACGTTCTGTTCCAGGGCAGTCATGGTCTCCGCCTGTCCATCCAGCTGCGCTTTTTCCGCCGCCAGCCTGTCATACTTCTCAAACAGTGCCAGGTCAGCATGGATTAAGGCCAGATCCTTTGCGGCTGCGTCCGCCGCTGCACGCTTTGCTGTCAGATTCGTCTCGCAGTCTGCCGCTTCTGCCTCGTCGGCTTCTGTCATCTGCTCCAGGAGTGCAAGGCGCTGTTCGATCTGGTACTTTCCGCGGCCTTCTTTTGACAATGTCAGCTGCTGGCTGATGGCCTCCGCAAAAGGACTTTCGTCCGTCCACCGGATGCCGTCGAAATACTGATCCAGGCTCTTGTACAAATCGGCCAGTCCGCCGTAGGCCTTGTCGAATCTCTCGCGCATGAGAAAGCCCATCCGCTTATAGCCGCCGGTACCGAAGATCTTCTGCAGAATCTCCCCTCGGCTGTTTGGGTCAGCGTTGAGGACTTTGCGGAATTCTCCCTGGGCGATCATGGAGATCTGCTTGAACTGGTCATAGTCAATACGCAGCAGCTCTTCCACCGCGTCGGTTACCGCCTTTGTGCCTTCCACCGGCTCATCGGGTTCCCTGTACAGGGCAGCCTTTGCCGGCTTATCGGTCATACCGCCGTTTCTCTTTGGTTTCTGGTACTTCGGCGAACGAAAAATCCGGTACTCTCTGCCCATGTGGGAGAAGGTCAGTTCCACGAAGGTCTCTTCGTTGTCCGCAGCAAAGTCACTGCGCAGGCTGCCGACTTCACGCTCGGCACCGCTGGTCTTGTTAAACAGTGCAAAGGTAATCGCATCAAAAATCGTGGTCTTTCCCGCACCGGTATCTCCGGTGATGAGGAAGATGCCTTTGTCGCCGAACTGGGAAAAATCCACTTCCGCTCTGGCCGCATATGGCCCGAAGGCGTTCATTACAACTTTGATTGGCTTCATTCGATCACCCCCGCTTCTCTCGCCGTCTCTTCGATGATGGCCCATTCTTTTTCGCCGGGCTGGCTGCCCTGATACAGCTGGAAGAACTCTCCGATCAGCTGATGGAAGCTCTTTCCTTCTGTGACAGGTCCGCCGCCCTCTGCGCCCAGGGCACGGGACGCCGCATTATCGTAATCCAGTTTCATCACCCTTGGGTAGACTTCCTGCAGTCTGGCCATGGCGTCGAACTGGGTTTCTTCGTCAGTTAATGTCGCATAGATGTAGTCTTCTGTGTCTGTGGCGCTGTCGATGAGGTCACGCAGATGGCCTCTGATATGCCTGATTTCCCGTAGCGGCTGCAGTGGAATCAGTTGCACCTCCACGTCACCTTTTGCACCCATGGTGATGACCGGCACCGTCTTCGTCTGGGCCAGTTCGTTTCTGTCCAGGGAATACTTCAGCATGGAACCGACGTATCTGCAGGTCTCTCTGCCCACGGCCTGGGCTCTGTGGATGTGGCCCATGGCAACGTAATCAAAGACATCAAAACAGTCAGCCCCGATCTTGTCGATGGTCCCCACATTGAGCACCATGGTTTCGGAGCCGGCAAGTTCCGGTTCCTTTGCTGCGCCTGTGACGAACTGGTGGAGCACCAGGAGATTACGCTCCGCCCCGTCAACGTCCGCATGGTCGATGACTGCGCGGAAGGCTTTGTCGTAGGTGCTGGTATCGGCTTCCGGCAGGAAGTGGCCGACTCTGGAAGCTTTGATGTATGGAAGCAGCCAGATGTGGAGCGGGCCATGGTCGTCTTCTACCGTGACGCATGGAATTTCGCCGTCGTATCTGCCGTTGATGTAGATGTTTTTTGCCGCAAAAAGACTGCTGCCGAAGTGGAGTCTTTCGTCAGAGTCATGGTTGCCGCTGACCGCAAAGACGGATCTGCCCATGGCTGCCAGCTTTGTCAGGAAACCATCAAAAAGTTTCACCGCCTCTTCGCTTGGAATGCTGCGGTCGTAGATGTCACCGGCCAGCAGGACTGCATCGATTTCCTGTGCTTCGATGATGTCCGCAATCTGGTCCAGTATGTATTGCTGGTCTTCGATCATGGAAAAATCGTTGACGTTTTTGCCGAGATGAAGATCGCCTAAATGGATGAATTTCATGTTTGTTCTCCTTTGGATTGGTCTTTCTATAGTATACCACGGCTTGACGGCCGGGCGTAGGGAAAATATAATATCGTTAACAGAAAGGATGTGCGCTTATGAATAAGAAGACGATGACAATTCTCGCTGTCGCAGTGGCGGTGATTGCAGCGGGACTTTTGATTTATCCTCATATTACGATACAGACGGAGGACAAGCTGATCGCCTGCCGTTACAGCGACGATATCAGCGGGTTTGAGACGGAAGTGTCTCCCGATGAGAATTATACTTATTGGGCCGAACGGGATGTGACCTGGAGCGGATTTCACTTCAGGAAGTTCGGGCCGTTTTATGTGTTGGTTTTCGACATTGAGGAAGGGAATACCATTGCGTCTAAGTACGTACTGGATCAGGAATATTTAGATGCTTTTCTGGCAGAGGCGGCGATTGACGTGGTAGAAAAGGATTATAAAGAGATCCGTCTGACTACCGATGACGTGGTAGCCATGATTGCAGGGAAAACGCCGCTGAAAAATGGCGGCAGATACACCTGTCCGGACTACGATGCGGCGACTACCATCTACTATACGCTGCACGGCAAAGAAAATGTGATGTATATCTATGAGACGGACGGATTGCTGGTCATCCAGGTGGGCTATCCCGACGAAGGCCCAAAGTATATTGCGTATGAATAAGGCAAAGGCGGCTGTAGTGAAGCAGTCGTCTTTTTTTTCGCGATGTATTCATTAAATTTTGCCATCATTTACATTTTCTTCAGTTAACGTTGCAAACAGGGCATCTAAACCGCCAGCCCCCTCAGTCTCTGTAATTAAAAAAAGGACCGAAGTCCTTTTTCTTATCGATAGAATTCTATTCAATCTTCTCAAAATCTTCCGGGCCGTGTTTGCACCATGGGCATACGTAGTCAGGCGGCAGTTCGTCGCCTTCGTAAACGTAGCCGCAGACGATGCAGCGGTAGCCACCGTTTTCTGTTGCCTTTGGCTTTGGCTTGATGTGGCGATGGTAGTACGCATAAGTCAGGGACGGATCTTCTGACAGGGATTCCATGTCTGTCACCTTTGCCAGGAACAGGGTGTGGGTTCCCATATCGACGGTGTGGAAGACCTGTCCGGACAGGTAGCCGTTGACGCCTTTGGTCAAATAGCAAATACCGTTACTGCTGCGGTCCACGTCCTTCCAGTCTGCGAACTTGTCTGCATCTTTGCCACTGACAAATCCGAACTTCTCGAACACGTCGAATTCTGTGTCGATGCTGATGCAGGATACGTTAAACTTGCCCGTGCGGATCAGCATGTCGTGCGTATGATTCTCTTTGTTGACGGTCACGGAAATGACACATGGAGAGGTGGTCACCTGCTGCACAGTATTGATGATGCAGCCGTTATCCTTATCGTCCTCTCTGGTGGTCAAAACATAAAGGCCGTAACTGATACTATTTAAAACACTTTTGTCCATAGTTCTTCCCCTTTCACTCTATAATTTCATTTTACCCCGAGAAAGGAAAGTGAAACTATTTTTCCTGCAGTTTTCCAATTTCTTTCGCCCAATAGCCCCAGCCTTCGGTAATCAGTTTGCGTCCTGCGAACATGGATGTCAGGGACGGATCCAGTGGCGGCGCGATTTCCACGATATCGAAGCCGATGATGTTCAGGTTTGTGAACAGCTTTTCCAGCAGGGTCAGCGCCATGCGGGAAGTCAGTCCACCGAACTGTGGTGTACCGGTACCTGCTGCATAGGCAGGATCCAGTGCGTCGATATCGAAAGTCAGGTAGACTTTGTTATAACGTTTCATCTTCTCGATGCAGTCGTCTGCAACGGCCTCAATGCCTTCTGCATAGCAGTCGTAGGCAGTCTTCACCTGGATGTCGTTCTGCTGATACAGTTCAAATTCGTCAGGCTCGATGGAGCGGATACCGATGAAATACAGGTTCTCATAGCCGGAAATATGGTCCAGTTCCAGGGCTCTTCGTTCTGTATTACCGTGGGAAAGGTAGTCGCCTTCCAGACAGTCGCAAAGATCCATGTGTGCATCGATATGGATGATGCCGAAGTCTTCATCCAGCGCATCGTTGATGCCCCTCTGCACCGGAATGGTCACGGAATGGTCTCCGCCTACCATGGTAAACTTCACCCCTGCGCGCACCAGGTCTGCCACGTAGTCCTGGACTTCCTGGAATACCGCATCTCGGTCCTCGCCTACGAAGTTGCCGCCGTCAACCACGTTGAAATCCGGATAGTATGCCAGTCTCTCCGTGGTCGGCGTAGAGTGCAGGGTGTTGGCTCTCAGCAGATAAGGTGCCTGTGCCGCACCGGCTCTGTAGCTGGCACCGCCGTCATAAGGAATGCCAAAGATTACAGCGTCTGCCTCTTTCGGGTCCATAAAAGGTCTGTTCAGACCGCACCATGTTTTCTGATTCTTTTCGTAATATGCCAGTTCTCTCATATCGCATACTCCTTTTCTTATACTTCTTCTATTTCTTCATAAATCGGATATTTCTTCTTGTCTTCTTCCATGAAAGGCCGGATGACTCTGCAAGGATTTCCCGCCGCAAACACACCGGCCGGAATATCTCTTGTCACCACGCTGCCAGCTCCGATGATGACGTCATCGCCGATGGTCACTCCGGGCATGACGTAAACACCTGCACCGAACCAGACGTTACTGCCCACAGTGATGGGCTGCAGAATCTCATAGCCTTCCCGACGCATCTGTGGGTCGATGGCGTGATTCGGTGTGACGAAGCAGCAGTTTGGCCCGATGCGGACATCGTCCCCAAAGGTCACCTTGGCGCCGTCCACGATCTTGCAGTCGTAGTTTGCGAAAAAGTTATTGCCGATGGAAATATGGGTACCATAGTCGCAGTAAAACGGCGATGCGATGTAGAAATTCCCTTTGATTTCGCCAATCAGTTCCCGGAGAATCTCCTTACGTTTTTCCTCTTCCGACGGTCTGCAGAGGTTCAGGTCGTAGCAAAGCTCCTTCGCACGGTTTCGTTCCACCGCAAGAGACGGCACGCCGGACATGAACAGCCAGCCGCCCAGGGCCTTTTCCCGTTCCGTCATCTTCTTTTTCTCCATATTTTCACCTGTGCCTTTCTTTTCTTTGATTTTATTGTACATGAAACTTGCCTGAAAAGCTATTTTTTTGCTATAATTTGCGTAGTTATATTTCAAAACAAATTAGGAGAATCAACATGAGCAAGAAAACCGTAGCAGAAAAAATACATGCAAGAAAAATCACCCCGCCCAACTTCATCTATAACATCTTAGGCTGGGTCTGGAAAACCTTTATCGCAAAGAAATACAATGTCCACTGCACCGACAAGGTGGGTATGAGCCATGTCGAAGGACCGTATATCTTCATCAGTAACCACGCGTCCCGTCTGGATTACATCTTTACCGGCATTCCGGTTCTGCCGAAGCGGATGAACTACGTGGCAGGCTATAACGAGTTCCACCGTTCCCACCTGTCCCTGGTGTTCAACCTGCTTCACGTTATCCCAAAGAAGAACTTTGTCCCTGATATCTATACCATTAAAGAGATTCTCAGGGTGCTGAAAGCCGGCGGACGCATCTGCATCTTCCCGGAAGGCATGAGCTCCATCTCCGGTGCCAACCAGCCGGTGGCAGTGGGTACCGGCAAACTGATCAAAAAAGCCGGCCTGCCTGTTTACTATTCTGTCATCCGTGGCGGCTACCTGACCAGCCCGAAGTATAATCTGAGAGACCGCTGTGGCCGCGTAGAAGTGGAAGTTGACCAGTTGTTCACGCCGGAAGACATCGCCGGAATGACGCCTGCTGAAATCGAGTCCGTCATCAACAAAGCCATCTACCACGATGACTACGCCTGGAACAAAAAACAGCAGCATCATTATGACATCGGCGATAACGGGGCCGAAGATCTGGAAACTTTGTTATTCTGGTGTCCGAAGTGCGGCAGACAGCACACCATGGCGACAGAAGGCAACCGCATCTACTGCACAGAGTGCGGTAACGGTGCGACCCTGACCGATACCTATGAGCTGGTGCCTTTCGATGATACCTGCGTGATTCCGGAAACCCAGACCGCATGGTTCAACATGGAAAGAGAACTGATCAAGGGTGAAGTCGCAGACGAAGCTTTCGTTCTGACCGAAGAAGTGGAGCTGGGCATGCTGCCGGACTACAAGTTTCTCAGCGGCGACGCCACTTCCGAAATCGTCGGCAAGGGCACGCTGACCCTGGACCGCTCCGGCCTGACTTACGAAGGCACCCGCGGCGGACAGCCTTGGCAGTTCCACATCGACAGCAGACAGCTGCCGACCTACGGCATGTGCACCGACGTCAGCAGATTTTACACCTTCGTCGAC
Organism: Bacillota bacterium; assembly: GCA_017522185.1. Taxonomy (GTDB): domain Bacteria; phylum Bacillota; class Clostridia; order Peptostreptococcales; family Anaerovoracaceae; genus Senimuribacter. Next base: position 21,643 of record JAFWZZ010000035.1, on the reverse strand, counting down.
GGCCAGTTCGTGGAATTCTATCCGGAACACAAAGTGGTAGAAAAGTTCTTCCTGGCTACAGAAGAAATTCACAGAATCAACGGCGGCCAGTGGCAGGATTTTGAATTTGAAAAATAAAGACAGATAAAAAGACGACCCGAAAGAGTCGTCTTTTTTTATTTTCTTTTATATTTCACACAGCGCCTCCATCTGCTCCAGCAGCTTGTCCACTGCCGCGAAGTCGTTCTTCTTGAAGCCCTGGGTAATTTCGTTTTCCAGTTCCTGTTTCTTCCTGTCGATTTCCAGATATGCCACATCAAAATACTTGTCGTAGACCATCTTACGGAACTTACGGGCACGCACGCGGCGCACGGTATTGTCTTCTACCAGTAGCACGTAGTCCGCGCAGTTTGCAGTCAGGTAGAAGTCATGGCTGACCATGAGCACGGTGCCTTTGTATTCGTGCAGTGCCTTTTCCAGCGCGATCTGGGCATAGAGGTCCAAATGGCTGGTCGGCTCGTCCAGAAGCAGCAGCTGTGCATCGGTACGGGCAATCAAAGCGATCTGCAGCAGGTTCTGCTCGCCGCCGGACAGGTGTCCCACCAGTTCGTCGACCAGGTCGCCTTCCAGGCAGTACTTTGCCAGGTAAGCACGTGCATCGTCTCTGGTGTTAAAGCCATAGTCTAACAGAATCTCATAGACGGTCTTTCTTTCGTCCAGGGTTTCTCCCTGCAGCTGGGACAGGCAGGCATAGGTCACGTTCCCGTCGATGTGAATGGACGGATGGCTGTTACCGAAGATGTCGCGGGTCATAGTGGTCTTACCGGTTCCGTTGGCCCCGACGATGGCAACCTTTTCCCCTGCGGACAAGGCAAAGTTCACATTTTCTAACAGTTCTTTATCAAAGACCACATTATAGTCTGTCACGCTTAACACAGGTGCATCCATTTCCGGCAGCTCCACTTCCGGCAGCACGATTTCCGGCTCGCGGACCTCGATGAAAGGCGCTTTGATTTTTCTTGCCTTGAGGCGGTCCAGCTGGGTCTGCTTCGCGTTTACGGCAGAACCGATAACCGGGTTGACCATGTCGGTGGCACGCTTTCTCAGGATTTCTACCATCTCCTGAGTACGTGCGATTTCCGCTTCTTCCTCCGCGCTCTGAATCTTCAGGCGCAGCTTCTCACGCAGGATGGAGCAGCGGTACTCGGTGTAAGTGCCGTCAAATTCCTGCAGCTCGCAGTTTTCCAGATGCAGAATCTTGTTGAAGCAGTGATTCAGCAGGTATCTGTTGTGGGTTACCGCCAGGAGGGTTCCCTTGTATCCATTGATCAGCTGACATAAACTGTTGAGATTTGCGAAATCCAGGAACACGTCCGGCTCGTCCAAAATCAGCAGGTTCGGTTTCAGCAGCATCTCTCTGACGATCTGCAGCAGCTTGTATTCCCCGCCGCTTAAGTTGGACAGTTTCGTATCTTCCAAATCCGTCATACCGGCAGTGTACAGGGCCTTGCGGATGTTGCTCTCATAGTTGTCCGTATCCATGGCTTCGCTTAAGTCCAGCAGTGTCTGGTACCTTTCGAAAACTGTATCCATATCTTCTGCTGTAGCCATTTCCTCACAGACAGCGGCAATGTCCTCCTGATTTTTTATAAATCTCTGGCTCAGGTACTCGAACACGGTCACTTCCTGGGCCTTGTCGCGGACGCTGAACTGGCTGGCATAGCCGATGCGGCACTGGTCGTCTTTGATGATTTTTCCATCAAAGAAGTACTCGTCGGTGTTGATCATCATATCCACTAAAGTGGACTTGCCGCAGCCGTTACTGCCGATGAGGGCACAGTGCTGCCCCATTTCCAGTTCGAAGGAAATATCCTTATATAAATCTTTTGCAGGAAAACCATGGGATAGTTTTTCTACTCGAATCATTTCATTTATTCTCCTTTTCTTGTTATAATTTCGGGTATCGCTTTAGCGATATCCCCGAAATTTCAACGGAAGTTCCTTGCGAAGCGTCGTCCCGAAGGGACGACATCGGGAAATAGGAAGCTTTGCTTCCGTCATTTCCCCTTCCGTTACATAATTTCTTTGTTGTAATGACCTCTGGTGTCGGTATCCTGATTGAACAGAGTCTTGCCGCCCCTGCCGGCCAGCTTGTCCTGGGCCTGACGGATGACCTTTGTCACTTCTGCCGCGGACTCGATGGTGAAGTTAAGTCTGAAGGCTTCCACGCCGTCGATGTCAGGCATTTCATCCAGCAGGTTCAAGGTCTTGCCGTTTAAGATGGTTGTGGTGCAGTCGTCATGGGACAGAACCGGGAAGCTGCCGTATTCGTCCCTGATTTCGTAGCGGTTCTTCTTGCAAAGACCGCACTGACCCATCTTCTTCAGCGGACAGTATTTGGTGAACATCAGCGGTGCGCGTCCGTAGACGATCATTTCTAAGGACGGATACCCTTCGTTCACTTCGTAGTATTTGTTCAGCAGGTCGTCGATCTGCTTCTTGTTCAGCTCGTAGGACAGGGTCACTCTCTTGGCACCCAGTCTGTGCAGCGTGTAGCAGCTCTCTGCGTTTACCACGTTGAGAGAGTAGTCTGTCACAAAACCGTTGCTGTCTCTGTACGCATAGATACCGCCGTAGCCGCCGATGAGAAGCTCCTCTTCTCTTTCCGGATAAGTTACCTGGTTTCTTCTCACGATGTTATCAAAGTATACCTTTTCGATGCCGGCATCGATGCAGGCGTCGTACTGTTCCTGGGTCGTTACCGTCGCGGTCAGGTATGGTGCCACACGCGGGAAGGCAATCGGCGCCTTCTCAGCTGGCGTTTTTGTTGCTCTTGGCTTGCTTGCAAGCTTGGCCTGATACAGCTTTTCTACGATTTCACGTCTGGCGTTGTTGAGCATCTTGGCCGGAATGAAGGCGTGATACTCGTCGAACTCCACGTGGCCCAGCCCAAAGACGGTGTCGTTGAGCCTGGACAGCTGTTTCACCACCTGGTCATAGGTGGTCGGGTTGTTCTGGGCAGCATCCAGGATGTCTTCGCTTTCCCACAGATACTGCTGGCCCAGGCCTTCTGCGTCGATGACCAGTTTGGAGCCTGGATATGCGTAAACCTTGAAGTCCAGCGGGAAGCGTCTGAACTCGCCGTTCTGACGGTCTTCCAGCTCTTTATAGTATAGATAATCTTTTGTCTTGTATACGATGTCGCCCTTGGACAGCTGCTCTTTGATTTTGATGTAGCAGGTGTCCTCGGCTTTGTTGATCAGGTTGCCGTTCCGGTCGTAGAGACGGACTACGGACAGGTTCACGTCTTCGCCGTCGTGGTCGATACGGATGATGTCGTTCTGGTTGAGGACTTTGTTCAATTTGATTTCGGACATGCCTTTGTAGAAGCCGGAGATAACGCCGATCTCGTAGCCGAAGTTATTCGGTCTTGCGATGTTGGCGATGTCCACCGGTTCTTCACCGAAGAGGTAGCCCTTGGTGTAAGTGCGGTTAAAGGTCTTGCAAAGGTTCTCTTTGTCCTCTTCAGTTACCGTGCCGTCCAGAGCCGCTCTGTACTTAGCGACCACGTTGGCAACGTAAGCCGGTTCCTTCATACGGCCTTCGATCTTCAGGGAGTCTACCGCCTTCAGGTCCTCGATGTGGTCGATGGTGTTCAGGTCCTTGGTGGACAGGATGTAGCTGGTACCCAGAGACTTGCCGGTGGTCTTGTTGATCATCTCATAAGGCTTACGGCAGGAGCCGACACATCTGCCACGGTTGCCGCTTCTGTAGCCGATGAGGCCGGACATGAGGCAGTTGCCGGAGTAGGACATGCAAAGAGCCCCGTGGACAAAGATTTCAATCGGAATCTCCGCGATCTTGCGGATTTCTTTGACTCTTTCAATGGGCACTTCTCTGGACAGCACCACACGCTTTGCGCCCAGTTCCTTATAGAGCAAGGTTCCTTCCAGGTCGTCCAGTCCCATCTGGGTAGAGCAGTGTGCTTCCAGGTCCACGAAGTTTTCCACGATATAGTTGAATACAGCCAGGTCCTGCACAATGACGCCGTCGACGCCGATTTCGTTAAGCTTGTGGAGCTGGTGTTTCATTTCTTCGATTTCATCTTCGAACACAATGGTGTTCATGGTGACGTAAATCATCACGTTTCGCAGGTGGGCGTAGTCCACCGCTTCCTTCAGCGCTTCGTAATCAAAGTTGTCAGAGTATGCTCTCGCGCCGAACTTCTGCATACCCAGATATATTGCATCACAGCCGTTGGCGATGGCTGCCTTCAGTGCTTCCATATTGCCCGCAGGGGCTAATAGTTCTGTCATGGGAACCTCCTGTTGTTTCTATAATTTGGTTAATGCCACGATGATTACGCCGACGGCGATGATGAGCATACCTGCCCAGCGCCAGCTGTTTGCTTTAATCTTATTGGTCCGTAGCAGGCCGAAGCTGTCGATAGCCATGCCGCCGGAAAGCTGTCCCAGCATGGTGCAGATCTGCAGTACCGTGGAGCCGAGAACTGCAATGGCAGTCAGGTTGATGAATACCACCGCGCCGCCATAGATACCGCCGGTCAGCATCCAGCCTTCGATGCTTTCTTTCTTATCCTTCAGCAGATGGCCTTTGGTCGCAATGAGGGCAATCAGGAGAATTGCCAGGAATCCCACGCTGAAGCTGACAAAGCTGGCCTCCACCGTTCCTACATGACCTGACAGGGCATTGTTGGTCGGTGCCTGGATGGCGCCTGCCACGCCGCCTAAGGCGAGCATCAGAACGACTTTCAGCTGGTCTTTGCCGCTTCCACCGCCGGTCTCCTGCTTACGCTTACCGATATAGACCAGGATGACGCCTGTCAGCACGATGAGAATGCCTGCGATTCTGCCCGTTTCCAGTTCCACCTTAGGCAGACCCATGAGGCCGAAGGTGTCCAACACCGCCGCAGTCATCAGGTTGCCCAGGGTCAGGATGGTGGATGTCAGTGCCGCCCCCAGTCTCGGGATGCCGTAGGTAATCACCAGCACAATGTAGATTCCGTAGAGACCACCCAGAAGCTGCCACCACTGTGCATCTGCCAGTTTGGATAAGTCACCTGTGCCGATGATGAGCATCAGAATCCCCAGAACCAGTGCCCCGCCGCCAAAGCTGACGGTGGTCGCCTGCAGATGTCCCGCATGTCTGGATAAAGTCGCGTTGACCGGGCTCTGCACCGCCATGCAGACGCCGGATGTGATTGCTAATAAAATATAAAAAATACTCATATTGTCTTTTCCTTTTCGTCGTAATAATCCACATTACATTATACGGGATTATCGGTCGATACACAAGAAAAACCGGCGGATTTTCCAAGTCCGCCGGTATGATCTATTGTCTTCGTTTCTTTTGTATCCAATCCTTTAGAAGGAGTGCCCCGCAGGCTCCGATAATCAGCGCGAACACCAGCAATGCGCAGTTCCGGAAAAACACCTCCGGCAGCATGTCGATGACCGGATCAATATCGTCATCAAAGATCCAGTTGTCCTTTCCCGGAAAGAATACGGTGTGGAACAACGTGAATGCCCTGTCAAAATCCAGCGCCGCCAGTCCCCCTAAAACTGCAAACGCTGTGCCCAGACCAGTAGCCGCCCAAAAACCGGGGCCGTGTCCTTTGATAGCAGCCGGCCAGGTGTGTTTGTATCGTGCAACAAGCCAGACCAGTATGAGCAGAAGCAGTGACACTGTCAAAACCCGGAGATCCAGCAGAAACAGTTTCTGCACATCGGTGAAATGCGAGGCCCCTTCCGACGACCATGTCAGATAGGTCAGACGGAAATCCTCCGTCATGCCCAGACAATAGTCCATGACCTCGTCATAGGTTTCCCGCACCTGTTCCTCCGGCAGGCCGACCCGCAGCCGCATCTGGAGCGGCGTGATGTGGGCATAGTAAAACTGCCGGCAAAGGATGGGCGCGGCAATAGCACCACTGAGGATGCCCATCGCTGTCAGAACCGCCATGACGATGGCCAGCAGTCTGCTTTCTTTTTTGTTGTCTGTGGTTGTCTTTCCCAAAGGTCCCCACCTCGGCTTTTCGTTATTCTGTGGCAATGGCTGCCACCTTTGTTGCCGGATCAAATGTAAGCGTATGCCAGCCGATGATTTCGGAGTCCCAGCGGTCGTGCTCGCCGTCACAGTGTGGGTAGTTATCGATCCATTTTACAATCGGAAATCTCAGAACGAGGCTGCCGTCAGATACACTACAAACCACGTCCTCATAGACTTCTCTGCCGCCGGACTGGACAGGCATCTTCACAGCCGCCAGCTCCGTGCCTTCGCCATCAAAGAAGGCGACGCCGCCCTTTGCTTCGATGGTTACACCGATGTTTTCCGCTTCAAAGAAGACCGTCGTCGTAGAAATATAGCCGCTGGCTAACTGGTACTTTTTCTCTTTGTATTCTTCGCTTTTGAAGATTTTGTCATATGTTGGCATCATATCCTTAGCTCCTCGTTACACTTTTATTTGTCACTATTATACCACTCTCATCGAAAAGTGACTATTACAGAATCTCCTGTAGTCCTTTGACCTTTTTTCCGCGAATACCAGTCATGCCTTCTGCGTGCCACAGAGAGCTAATGACAGCTTCTTCTACCGCCTCGGCGGTCGCTTCGAAAACTTTGTCCATGGCAGCATCAGCAAACATCTTCATGTCAAGGATGTCACTTTCGTTATAGTGGGGAACTTTGTTTGCAGTCGAAAAGGCAATAGCAATGTCGCCGCTGCCATTACCAAGATAAGAGCCTACACGGGCAAGTCCAACTGTTGCGCGTTTCGCTACACGCTTCAGCTGCCGCTCGCTCAGCGGAATATCCGTTGCCAGGATGATGATGACGGAACCTTTTTCTTCTGCATATGCCTGACCCATGCCGACCAATGCGCCGTCAATACGCAGGTTGCCTTTGACACCAAAGTTAGACAATACCAGTGCGCCCAGCGTGTAGTCCTGTCCATCGCATGGAACGATTCTGGAAGCAGATCCGATGCCGCCTTTTAGTCCCATACATTTCATACCGCGGCCTGCACCTACAGCACCCTCCACAAAACCTGCTTTTTTCTGACCTGCAAGCTCTGCATTTGCAAGGGCATCCAAAACGTCCTGCTCTGTAACAGAAAGGCCACGGATATCGCTGAGGCTGCCGTCATTGCACTCTGTTACCAGGCAGTTGACCGTCCCAGTTTTTACACCGATGTCTTCGTTGCGGGCGAGCATATATTTCACGCTGGCTGTCAGCGCAGTTCCTACGCTAAGGGTATTGGTCATGATAACAGGTGACTCAATGGTACCCAGTTCTTCTACCTGCACCAGACCGGCACTCTTGCCGAAACCGTTGATGACAGAAACTCCCGCCATGACCTTTTCCTGAAACAGGCTGCCCTGGTGCGGCAGGATAGCGGTCACACCTGTATGCACATCCTGATCCGGATGATCAATGGTCACATGACCAATGCTAACGCCTTCCACATCTGTAATTTGATTGGACGGACCACATTTATATTTTCTTGTTAAATGTATTTTGCTGTTTTCTGGTAATCCCATAAGTTTTCTCCCTTTATTTCTGTTTGCCCCGGGTCTTCGTCAAAAGTGTCACTGCCTCGCAGTGCCCCGTGTGCGGAAACATATCTACCGGCCATACGCCCTGGGCCTTGTAGCCGTTCTTTTCCAGCCAGTCCACGTCGCGAGCCAGGGTCTCCGGATTGCAGGACACGTATACGACCTTTTCCGGTCCCATTTTCACCATGGAGCTTAAGAAGGCTTTGTCGCTGCCCGCACGGGGTGGATCCATGAGGACAACGTCCGGCAGACGGATGGATTTATCTCGCTTGGCCTCGGCGGCCATGCCAACCATGAACTGTCCTGCGTCACCGGCTACGAAACGGATGTTGCTGACTTTGTTGCCCTTAGCATTGCCGATGGCATCGCGGACAGCGTCTTTGTTCAGTTCCACGCCGATGACAGCGTCTACGTGGTCGCTGGCAATCATACCGATGGTGCCAATGCCACAGTAGGCGTCGATAACGTATTCTTTGCCGGTGAAACCTGCCGCTTCAATGGCCTTCCCATAGAGAACTTCGGTCTGGACCGGATTAATCTGATAGAAGGACTTGGCTGAAATGCGGAATTTCTTGCCACAGAGAATATCCTCGATGTAGCCTTTGCCGTACATAACCTTTTCACGATCGCCTAAAACCATGCTGGTTCTTTTGTCGTTGATATTGTGAATGATAGTGGTGATTTCCGGATGGGCTTTCACCAATGCCTTGACAAAGTTATTTCTAGACGGAAAGACCGGCGAACCGGTGACGATTACAACCATTACCTGGCCGGTAGCAAAGCCCCGCTTCACCAGCACATGGCGGAGAAGGCCGTAACCTGTATCCTCGTTATACGTCTGCATCTTGAAAGATTTCGCCAGTTTTCGGATGGTGCCGATGATTTCGTCGGCCAGCTGGTCCTCGATTATGCAGGTCTCCACAGGAACCAGTCTGTGTGTTCCCTCTTCATAGACACCGGAAATGATATTCCCCTTCTTGTCCGTACGGAAAGCCGCGTGGACCTTGTTTCTATAATGATAAGGCTCATCCATACCGGCGATTGGGTGGACCTTGCAGTATTTTCCCATGAGTCCGCGAACCCAGGCTTCTTTCTTCTTCAGTTGTTCTTCATATGGTATGCCCTGATACTGGCAGCCGCCGCAGCGCTTCTGCAATGGGCAAGGTTTCATCTTTGTCATCTTTTATCTCCTAAACGTTTGATTCACTCCCGTACAGGAATTATGCTTATTCTCCAATTTTCAGCTATACAAATATGGTCATCGCCAGCGTTCCTGCTGACATTAGGCCGAGACCAACCGCAGACTTTTTTGTCAGTTTTTCCTTAAGGAAAACTGCAGAGAAGGCAACGGTGATTAGAATACTCATCTTATCAATCGGCACGACTACACTGACAACACCATTCTGAATTGCATAATAATAGCAAAGCCATGACGCTCCCGTTGCAATTCCGGACAAACAAATGAAGAGCAGTTCTTTTCTGCTGATGCTGTCAAGCTGTTTGTGTTTCCCTTTTCCGAAAACAATAGCCCATGCCAGAATCAATACGACACCTGTACGAATCGCGGTTCCCAGATTCGATTCTACGCCGGTGATTCCAACTTTTGCCAGAATGGAAGTCAAAGCTGCAAAACCTGCCGATAGACCTGCATAAATCAGCCATCCCCTTTTATTCTCCCGAACCGTCACATCTTTCTTTTCAATCATCATAAATACGCCGATAGCGATCATCACTGTTCCGATTAACTTGATTTGAAGATTATGGGTTTCACCAAAGAGGATAATCGCCAGCAAAACGGTCAGGATTGTACTGGACTTATCTACCGGCACAACTTTATTCACATCTGCCATAGATAACGCTTTGAAGTAACAAATCCAGGATAATCCTGTAGCTGCTCCGGAAAGTATTAAAAATAATATTGATTTTGTTTCAAGCTCCGTAATAGTATCCGCAGATCCTACAATCAATACCATCAGCCAGGAAAATGCCAACACGACTATCGTTCTTACGGCAGTTGCAATGTCTGGATCCGTATGTTTAATCCCGCATTTAGCCAGTATAGTTGTCAGACCTGCAAAAAAGGCTGATAATATTGCCATAATAATCCACATATCATTTTCTCCCATTCTCTTTCCATGTTTTATTTCATTATAAATCATTTCCATATACCAGAAAATACCTTTTTTCATATTGCTGTCAGTTCATATTTTTCTAGAACAAAAGCAGCTGCCCGCAAAATATGCTGGTAGCTGCTTTTCCAGTGGTAGTTCTGTATTTTATTCGTACTCTCTGAATACCTTTTCGTATACGTGCAGCGCGTCGTCTACGATACCGATGCTACCGTATGGGAAGTAGGTCTTGCCGCCGTTGGCGATGATCAGGCCTTCTGCTGCCAGACCCATGGAGAATTCGATGTAGTTCTTGTATGCAGCCAGCATGTGGTTCCAGTATTCCGGATCCTTTTCATCCACGAAATACTGTATATGCTGCAGGCCGCTGACATCCACGTGGAGGATGGAAGAGTGGTGGAATAACAGTGCAGGCACGTCGTAACGTTCTGTAATGTCTTCCAGACCCTTCATGAAGTATCTGGATACCTTATCCAGTTCTTCGTGGATATTCTTGGATTCCAGTTCTCTCAGAACAGTAACGCCAGCAAGGGTGGATAAAGGATTTGCAGTCATGGTGCCGCCTACCTTTACCTTGTTTTCACTTTCAGCGGAGATACCTGCTGCCAGCAGTTCCATGATTTCACGTCTGCCGCCAACGCCGCCTGCGTTACCGAAACCGCCGCCGATGATCTTACCGAATACGGTGATGTCAGGCTTTGTACCGAAGATAGCCTGTGCACCGCCCATGCCCAGACGGAATGCGGTTACAACTTCGTCGTAGATCAGTAGCATATCATACTTATCGCAAAGGGCTCTTGCTGCCTTGTGATATTCCTTTGTGGTAGGAACCGCACCGCTGTCCTGACCTACCGCTTCCATGATGAACGCTGCAACGCCGCCGTCGTCCTGATGCTTCAGGATTTCTGCTTCCAGTGCTTCGATGTCGTTGATTGGAACGGCGTGTGTATTTTGGAAACAGTCAGTTGGAATACCATTCTTCATGGTATTTCTCTTGCCGTTATCGTTGTATACCAGCTGATCGGACCAGCCGTGATAGCCACCCTGGAATCTGATGATATGTTTCTTTCCTGTATAGGCTCTTGCCAGTCTGATTGCGATGATATCAGCTTCTGTACCGGAAGCCAGGGAACGATACATTTCCACGCTCGGGAAGTGCTTACAAACGATTTCTGCCAGCTCTCTTTCGTACATATTGTACAAGCCACTTACAGGACCCTGTTCAGACAGGTGCTTGATGGCTGCTTCCTGCACAGCAGGATAGTTGTTGCCCAGGATAGTAGGACCACCTGCACACAGGAAGTCGATGTATTTGTTGCCGTCGATGTCATAGAGATAAGGGCCGTCTGCCTTTGCAATAGCCAGCTGCCAAGGATGGTTGTTAGCCAGGTTGTGCTGGATACCGCCAGGAATTACCTTCTTTGCAAGTTCTGCTTCGGCTTTGGAACCTTGGCACTTGGTTTCAAAGTAGTTCATGTATCTGTCAATGGCAGATTTTTTCAGAGTCTTTCTGTTTTTGATCAGATCCCCTGCAGCCGCATGAATCGAAGCGTAATCATATTCGTTCAGTAATTTTGCCATTTAAATTCGCCTTCTTTCTACCGGTGTTCACTATAAAATAGCATCTACGTCAGGATCACTGTAGTCTGTGTCGCCGGCTCTTCTCTTTTCGTTAGCCTTCTGCAGCTTTTCATACAGTTCCTTTGTAATAGGATACTTGATGATGCAGATCAGGGAAACCAGCATACAGCCTGCTACGAAGAATGTTGCGATGTTTTCGATACCAACCAGAGTCTGTGCGCTCTGTACTTCTTTCGCTGCATCAAAACCGACAGCTGCCAGCATGATACCAATCAGCTGCAGACCAACGGCATTACCAAGCTTCTGTACCAGCTGAGGGAAGGAAGTGATAGCACCTGCTCTGTTCTTGCGGTTCTTGTATTCGTCCAGTTCAATCAGGTCATAGGAGAAGTCATAGAAGAATACCCAGAAAGCAACAGTCGCAATACCGGTTACGCCCTGCAGCAGGAAGATATCCAGTAAGCTGTCGATGCCCAGGAACTTCACAACAATGAGGCAGATGATAGAAATCACATAGCCGATGTATACGGCTTTCTTTCTGTCCCACTTGGTTGCAATCCATGTCATTAACGGTGCGCCTACTAAGAAGCATACCAGTGTGGTTGCGGAAGTCTGGGAGATGACGGATGCAGGCAGACCTGCTGTATAAATGATAACGTATTCTATGTTAGCAGTTGCTACTGCAGTACCCAGTAAGATAAAGAATACCCATGGGATGAACCACTTCATTGGCTTCAGTTTCATCAGATTTACATAAGTAGAAATGAGACCGTCCATCTTTTCTGTGGTTGGCTTCTGGATGAACTCGATGTCTTTGATGGAGAAGTAGTTGATCAGACCAAAGAGGATAGAAATCGCACCGATGGAGAATGCGGCTGCTGTCCAGCATGTGCCTTCATCAAAGAGGCCGGTGTACATGCCAACGAATACGGTAGGCAGTGCGGCACCACAGTAGATGAAGAATGCATTCATCATCTGGGAAATACCTCTGATCTTTGTGATTTCATCGTAGTCGTCAGTTAACTGCACGCAGCATGCATAGTAAGGGATACAGAAGCTGGTGTAGGAAACCCACATCAGGGATGTAACCACTGTATAATAGATGAACTGTGCAATTTCCCCGCCAGGGAATACGAAGAAGCTGGCACCCAGAAGGATACCGGTCATCACGCCACCGATGAGCATGAATTTCTTTGTATCAACGCCCGGTCTGTCACAAACCCATCCAATCAGAGGGTCGGTGATGGCGTCTACCAGGACGGAAATCAGGGAAATGGTACCTGCCAGTACAGGGTTGATGCCTACAACTGTCGTCAAGAACAACATGAAGAATACATAGAACATGTTGTAAACTACGGATTCGGCACCGAGACCTGCCTCATATCCCAGCTTACGGAGCGGTGTCAATGTTGTGACTTTTTCTTTACGTTTCATTTGGAACTCCTTTCATTGAGCTTGAAGAAACTCTTTTTATTGCATTTATACAGATCTTTGAAGATTTCAAAGAGGCTATCGTAAACGTGCGTGTTTTCTTTGCGCGGTTCGTATAAGGCTGTGGCCGGCACGCTGGCTTTTGCATTCTGCAGGTTATCAAAGATGCCAAGGCCTACCGCCATGACTGCCGCCGCACCTACAGAGCCTGCGTTCTGCGGGCTGTCCACCGTTTCCACTTTTCTGCCCAGCACATCGGCCAAAATTTGACAGGTCAACGGTGCCTGTGCGCCGCCGCCTACGAATCTGATGATTTCCGATGGCGGTGTCAGTTTGGTCATGGCCGTCATCTGCCATCTCAGATGGAGACAGACGCCTTCGATGACTGCGTGGATCATGTCTTCTGCCGTAGATTCCAGCCCCAGGTTAAAGAACATGCCTCTGGCGTTGGCGTCCTCGAATGGATTCCGGTTACCGTGAAGCCAAGGGGTAAACATAACCCCGTTGCTGCCTGCCGGGATGTCCTTCATCCGGTCCATCATCTCGCCGTAGCCGTCAGCACCGTCAATGCCTACCTGTTTCTTCGCCCACTCCAGACACTTGCCGGCTGTTTCCAGTTCCGCGAAGCAGTTAAACTTTTCAGGATCTGCTCCGGACAAAGATGCGATCATGGACCCGATATCCAGCATCTGCTTGTCTACCACGGTGCATACCCAGCCGGATGTGCCCATGTATACGTGTGTATCTCCTGTGCCTGTAGCACCTGCTCCTACACCGATGAGTGACGCGTCGCCACCGCCGGAGAATACCGGGGTACCTGCCATAAGTCCAAGTTCTTCTGCCGCCTTTTCCGTGATGCCGCCTACCTGATCGGTACTGAGTACGATTTCAGGCAGGTGCTTCATATCTACGTCCATCATCTTGCAGACTACCGGGCTGAATCCCACTCTGCCTGGTCTGGTGTCACAGACCAGGGTAGAGAATGCACTGTCTCTGGACATGGTGAACTTACCTGTAGCTTTCAGCACCAGGAAATCCTTTGCATCCAGCCACTTATATGTCTTTGCGAAAATCTCCGGTTCATTGTCTGCCACCCAGCGGTATTTGTATACCGGGTCTTTGACACTTCCGGAAACGGCCCCCGTAATCTGCAGTGATCTCAGCAGCTTGTATGCGTTCATCCCTGCGATTTTCGGACCGGTATGCATCAGTTTCTTAATCTGTTCCTTGCCACGGTTGTCCATGTAGCTCATGGCGTTCATGACAGGTTCCCCGTCTTTGTCCACGAGAATCACCGCCTGCATCTGAGCACAAAATGAAATTCCCTTAATCTCTTCTTTATGTACGCCTGACTTTTCCAGCAATTTTTTTGTCGTTACACCCATGGCTTCCCACCACTGGTTTGGATCCTGTTCCACGCCGCCGTTGTCCAGTACATAAAGATCGTAATCCGCCGTTTCCCCTGCGATCAGCTGGATAGGCTGATCTTTTCCAATGGAGAACAGACAGCTCTTCAGGCCTGTCGTTCCCACATCGTATGCGATAACATACATAACGGACCTCCTATTTACTCTGTTTGGAATACTTCTTCAGATAAATCATTCTCATGAGCGCGCACTCAAGAGGATTAATCGGCTTGCTGCCGATGGCTGCCAGTGCGGCTCTGCAGTTCTTCTCGATGACGATACTGAGTGCCTCTGCGTCGCCTATTTCCTCCGCCACACAAAGAGCACCTTTCCCTCTTACCAGCACCGGGGTGTTGTTTTCTATAGCTTTGGCGATGGCGTCTGGCTCGTCGTCGATGACCTTCAGGGATGTGCCTGCCAGCTGTGCGAAGTCGTCAAGATAAGGCTTCAGCACCTTTCTGACTTCCATGAATTTCATGATCACCGGGCTGTCGTTCCAAAGCCAGGTTTCCCCTTCGGCAACTTCCCGCATGCCTTCTCCTTCTTTCCACGCCGACACGCCCAGGGTTTCCAGATATTTTTCGCAGGCTTCTTCCAATGTGCGGGCCACCTGGAAAGCCTCTTCATAACTGCTGCCGTAACAAACCGCACCGTGGTTTGCCATGATTACGGCCTGACCGTTGTATGCTGCGATGGCGTCTGCTGTGTTCTTACATAGTTTCTTTGTTCCCGGCAGGCCATATCCTGCAACAAGAACCCGGTTTCCGATGCCTGGATAATCTTTGTCCAGCTTGATTTCGGAAAGCCCCATGGCGCCCACTGCAGAGGCATTGCTCTGGTGGGTATGAATCACAAAATTTGCGTTCGGCTTCAGTCTGTAAACTTCTTTGTGGACTTTCTTTTCTGAAGACGGTTTGATATCGCCTTCGTATCCTAAATCTTCCATATTTACTTCGATAACTTCCTCTTCTGTCAGTGTCAGATAGTTTCTGCCGCTGGCTGTGATGACGAAGTGTTCTTCATCGGTTCTGCAGCTGACATTCCCCCAGGTTCTGGCGATGAGTCCAGACTGGCTCAATTCGATGCCGGCTTTGATAACTTGTTTCTTTGCTTCTGTTAATTCCATTGCTCGTCTCTCCTGTCTATTTTTTCAAACATCCTGATAAAGTCAGGTCTATCATTCTCTTTGTTCTCTCCCGAATCTGTTCTTCCGTAAGGTTCTCGATGTCCTTCCACTGGAACTGGGAGTTCAGGTAGATGCTCATCAAAAGTTCCACAATTTCTATGGAATAAATATCTTCTCTGAACACGCCTTCTTCCTTCGCCTGGTCAACCAGCACCTTCAGAATCTCTTTTGCTTCATTGACCTTCCCGTACATAGGACTGGCTTCGCAGGCATTGAGATACATGACCCTCCGGCTCACATCGATGGCCGGTACACTGTCAACCACGAGGAACACCAGGAGCTGTTTCAGCTTTTCGTAGCTGTTGCCGCCGTTCATGTCCCCGATTCTCTGGCGGATTGTCGCAATCTGGTCATCCAAGGTCCCAACTAAAAGGCTCTCCTTGTTCGGGAAGTAATTGTACAGCGTGGCTTTTGAGATGCCTGCTGCATCGGCCACGTCGTCAATCATGGTATCGTCGTAGCCTTTGTCCTTGAAAAGCCTTCGCGATGCCTTCAGGATATCATGTCTGCACTTGATTTTGTTTGCCTCTCTTCTTGATATCGCCATAGCACTACCTCCTTGACTAAAGCATACTCCTGTTTGAAATGGATTGCAATAAAAAAAATAAACTCAAGTCTAAATTTTGACTTGAGTTTAAAATTCCAATTATAGCGCCTGATATTCTTTCCCCAGATGGACATAATGTTCTGCCGCATCGCGGATCATTTCCATGGCTTTTTCGTCGGTCCCTCCCTTTGCCTTTGCAGGTGCGCCCAGGATCAAGGAGTTTGGTGGGAAGACTTTGCCTTCTGTAATCAGCGCCCCTGCACCAACAATGGAATTCTCGCCGATAACAGCATCATTCATGATTACCGCACCCATGCCGATGAGGCAGTTATCTTCTATTGTGCATCCGTGAAGAATCACATTGTGGCCTACGGTGACATTTTCACCAACAGTCAGGGGTGAATCTGCATCACGATGCAGAGTGCAGTTGTCCTGAATGTTGGATCCTTTGCCGATTTTGATGGTGCCGCTGTCTCCGCGCAAAACCGCGCCGAACCAGACCGTTGCATCTTCCTCCAGTACCACGTCTCCAATCAGTGTAGCGTTGTCTGCCACAAAGGCAGCCTTCTCAATCTGCGGGTGTTTATCTCTATATTTCAATAACATCTTCTATCTCCTTTTGCGAGTTAAAATCTTTCTCTGTCAATACTATAGCATAGGAGTGATATGATGGGCAATCTGAAATAACGCAAGAAAAAACCCGTTCGAAATATTTTTTACTACTTCGAACGGGTCTTAGTTAGGTTCTTTCAAACACATATCAGGCACCTTCTCTTTCTATAGATTTTGGTTCGGATAATTAATTTATGCTTTCTTCGGTCCGTACCTCCTGTTCTTTATCTTGTCTATACTTTACTACTTTATCCGAATAAAGTCAATAGTTTTTTGAAGAAAAATTATCTTTTTTTATAAACAATCAGTTCCGGATTTGCTCCGTTTTCTTCATAGGTGCATACAAGGAGGAAATCCATGTTGGCAACAATGCCGAAGCATCTGTCACCGCCGAATTCACATTCCAACTGATTGCCCAGATAGGTAGCACCATCGTCCAGGAACTTTACTTTGGTGCCGTTAGGCAGGCGATACTCCAGATTGACATAGCCGCCAACAAGGGCATTGAGTTTTTCGACTTTCGGCATCCCCTCTATTTGAAGCGCGTTGATCTCATCCATAAGCTGTTTTTTGAATGCATTGAATTCCTCTGCGCCGGCAAGGTTTTTATAGGTTTTCCAGTAATCCAGCTTTGGCAGAAGTTCCTTCATATACGCCCGGACCTGCTCCGGCGAAAATGCCTCGCTGGCCATATTCTGTACACAGACATCGATCAGTTCGTCCATGTCATGGTACATATATTCTCCGTCCGCGTAGCACCATTTGCAGTATTCCTCGTTAAAGAATCCATCGGCTTCCCTGCTGATTGCGGCGTCCTCCAGGGGCATACCACAGCATTGACAGATCAGCTGTCTCGGAGAGCCCAGAAGAGTGTTGATGGAAACATCAAAAAGCTTAGACAGCAGCTTCAGCGTTTCCGTGTTCGGCGTAGTTTCCCCATTTTCCCATCGGGATACGGCCTGACGGGTAACGAATACTTTCTCTGCAAGTTCATCCTGCGACAGACCTGCTTTGGTTCTCAATTCTAATATGATATCCTTTGTTTCCATGAACAATCACCTCCATGACCATTATACTACGCTTGTCCAGGTTTGCGTAGCAACAGGCAGTTGCGGAGATGAACCAATTTACAACATAGCATATTGGGCTTGGGAGGGGTGATTTCTATTCAGGGTTTTCTTTTTACCCGGAGAAGGTTTCTATAGAAAACTATTAAGGTTATTTTGAAAACACTTTCGTTGCAAACCTTTAAAAGTTTTCTTTTTTCTTTAGAAAATTTTCCATTGAAAACCTTTATAGTTATTTAGAAAACTTTTTCTTTGTGACCCTCTTGAAGTTTTCCTTTTTACTCAGCAGGTTTTCTACAGAAAACATTTTGGGGTATTTTGAAAACTGTTCCATTAAAACACGCATAGGGTTTTCTTTTATCGTAAGAAGTTTTCTATAGAAAACATTTACTAGGTTTTTGAAAACCGGCTCAACAAATCCCCATTTGCCAATTTCATCATTTTACGCTACAAAAACAGAGACAGTACTCGAAGCACTGTCTCCATCATCTTTCTGTTTAGAAAAGCTGTCCCGGCAATTTCAGTTTCTCTTTGTGCGGCAACTGTTTGTCGAATTCCTCTGCCTCGGCTTCGTCTACGAAGTAACCCTGTGGCGTGGCGTATTCCCCGGTGATACCGTCAAGGTATCCTGGAATCAGTTCCTTGCAAAGGAAGAAAGAATCGTCTGCCCCCTCCGGCAATCCATGATAACGGATTCCGTATTCTCTGGCAAAGGTAAAGCCGCTCTTTCCATAGAACGCAAAATTGCCTTCAAAGCAGACTGCGCCGCAGCCGAGTTCTGCCGCCTTTGTCAGGGAGTAATCCAGCAGCAGTTTCCCATAGCCCTGACCTTTCAACTCTGGGGTTATACAAATTGGACCCATGGTCATAATAGGGATTTCCCTACCGTCATCGGCTTTGATTGAAGCCCGCATGAACATATTCTGTCCGATGATTTTGCCATCTTTTTCGAGTACAAAATCAAGCTCTCTGACAAACGCAGGGTCGTTGCGAAGCTGGTTCAGCACATAATGCTCCAGACAGCCCGGCCGGTATACGTTCCAAAAGGATTCTCTTACGAGGTTTTCCACTTCACGATATTCTTCTTTTCTTTCTAAACGGATTGTATAGTCATTTTTATTCATTGTTTTTTCCTCCTGATGATTGTTGACTGCAATACTGGGAGGTCTGTGTGAGACTGTTTTACACATAACCTCCCGGCTATGCTACAATCTCCAGTGTTCTGCTTGTTTTTCTCAAAAAGCAATCTCCTTATAAATTAAATTTTATGGTCATGGATTCGGTCCTTCATCATGATCTTTACTGCCAGCATGATAACCAAAAATACAGCAGCATAAGTTTCTCTGCAAACCACCATGAAGACCAACCCCATAACATCACATCCAATGGAAATATCCGAAAGGATTTGTGCGCTTTTTTCCTTTTGATATTTCAATAGGATGAGACTTGCTATCCCTATTATAATCAGTGCAAGATATATCGTCCAGTATAGAAACAGATATTGTTTTCCGGTCTCCGCATAGTCAATTAAACTGATTGAATAAACATATCCGCCTACGGCTTTCGGGTAAAGAGGTAATATAATCAACATGAAAGACGAAACATCTATCATCGATGCAAGAAAACAATATGTCCGCTGCATTTTACAATGATTGTCTTTTTCTGCAATAGAAAGCAGAACATTTCCCGACAGTAAGTCATCGATGGATATCTGAAAAAAAGCGGATAGTTCCTTCAGCGAATCGATGCTGGGATATCCTCTTCCCGATTCCCATTTTGAGACTGCTGTCCTTGAAACATACAGGGCCTCAGCTAATTCCTCCTGTGTCATGTTTCGCTTTTTTCTCAGCTCCTGAAGTTTCTCATGAAATTCCATTTCATTGTCTCCTTTTTCTTTTGTCGTTCATTAAAACCGCACCTTTATATAGAGAAAACATTCCTGTACTCAAAATGATGGCACCTACAATATCCGTCAACCAATGGACGCCCGAAATCAGTCTCCCCAAAACCATGAATATAGAGAATGCTGCAATCAATGTGTTGAGTATTTTTCTGACGGATTGTTTTCTTACTCTGCGATTGATTTGAAATATACACGCAGGCATCACAGTTAGCACAAGAAGGGTTGTTGATGAAGGATAGGATACCTCTGCCATTCCGTTGATCAGAACAGGTCTGTAATTAACGGGAATCATTTCAAATAGCAGATATCCAGATATTACGACTATAAAATATACACCTAAGAGAATCATATCATAGTCTACCTTCCGAATCGAGTGCCGTTTCATCCACTGTATTAATCCAAAAATGCAGAAACACACGCATGCAGCTATGGGAATCAGTCCAAGCCAGTCAGTTATGCTGTATATTTTCATGTGTACGCCGGTTTGTTGATGAAACCAGCAGTTTAATGATGAAAACCCTATATTGGTTCCATTCACACCCAACGGTTTCACATCCACGTTTAATACAGCTAGCGTCCATATGACAAAAGTCGCAATGCAAAGTGTGCCAAATAGCAATATTTCTTTTTCTTTCGTTTTCATGTTCGGTTAATCCTTTCTACTTTTGTATTTGATACATCTGATTGATACATCTGATTGATTCAAAAGTAACAAAGGATAACTTCATTATAAAGTGCGCTACGTTTACATGCACGATACTTATCGTGTCATGAAACGTTCTTCCATCTTGCAGCAGAGATTGAACCACTCTTGTAATGAAAGTACTGTCAATTTCAGACATAATAAAACGAGATGCCATGAAATGACACCTCGAAATATTTTTCAATACCAGCTTTCTTCATCCCTGCCTTTTCCATTGCTTTTACAGAGTTCCTCCGAAGGGCAATGCCGGTGCTACACACACTTCCCGTATGTAATACACTTATCTTTATTTCTTCGCAATTACAATCGGCTGATAAAAACCTGTCTCTTCAGGGAATTTCCACTCAACAGATTTGCAGCCGCATAAAGTTAGCAACTCGGTTAGTTCTGCTCTTCGAACTGCTCTGTATACGCATGCAAACTTTTTTACTTCCAGGTTTTCCTCATCTTCAATGATGTACTGGACAAGTTTGTAGTTTTCGCCTTCCCACTTCCATGTCTGGAAGGAAACGCGCTGTCCATTCTCTGTATCATGGATATATGGAGGTGAATACGGTGGCTTCGTCTTTAGTAATGCATCATAATCTCTGATGCTGGCAACAAACATACCGCCATCTTCCAGCTGATTCACGATACTTTCCACTGCAGTCTTAAGAGACTCTTTTGACGTCATATGTGGAAGCGCATTGTCAATCGCAATAATGATGTCAAATTTATCTTTAAAGGCATCAGCCAGTTTGCGAAAATCTATATACGCAAATCTGATTGTCAGATTTCTTCTGACCGCTTCCCATTTTGCTTCAAGCATAGCTTTGCTGCTGATGTCCGAAGAAGACATATTGTAGCCCAAAGACGCCAGCCCTAGTGTCTGTGTACCGATCCCGCAGGCACAGTCCAGAACTTTCGCATCCTTATCATATCCATTATCAGTGAATATTCTATCTAACATTTCAGCCTGTTCCTGCATCGTTTCCTCTATGTCCTGGAACAATTTAGAATAATGGCTGGCTAAACTATCGTAGAATTCCTGTGTGATGTTCATGCTAACTTCTCTCCTATCTA
Organism: Bacillota bacterium; assembly: GCA_017522185.1. GTDB lineage: Bacteria > Bacillota > Clostridia > Peptostreptococcales > Anaerovoracaceae > Senimuribacter. Next base: position 463 of record JAFWZZ010000035.1, on the reverse strand, counting down.
TACAAGTTCAAATTTATCTAACTCTACAAATTGGAATTTGTCAGCCTAATCAAGCGTTTTTCTCATATATGCAAATGAAAGATCGCTGGGACCTTGCTCCACCTTATATATCTTATAGCCTAGCTTCTCGTACAGGTTGATATTGATATAGCTTTTTGTACATGTATAAAGCTCAAAAGCTTTTGCCTGTGTCAGTTCTTCAACTGCTGTCATCAGGTCGGTCGCTATACCCCTGTTCCTGTGTTCCTGCGCAACCATAACACGACCGATTTCGATGTGATCGCCGTTCTCCCTGCATCTTACAGCACCTATTATTTTCCCTGAATCATCCCGCTTGATCAGGACTGTCCAGTTGATGAAGTCTGCGCGGTTCTCCTCATACGACTCCATCAGGGCAGGCACATTCCTGCTGTTGATCATCTCAGCTTCGCTTTCAAATGCACGCAGCTGGAGATCATACAGC
>JAFWZZ010000034.1 GCA_017522185.1 Bacillota bacterium | reverse complement strand
TAGAGTTCTTTTTCTGGTCATAACTGTGATCCTTTCATAGTTTATTTATACCACAGTTTCCACACAAAGTGTGGCCCATATTAGGTATGACCATTTACCTAAATTAAAAATTGCGTGTCTCACTCATAGGTAGTAGTTTAATAACGGTTTTCCTTGTTTTCTTTACAATCTTCTTCAAAAAGATACTGAAAGGGAAAGTTTCATCTCGAATTTCTTTCCCTTTCGCAGCGTTTTCAAACTTTTTTGTTAATGAGTTCCCTCAGATACCAAAAATTAACTTATGCAAAAGCCAGTGCCATGTTCACCAGTACCGGTACGAAGATGGCCTGGGAGAACCCAATCAGGAAGGAATAGATGATGATATCCTGTCTGGTTACGCGTTCTACGATTGGCAGGCACACGTCCATGGCCGCAACACCGGGAATCGCCGCTACTTCCAGGTAGCCGATTCTCTTCGCCAGGATCGGCATGAGAACGATACCAGCCAGTTCACGGATGACGTTGTGCAGGAAGGAGATGGCCCCTGCCATCACATAACCTGCGTTGGAGATGGCGATTGGTGCGAAGGTGTACCAGCCGAAGCCATAGCAGATCGCCAGGGATTCTCCGACGGACAGGTCGCTGTAGATCAGAGAAATCACGAATCCGCCTACGGTCGTCGCCAGAATTACCACTACAGGGAATACCAGCACGCGGAATCCCGCCTGCTTCAAGTAGGTCAGAACCGTTCCATCCAGACCCATGCCAAGACCGATGCTGAGCATCAGCAGACAGAGGCCCACAGTCATGATATGTCCATTGGAGGCATCGAAGGCTGCCATCAGTCCGGCGTTGTTTCTTACAACGAAGTATCCTGCGATCAGGCCAATCACGGTGAAGGCCAGAATCAGAATGGTCATCAGATTGGATCCGCCACCTTCTTCTTCGGCACCCCCGCTCTCACTGCTGCCGCCGATTCCCATTTCGCCCAGTTCCGCCTGCTGCGCCTTGGTCAGCGCGTATTTATTCATGCCAAGTGCAAGACGGGCGCCAGTGACACCTGCGATGGTAATCACACCGAGGACCACGGTAATAACCACGGACTGGATACCGATGGTTCCCAGGTTGGCGATGACTTCCTCGTTGGATCCCATCTTAATCCCCATGACGAAGACCAGCAGGGACACACAGAAGTTGGTCAGGCCGTCCAGAAAACCCATCTTTTCTCTTTTGTCTCTCAGTTTCGAGCCCAGGAAATAGCCTATGGCCAGAACACTCATGTACAAAACAACATATCCCATTGTTCAACCTCCTAAAAGTTCATTTCCTCTATATATCTGCTTTGAAACGATGTCAAAGCAGCCAGTTCCACATGCTTTGCCGATGCAGCGATGTCTTCTGCCTTTTTCCTGCACGGTTCTGACAGCAGCATCATGGAAGCACCCAGCCCTGCCGCATTGCCCAGGGACCGGAACCTGCCAGGGTCTGTCTTCGGCAGCAGGCCGATGGCGATGCCGCTTTCGATGCAGATGCCGTTTCCAAAGGCCCCTGCGATACCGATTTCTGACAGGTCATCCAGGTCCAGGCCCGCCTCTGCAAGAAGCGTCTTGCAGCCTGCGAAAACCGCCGCCTTTGCCATCTGCACCTCACGGATGTCCTTCTGGGTTATGGCAACAGCCGGCAGTTCTGACCTTTCTTCTGCCAGCACAAAATCCGTTTCTATGCCGCCAAACCGGTCCATAATACCGGTCTCCAGCAAAACTGCCAGGGCATCGATGATGCCGCTGCCGCAGATACCCTTTGCCGGCGCGTCTCCAACGGTTTCACATTTAACTTTATTTTCAACCAAATTAACTTTATAAATCGCACCGTCTGCAGCACGCATGCCCTGATGAAGGGCGCTGCCCTCAAAGGCTGGCCCTGCCGCCGTGGAGCAGCAGTAGGACTGATCCTCTCCGGCCAGGAAGATTTCGCCGTTGGTTCCGATATCTAAAAACAGCCTGCTGCCCTGTGCATCTTCTTCCATATATCCGGATGCCAGGATTCCTGCCGTAATGTCCGATCCCACGTGACCTGCCATGTTAGGCGCCACATAGACCTCCGCTTCTTCGTGAGCCGCAAGACCGACTGCTCTTGCCGTGGTCCGTACGCTGCCGCAAAAAGCCGGCTGAAACGGATAAGCCGCAAGACCGCTGACGTCTTCTCCCAGGAAGAGATGGCTCATAGTGGTGTTTCCCACCGCGGTAATCTTCCGGATCTGTGTCAGACCGATGCCGTGATCCGCAGTCATGCGGGAAATGGCCTGATTGATTTCATTGATCAGCCTGCTCTGCAGCCGTGTCAGGTTCCACGGTGCCCGCAGGACGAAACCGATTCTGCTCATCACGTCGGCACCATAATGCTTCTGTGGATTGGTCACAGCCTTCACATCTGTCAGCCTTCCGCGGTGCAGGTCCCAAAGCATTACGACAACGGTGGTCGTCCCAAGATCCAGTGCAATGCCGTAAGCGTCTTCCTCCGCCTCATCACAGCAAAATCCTTCCGGCAGCTTCAGCGGGCTTTCTTTTACCGATGCATCCATTCTGCCATCATCGGCTACCAGGACCGTCACGTCTTCCGTGACCAGATGCCGGCAGGCTAACACATCCTGCCCGTTGGCGTAAACCCTGCATTTGCCGCAGGTTCCCATGCCGCCACAGGTACCGGAAAGCTGCACGCCTTCCTCCGCCATGGCTTCCATGAGGGTTTTCCCGTTATGTTCTTTAACTTTTAACTTTATTTCCGTCATCCTTATTCCTTTACGTTTCTCTTATCACAAAACAGGCAGCCGGCCTTTGCGCCGAGACAGCTTTCGCAGGCCCGTGGCATTCTGATGTCGTCCCGGTCATATACCAGGATCAGCCCCTGACAGGATTTTTCCGGCATCAATAGTCCGCTGGATTTCTGCTCCACACCGATGGTCATACCATCGAGCAGTCCGTAGATTTTCGCACCTTCCTCCATGGTCATGCCGTAGTAGCCGGGACCAAGGCTTTCCGAAAGATGCAGGTTCTCTGCAGGAAGCGCCTGCAAGAGTCTCTTCCGCAGTACTTCCATGGCGCTTTCCACGTAGGCCGTTCCCCAAACGTCGTGATACAGCTCTGTCATGATGCTGACTTCCTCTTCCATACCGGTATCGCCGATGGTCAGAAGATATGCGAAGACGCCTTTGACGGCATCCGCCGGAATCCGGGAGAAGGCATCACAGCACAAAGCCACATCGTCCAGCTGCAGCCGGGTATCCGTCAGCACCGGCCTTTCCCAGAACCGTACCGTCGCCCGGATATCCATCCGCTGCTGCAGATGCGTTCGGACACGGTATGCCGCCGTCTCCATCTTCCTCTGCCCGGCCTCTGCCAGATTGAAGGAACAGATCCGGAAAAAACGTTCTTCAGCCGCGTCCCCTGCCGCAGATTCCTCTATCTGAAATTTCATTTCCAAATTCTGAATATTCATACTTTCATGTTACCATATTCGGTGGTAAAATACTACTAAAGAAATGGAATCCTGAAAGGAGGATCAATTATGGTAAAGCAGATGTATCCAAAACTGACAATCAATCTGCAGTATTTCAAAGAAAACGTTGCAGCAATGGTGGAACGCTGTGACAAATGCGGTATCACCATCGCCGGTGTAATCAAAGGCACAACAGGTTTCCCACAGTGTGCACAGGCATTCAAAGAAGGTGGTGCGAAGATTATCGCTTCCTCCAGATTAGAACAAATTGAAGATACCATCGAATACGGCGTAGGCCTGCCTACGATGTTACTCCGTATCCCGATGTTGACAGAAGTAGATGAAGTGGTTCGTCTTTGTGATATCAGCTTAAACAGCGAAGTAGCCGTGCTGAAGGCTCTCAACGAAGCTGCCGCAAAACAGAACAAAGTACATAAGGTTATCATCATGGCAGACGTAGGTGACCTGAGAGAAGGTTTCTGGGATAAGGACGAAATGGTAGAAGCTGCTGTTTTTGTTGAAAACGAGCTGAAGAATCTGGACTTAGCAGGCGTTGGCTTTAACGTTGGCTGCTGGGGTTCCATCGAACCGACACCAGATAATCTCAATGAACTGGTCAGCATCGCCGAAAGAATCGAAGCACGCATCGGCAGAGAGTTAGAATACATCTCCGGTGGCGCAACATCTACCCTGATGAGAGTTATCGACGGCAACGTTCCGGAAAGAATCAATTTGCTTCGCTGCGGCGAAGGTATTTTCCTGGCGAGAGACCTGGATGTTTTCTATGGCTACGACATGAGCTACATGCATCAGGATGTTTACAAGCTTTATGCGGAAGTCATCGAAGTCCGCGACAAGCCAACCCATCCGGTTGGTAAAATCGCAATCGACTGCTTTGGTCATAAGCCTGTATACGAAGACAGAGGAATCCGCAGAAGGGCCTTACTTGCCATGGGCCGTGTAGACTACGGTTCCATCGAGGAAATCTTCCCTGTGGAAAAGGGCGTATCCCTGGTTGGCGCAGCCAGCGACCATACCATCATGGACGTGGAAGATGCAGAAAGAAGACTGGAAGTTGGCGATATTGTCGAATTCGATGTCAACTACGCATCCCTGGTTTATCTGTCCGCATCCAGAAACGTAAACAAAGAGTTTATTTAAGGGATAAATTTCTGTTCCCGGCACAGACTAGTGCCATGAAAAAGATTTTACCCGTATCAGAACTGAATACCATCAAAGACCTGGCAGGAAAGCGATTCGGTCTGCTCCTGGACCAGAACCGTAATTTTTTCACGGTGCTGGACGACAAGACCTATCTCCTTTCCTTCCACTGGCTTGACGAAAAGAAAGTGGTTGCTTATGCAGCCACTTCATTTTTTGCGCTGATTACCGACAGTGAGGCGGTCCGCGGCTATGGACAGGCGGTCTCTGACCACGCAGACGGGCTCCTCCAGTTTCATCAGTTTCTTCTGGAGCTGACGGCAAACGACATCTACCGACTGGAAACCCTGGAGAACATGATTATCTCCCTGGAGGACCGCCTCTTCCTGGATTCTTCCCCTTCGGAACGGGGCATCAAAGACATCATCAAAGTCCGCAAGGACCTCCTCAAAGCCAAGCGCTACTACGAGCAGATGCAGTTCCTTTCCGATGAGATGTCGGCAGTAGACCCGGCTTTCTCCTTCATCGATAAGAAGTTCGACCGGCTCATGGAATTCGTCCTCCACCTGCAAAACTATATCGAATCGGTGCGGGATGCCTATCAGTCCCAGATTGACATCGAGCAGAATCAGATTATGAAGTTCTTCACTGTGGTCACCACCATCTTCACACCTCTGACTCTGATTACCGGCTGGTACGGCATGAACTTCGTCATGCCGGAATACGACTGGTCCCGCGGATACGCCTACGTGGCCGGCCTTAGCCTGGCGGTGGTTTTGGGACTGGTGCTGCTCTTCCACCGGAAGAAATGGTTCTGATCCGGCCGCGCGGTTTTTAGAGAGCCTGGACAAAAAAAGAAAAAAGCCTCTTTCGGATTCCGAAAAAGGCTCTCTTCAGAAGGGATGTTTATAAGTCACAGGCATGCCATAATGGCAGCTCTGAATTGCGATGTAATATCTGGAAAATTCTTTCCTCAGTATAAGTATACACCCTGTCTCCGTCTATTTCAATAGCAAAATAGACAAAACTTTTCACACATTATTTCCCGGCTTCAGCCATAACCGCCGCTCTGATGCGCTCTACAATGAGTGGGTTAAACGGATCCGGGAGCACATAGTCCGCGGACAGTTCCTCATCAGGGATAACAGATGCGATTGCCCGTGCCGCCGCTTCCTTCATTTCCTCGGTAATCTTCTTCGCACGTGCGTCCAGGGCGCCTCTGAAGATACCCGGGAACGCGATGACGTTATTCACCTGGTTCGGGAAGTCGGAGCGTCCCGTTCCTACCACCGCCGCACCGGCTTCTTTCGCCAGATCCGGCATGATTTCCGGCACCGGATTACTCATGACGAAGACAATTGGGTCCTTGGCCATGGAGCGGATCATGTCCTGACTGACGACGCCCGGTCTGGATACGCCGATGAGAATATCGGCGCCTGCGAGGGCGTCTGCCAGACTGCCTTTGAGGCCTTCTTTGTTGGTCACTTCCGCCATCTTCTCCTGTTCCGGATTGTTGTATGGCGCGCCTTTGTAGATGGTGCCTTTGCTACCGCAGAGGATGACGTCGCCGAAGCCCAAACGGAGAATCATCTTTGCGATGGCGATGCCGGCAGAACCTGCACCGCTGATGACGATCTTCAGATTGCCCGGCTGTCTGCCTGTCACCTTGCAGGCGTTGATGAGCCCTGCGCTGGTGATGATTGCAGTACCGTGCTGGTCGTCGTGGAACACCGGGATGTCACACTTCTCGATCAGGGCACGTTCGATTTCAAAGCATCTCGGTGCACTGATGTCTTCTAAATTAATCCCCCCGAAGCTTTTGGAAATATTGTAAACCGTATCAATGATCGTCTGAGGATCCTTGGAGTCGATGCAGATCGGCACCGCGTCGATGTCAGCAAATGCCTTGAACAGGGCACATTTTCCTTCCATGACAGGCATTCCTGCCGATGGACCGATGTCGCCCAGGCCCAGGACCGCTGTACCGTCGGTGATGACCGCAACCGTATTCCCCTTGCCGGTATATGTATATGCCAGACTTTCGTCCTTTTCGATTTCTAAACAGGGCTCTGCCACGCCAGGTGTGTAGGCGATGGACAACTCCTCTCTGTTGGTAATTGGCGCCTTTGTCTGGATGGAGAGTTTGCCCTTCCATTCCGCGTGTTTTGCCAGCGCCAGTTCTTTCATGTTCATGAATCCTACCTCCTATGCCAGTTCAGGCAGGGTTTCCAGCCATGCCTTGCCGGTTTTGATCTGTCTTCTTACTTCTGCCGGAGCCGTGCCGCCAAAGGACATACGCGCGTCGACACAGGCTTTGATGCTGATGTCGCCTAAGGATTCCTTGGTTACGCGGCCGTCGATGGCCTGCAGCTGTGCTTCCGTCAGGTCTTCAAAATCACAGTTGTTGTTTTCGCAGGCCTTTACCATTTTTCCTACGATTTCGTGTGCTTCTCTGAACGGGATACCCTGTTTCGCGAAGTGTTCCGCGATATCGGTGGCGTTGAGGAAGCCTTTGTCGAAGTGCTGCTGAATGCGGTCCAGTCTGAACTCGGTCTTTTCCAGCATGTTGGCAAAGATGGTGATGCTGTCCTTCCAGGTATCACAGGTATCGAATACGCTTTCCTTGTCCTCCTGGAAGTCCTTGTTGTATGCCAGCGGCGTGCCTTTCATAACAGTGAGAAGCTGCATCAGGTTGCCGTAGGCACGTCCGACTTTGCCTCTTAATAATTCCGCCATGTCCGGATTCTTCTTCTGCGGCATGATGCTGCTGCCTGTGCAGTAGCTGTCGTCGATGTCGATGAATCCGAATTCCTGGGAATTCCACCATACGAACTCTTCCGCCCATCTGGAAATGTGCATCATGGAGATTGCTGCATCGTTCAGGAATTCCAAACTGTAGTCACGATCGCTGACAGAATCCATTGCATTTTCTGTTGGTGCGGTGAAACCTAATAATTCTGCAGTTCTGTAACGGTTAGTTGGCAGTGTTGTACCAGCCAGCGCACATGCACCCAACGGACAAAGATTCATTCTGTCATAAGTATCCATCAGTCTATCGATGTCTCTTCTGAACATTTGGAAATATGCCATGAAGATAAAACCGATAGTGATTGGCTGTGCGTGCTGAATGTGAGTAAAACCAACAGTGATTTCATCAGCATATTTTTCTGCCTTTTCCAGGATCACTGATTCCAGATAGCAAAGTCTGGAAACAATTTCCTTAATTTCCTTCTTCAGGTATAAGCGTAGGTCAACCTGACACTGGTCATTTCTGCTTCTTGCAGTGTGCAACTTCTTCGCTACATCACCAATTTCTTTAATCAGTCTGCTTTCAATACCCATGTGGATATCTTCATCATCTACATTGAACACGATTTTTCCAGACGCAATCTGCTGTTCAATGACTTTTAAACCTGTGATAATCTGGTCAGCCTCTTCCTTTGTCACGATGCCCTGTTCTCCCAGCATTGTTACATGGGCAATACTACCCTGAATATCTTCCTTATACATTCTCTGATCAAAGAAAATTGATGCGTTAAAATACTTAACGATTTCATCCATTTCTTTTTCAAATCTTCCACCCCAAAGTGCCATATTTATTTCCTCCTCTTTCTTGGGTAATTATTTCGTTCACTAAATGCTTATTATACATGAATATACAGTTGAAATCCAGTAGTTTTTATAATTTTAAACACTTTTCCTTATATTCATACATTTCCGCAGCGGTTGGAAACCAGACGTTCTGACTAGCAAGCATATAGTCCAAGATATCTTCAAATAAGCCAATACGACCTGGTGATCCGATAGTCGCCGGATCCAGCTGCAGGACATAGCACAGACCATATTCTTTACAGCCATCGAATTCATCCTGCCAATTGTTCAGCACACCGGTATAGTTTGCAATTCTACCCTGACCTGCTGGAAAAGCTGGATGATAGTTGAATGCGAAATAAGGCAAATCATAGTTCACCCAATGGACTGGTATTTCTAGGAGGACATTTCCATCATTCAGCTCTTTCCAATATGGTCTGTCATCATCACAAAGATTGCTTGAATATTTCATTCCTAAATTTTTCGCAATACGCAAGGTATCTAACGTTAACTCACCATCCGGACATCTGAATCCAATTGGAGTTTGACCACAAGCCTGCTCAATTGCACAAATGCTCTTACGAATTGCTTCTTCCTGTTCCTCTTCTGTCAATATAGCCATATTTTCCTGCTTATATCCTAGAGAAGCAATCTCATGTCCGCGTTCACAGATGTCACGAATCTGTTCAGTATAATTTTCTGCAACCCACCCTGGAACAAAGAAGGTAGCATTCAGATTTTTTTCATCAAGGATATCCAGGATTCTATCTACGCCGCGTGTCATCCCATACTGTCCCAGAGAAAGGGTCTTTGGTTTATCAATACAAGTCGGGTCTAGACCAAGCCAGAATAACTCTGCATTTAAATTGATGGTTACCATTGCCGCACACTGATTGTCATTGGGCCAAACAGGTCTTTCTAATCTCATCTTTATTTACCTCCCTTTGGATAATTATCGCGGTACCAGTCTGCAATTTCACTTCCAGTCGCTACCCAGACATCTTCTCTAGATGTGATTTCCTTTAACAAATGATCCAGGATTCGGATTCTTCCAGGAGACCCGATAACCTGTGGATGACTCATGAAAGAAATGCACAATCCATATCGATGATGTCCTTCGAATTCTCTCATAAAGTTGTCTTCTACACAACGATAACAGGAAATTCTGTCCTGTCCTGCAGGTTCTGCCGGATACATATTATATGCCATAGCCACATAGTCATCTACTTCCCACTTTGTCGGGATTTCGATAAGGTCTGTTTCCTCTCCATCAATGACCGTACGATAAGGTCTGTCATCGCCTCTCATCGAGCTGGAGTATCTGAAACCTCTCTCATACAGCAGCCCTGGTGTTTCAATGGACCAGTCTCCAGATGGCGTTCTGAATCCTGTGATATCCTGTCCAGTTAGGTCTTCTAGGATTTTCTTTGATTTTTCAATGATTTCAATCTGTTCTTCCACGGTTCGTCCTGCAAAACGCTCATGGGCATATCCATGGTGTCCTAATTCATGTCCAGCTTCTGCAATACGTTTAATCAATTCAGGATAACGTTCCGCCGTTAGGCCTGGAACAAAGAATGTTGCTCTCACGTTATAGCGTTCCAGCATATCCATGATTCTGTCTACGCAGCGTTTCGGACCGTACTGTCCTACAGATAATGATTTAATGTATTTTTCTCCATTTGGAAGGCCTTTGTTACCGTTTTCCCACGTGGTGTCACCGTCCACATCAAAAGAAAACATAACAGCTGATTTTTTTCCTTCAGGCCATTTGATTCCGTTCATTTTCTTCCTCCTGTTTCAACGACTCAATCTTTTGTTACTTTATTAAAATGCAATTCGCGTGCCAACTTCATTTCAGGAAAAAAACGCAAAAAATCAAAGTTCAAGACATTATCTTTTCATTGGTAAATTTAATTAATGCATTTTGGGTTAATTTTTAACCCAAAACGCAAAATAGAAAGAACTGCCTCTTTACGATGCAGTTCTTAACACTAGTTTATCCTAATATGCCTCTTTCTCTAAATCTCTCGATAACGGACAATAAATTCAGGCCTTCTCCATGAATGACACTGCCACCTCTTCCCTTTGGCGAACGGATAAATCCATAAGAAGAAAGCTTGTTTAACGCTTTTCGGATTTCACCCTCTGTATAGAATCCTCCTTGTTCATTGATCTTATCCATCAACGTCTGTCTTCCATATCGTTCACCCTGTTCGAAAGAAGCTTTCAGCTGTACTAAAACGGCATAATACAAATCGATATCTTTTCCTTCGTGAAGAATAAATTTATCAATTAACGTTGAATTTTCAACAGTATAGTGATGCTCTGGTTCATTCTCCTTTTCCGCTTTTTCTCTTATCGGAGGGAGATCTTCAACTTCAATATAGCCTTTCCCTTTACTCGTCAAGTATTCAGCAACATTTCTCAGTTCTCTCACATTGCCTCTCCACGAATATCGTGTCATCAATTGTTCCGCATCTGGGCTTAGCTTCAGATTCGACTGCAAGTTTCGAATCATAGAATAAAAAATCGGTAATATGTCCGTCTTTCTTTCCCGAAGTGATGGAATTCTGACCGGCAGGACATTCAATCGGTAATATAAATCCTCACGGAAAGTTCCTTCTTCTACCATGGCATAAAGGTCTTTGTTCGTTGCCGCGATAATTCGCACATCGATGGAAATATTCTTATTTGAACCCACGCGCATAACCTTCTTTTCTTCCAAGACGCGAAGCAGCTTTGATTGCAGAGTCAAAGGCATTTCACCAATTTCATCCAGGAAAATCGTTCCTCGATGCGCCAATTCAAAGAAACCGATTTTACCACCTTTTTTGGCTCCCGTGAAAGAGCCTTCATCATAACCGAACATTTCGCTTTCCAATAGATTATCTGGAATCGCCGCACAGTTTACCGCAACAAAATTATATTTTTTTCTACGAGAAGCATTATGAATGCTTTGCGCGAATAACTCTTTTCCCGTTCCACTTTCTCCAGTAATCATGACCGAGGCATCTGATGAGGCAACTTTTCGGGCATTCGTCTTTGCTTTAATTATATCCTCACTTTCACCGAGAATATCTTCAAAATGATATCGTGCCAAATGACTAGTCTCACTTAATTTCGCACGGATGTCATGCTGTTTCTTTTCCGTTTCTTCAAAATCTGTAATCGTAATAATATATCCCGCCGTCTCGTCTCCAGATTCGATTTCAACAGATGATGAAACCAAATTCGCAGATGGAAGTTTGATCAGTTTTTCCTTTGTTGACTGCAAGTCAATTTCTGGCAACACCTCGTCTACATTGAATCCAATCAACACCTGAGATCGCTCTTGCAACAACAATTTTGCCTTTTCATTGGTCATATAGATTTTTCCCAATGAGTCCGCAATAATAATACCTTCATTCATTAAACGAATCAAAGTATTCAATCTATCCGTCATGCTTGCTTTGTCATTCAGCAAACGATCCATACTAGAATTCAACGCATAATATTCTTTTTTTGCTTCATTTGCTTCGCTGGCTGAGAATTCCTCATATACACCTAGTTTGTCTGCAATCTGATACAAACTAGCCATGTCCACCGAACTTTGGCCAATGTTGTATACATTTGAAATCTCTTTCGGCACCAAATAAGCTTCATCTGGTGTGATTGCTGTAGTGATCGCATGGTCATAATCCCCAACACCAAAATACGGATATAACTCCAATCCTCTAATTCCCGCATCGTACATGCAAGTCATGGTATGAATACAAGAACGATTATCAAAGTTTACTAATAAGGCTTTCGTTCCTACAGGAATTTGCTTTAAAACTTCAATCTGTTTTTTATTTAAAGATAAAGAGACAATTAAAATCTCTGTTGACTCAGATTTCTTTTCACAGACCTTTTGGTAGATTGTAAATGCAGATAGCAAAACAAAGTCTTCTTCTATGATATCTTTTGCATCAATTTCCGCCATAGAGTATGCAGTAAACTCAGCATATCTTTTCATATAACGTTCTACATTGCTTTTTAGATATTCAGCAAATTCTTTTTCCGTTGCTATGACTGCAATTCTTTTCATCTTTACTACCTCCAGGTTTATATAACCACATTATACAACTAAAAATCCAGGCGGACAAGTTCATCTCATCCGCCTGGATTTCTTGTATGTTTAAGGTTTACTAAAGCTCAACGTGACTCAAATTTTGAAAAGGCGGATATACTGCTGGAATGTGAGCTAGTCCAAGACGTGCACACATTTCCGCATATGCCACTGCAATGAATGCCGGGTCTAACACTTTCACAGGTAGTTCCTTTTCCAGCATTTCACCATAACTCGCCATGCCTAAACATCCCAGAATCACACCATCTGCCTGTTCTTCTTCGACAGCCTTCTTGCATACTGCTTTCAGATATTCAGCCGTCGCCTGCGGATTGACGCGAATTTCGCCAATCGGAATATCCAGCGCTCTGACAGATGTCATTTTTTCTCTTGCAATTCCATTTCTTATCAGTCTTCGATAAGTTCTAGGAATGTTTACACTTTCTGTCGTGATAACAACGAAACGATTACAAAGCATATTCGCTACAGCCAATGTCGTTTCTCCTGGACCAATAACTGGAATCCTCACGTTTTCTCTTACTGCATCAATTCCGACATCACTAAAACAGTAAATGACAATTGCATCAAACCCTTCTTTTTCTGCTTTGATCGCTTCTTTTACTAATTCTGCTGCAGCAAAGGCTTCATCTGTATTACAATCCAACTCATCCGGACCTTTTTTGATGCAGTCTACAGATATCTCTACTCCCATAGAAAGTGCTGTAGACAACATGTCCTCTCTTAAATCCATCGTTGCACGGTCCATAGCCTTATCGGTCATAATCACTTTGATCTTCATTATCTCACCTCTTATGCACGTTCAACTGCAGAGCTCGCTTCTTCAGACCATACGTCAGATTCGATTCCAATTTCAGAAGCAACGAAACGCTTACCATTGGATTCTTTGTAGTTCTTATATGCCTTCATAATAATCTTTCTTCCAGCAAACAATGTTGGAATATTGATAAAGATCAGTACAACATTTACTAAGTCAGATACATACCACAGGTTGTCTAACTGTAAGCCTGCTAAAACCGTCAGGGTACCTAATGGAACGAAGAATAATGCGCCCATGATACGAACAAATGTGATGAACTTTTTGTTTTCAGAAATCTTATTTGCAGCAATTTCAGAATATGTCATATCACACAATAAGGTTGTGAATGCAAACAGGCCGAAAGCTAGAGCGATGAAGATTACTATCAGGAAGTCCATAGCTGTACCTGGAACCAAAACTTCAACAGAAGTCAGGAATGTACCAATCTTGTCTGCTTTTAATGTATCCCAATCGATTGCAGGATTTTCCCAAATCGTACCAGCAGTAATGATGAAACCTGTTAAAGAACAGATAATGATTGTATCTACGAATACACCGATTGCCTGTACGAAACCCTGTTCACAAGGATGGTTTGCATCCGCAATAGAAGATGCCTGTGTCGCAGTACCCATACCAGCTTCATTGGATAATAGGCCTCTTTTTAAACCTTGCGCCAGAGCAACACCGAATGCTCCACCGAAAATTGCTGATGGTTTAAATGCTCCTACGAAAACAGCTGAAATAAATGCAGGCACTTTGCCAATATTTACGATAATCAGTAAGCCGACAACAACAATATATAATACCGCCATCACTGGAACTGCCTTATCGGAGAACTGTACCACCTTCTTGATTCCACCGAAAGTCAAAACTGCAATAACCAGGATAATTACGATTGCGATAACATAATATACAGGTTCAGATACATCTGTTACCCTGCCTACAACACGATTTACGATTGCTGTAGCTGCAGAGAATACGTGGAATGTATGTGTAGGGATACTTAACATATTGTACATAAGATATAAGATACACATGCCTGCACCAACCCAAGCTTTGTTCTTCCAGATCTTTTGAATATAGAAAGTAAAGCCTCCGACATATTCGTCACCTTTCTTTTCTTTAAAGATCTGCGCTAAAGTTGCTTCACCAAATGATGTAGCCATTCCTACGAATGCAGATAACCACATCCAAAAGATTGCTCCAGGACCACCGATAGTTACCGCACCTGTAACACCTACGATGTTACCTGCACCAACACGACCAGCCATACTCATCAGGAATGACGCCAGCTGTGTTTCTCCAACTTCAGCTTTAGTTTTTTGTGTCAGCAGTTTAATACCAGTCTTAAATTCTTTGATCTGAACAAAACCGAATTTAAATGTAAAGTAAAAGCTTCCACCTAACAGTAATAAAATCGCTAAAGAAAACTGTCCTAAAATAGGAATATTGGAATACCATTCAAAATTTGTAGGGAAATCCCAAAGGAAGTCAGCAATTGGAACAACGCCTGCAAATAGCGCGTTAACCATTTCAAAAATATCGTTCATAATTTTTCCTCCATCATAAAATGTTTTTGATTATAAGAGTTGCTTTTGATTATGAATAACGCAACAAATGTGCCAAAGCATTATATTCGTTCAAAAACATTGAAAGATCAACGTTTCTTACAATTTTACACGTTGAAAGTAAAATTGTGAACGATTTAATCCTTTTGGTTTTTTAGGTAAAGTTTTTGCCTATTTATTACATGTTTGATGTAATTTGACTTTTTTCTTATTCCGCGATAAGATGCAGTCATAGAATAAATTAGAAGGTAAATCTATGAACATGTTTTCCCAGTACAAAGGCCTGCCCCGTCAGGTTTATATCCTTAGCGCAACCAAGGGTGCAGTCAATATGGGTATGATTATCGTCTATCCGTTTCTCTCCCTCCTGCTGACCAGCCGTTTCGGCTTTTCTGATACGGAGGCCGGTCTGATTGTGGTCATTGCATCGGCCATCAGTATCATCGGCAGTATTATCGGGGGCAAGCTGGCCGATGCATGGAGCCGGAAATACGTCTTTCTCATTTCTGCAGCTTTTGTTAGTGCAGTTATGACCCTGGCAGGTTTCTGGGCCGATTCCATGATTTGTGTACTTTTTATCATGGCCAGCTACCTGGCAGTAAATGCTGTTCTTCCTACCATCTCCGCTATGATTTTAGACTACTCCCCTGTAGATAAAAAGACGGAATGTTTCTCCCTGCAATATCTGTCCAGCAATGTGGGTGGTTCCATTGGACCGGTTCTGGCAGGCGCATTGTTCTACAGCCATACGAAATGGATTTTCTTTTCCATGGCAATCGCCTTTTTTCTTCCTTTAATCTGGGTTGGCCTTGGCGTAAAAGATCTCCATCACCAGGCAAAGATTTTATCTCCTGCCGAGACGCAAAAGAAAGAAGAAAGCATTCTCTCGATTCTGCGGCATCACCCGGTTCTGCTGATTTTCACAGGTTGCATCGCACTATTGACCCTGAGTTACATCAATTTGGATTTTCTTCTGCCTCTACAGCTGTCCGACAGTTTTGGACTGAATGCAGGCTCAAAGACCAGTTCACTGGTCTGGACCATCAACGGCCTGGTGGTCATCACACTGACCCCTTCGTTAATTGCTAAGACAAAAGAGAACCACCCTTTGTTCAACATCGCCATCGCATGCATCTTCTACGTTGTAGGGCTGGGAGCTTATGCCTTTGCTGACAGCATCCCGTTTTTCCTGGTTATGATTCTTGTATGGACCAGCGGCGAGATTCTGATTTCCACCTGTGCTGCCATTTATATCGCAGATCAGACTCCCGAAACCCACAAAGGCCGCAGCATGGCACTTTATGAGTTTGCAAACGGCATGGGAAAACTTCTGGGGCCTTTGACCTCAGGCCTGCTTTTGAGCAGACTGACATACGGTCAGGTATGGCTTTGCATCGCAGTCATCTGCCTTGTTACAGGCCTGGTGATTGCCGGACTATACCGCAAATCATCGAAATAGCAATTTTACCTGACATTCTTAACTCTCAAAAGAATTAATATCACACGTGTACCCTGCCCGCGTGCTGATTTCATCAAAGAGCACATCACCCTTGCAGGTAAGCCGGTAGCGGACGGTCTGATCCAGGCAGCTTTCGCAGGTCTCCTCTGATCGCCAGCACTCTAAAACATAGCTTCTCTGCCGCATTCGGAATCCTGCCCGGGTCAGATACTCCAGCTTCGCGCCTTTCCACCAGGCCAGACGGATAGGGTAACCGTCCTGGTCGATGACAGCGAAGCACCTGTCCCCGTCTGCGCCGCAGAGGATGCGGAAGCTCCGGTCCCCGAACCAGTTGCACTGGGTCCGGAAGGTGTCTGCCGGGGCTGCAGATGCCAATCCCCGGGTTTCCTCTAAATATCCCTTCCCGCCGTCGAAGGAGATTTCCCTGCCGTTCACCGTAAGTTCCCCCGACAGGACCTGTTCCATGGCCCAGATGTTCCGGCGCAGTCCCACGCGGCAGCCCCCAAAGTCCCGGTCGAAGTAGATATCGCCTTTGATGGTCAGATCCGGCTCGTCGATGTCCAGATGGATGCAGGCTTCGGTGAAGACGTTTTTGTCCAATACCAGAAACAGGCTGCCCCGCAGGTTCATGTTGACGGGATGGGCATAGTCAAGGTGCCGCTGTCCATCCGGAATCGCCACGTCCAGATGTCCCGTCATTCGACCCTCTTCATCGTAATCTATCAGCACAGTAAAGGCGCAGGTAAAGTCCCCGGCCTGCTCTCTGAAATACCAGCTCTCGAAATATGGCTTCTTTTTCCGTCTTTTCATATCGGCCACCTCCATCCGTATATCTTTCCCATTTTTTTCTTAGAATATTTGTGATATACTAAAAAAAGCAAAGAAAACAAGAGGAGGCATATACCATGACACTTGGAAGAGACAAACTGCATTTCTTAAACACACCGACTCCGATTCAGAGACTGGACAACATCTCCGAAGAATTAGGGATTAACTTATACTTAAAACGTGACGACCTGACCAACTTCGGTACAGGCGGTAACAAACTGAGAAAACTGGAATACCTGGTAAAAGACGCTATCGACCAGGGCTGCACCATGCTGCTGACTGTGGGCGGCGCACAGACCAACCACGGCAGACTGACCGGTGCCGTTGCAGCAAAATACGGTCTGAAGGCTGCCATCGTTGCGGTTGACCCTTATCCAGGCGAAATGTCTGCAAACCTGTTATTAGACGGCATCATGGGCTGTCCGGTATATCTGGTGCAGCAGGACGGCGTCCATACAGACAGTGAACTGGAAAAGGCAGCCGTTGCCAAGGTAACAAAAGAATGGGAAGAAAAAGGCGAAAAGGTTTACTTCATTCCTGTGGGCGGCTCCAACGAGCTGGGCATCCTTGGCTACTACGACTGCGCGGTAGAAATCGCTGAACAGGTAGAAGAAATGGGACTGGAAGACGTGAGACTGGTTAGCACCGTCGGAAGCTTCGGTACTTACATGGGGCTGGCTGTAGGTATCAAAAACGAAAACCTGCCGCTGCGTCTGACCGGCGTCGGCATCTCTCCAAAGCCACACGGACTGCTGAACTACGGCATGAAGTATTACGGCAGAATCAAAGAATACTTCGGTGACGAGCTGAAGGAT
Source organism: Bacillota bacterium (assembly GCA_017522185.1). GTDB lineage: Bacteria > Bacillota > Clostridia > Peptostreptococcales > Anaerovoracaceae > Senimuribacter. The sequence continues at coordinate 49,949 of JAFWZZ010000034.1, read as the reverse complement.
CTGGAAATGACCGAGGCTGACTTTAATCTGACATCCGACTACGACCACGGTGCGTACAACAATCCGGTAAAGGAAGTCAGAGAAGCCATGTACTACATGGGCCAGAAGGAAGCCATCATCGTGGACCCTTGCTACACAGGCAAGACCTTTGCCGGCATCCTGGAAATGGTAAAGAAAGGCATCATCAAGCAGGGCGAAAACGTGATCATGCTCCACACCGGCGGCATCCCTGGCATCTACACCAAGCACCACAGAGTAGAAATGGAAAAGGAACTGGCAGATTTCATTCACATCATCTAGAACAACATCACAGGCAATCAAAAAGAGAGGGTTCGTCCCTCTCTTTGGTGTTTTTTGAAGTTGAAATTAGCAGCAAGGTGTCATGCAGCATTCGAAGCACAGATACGCCGTACAGCAGTCGCTACAGAAGGTGCTGTTGTTGTAGCCCTGTCCGTTGGATCTGTTGGCATACATGTGGGCACCGGATCTCAGGTTCTGGTAGAATCTGCGGTATTCGTAGTTGTCAGGGTCCATAGCCATGGCCTGTTCGATATTGGCAAGTCCGTCTTCGCGGTAGCCTTTTCTGAAAGACAGGACGCCACTTAAGAAGTACCATTCTGCATCACGGTTCGGTGCGTTGATCAGCATCTGTTCCGCCTTTGCCAGGTTGTTTCTGTCGATTTCCTGTCTGATGGCATAATAGTAGGAATCGGTGTTGCCATAGGACTGCTGGGACTGCTGGCCGTAGCCATAGGACTGTTGCCCGCCGTAGCCGCCTCTGCTCTGCTTCATCAGCATGTCGTAGGCCTCGTTGATTTCCTGCATCTTCTCTTCCGCCAGGTCAGACAGCGGATTGTCTACATATTTATCCGGATGATATTTCTTCACCAGCTCTCTGTAAGCCGCTCTGATTTCCTCTTCAGATGCCCCCGGTTTTACTCCCAATACTTCATATGGATTGTTCATTGTCTGTTTCCCTTTCTTTCAGGACCGTGTCCGTCCGCAGACGCAGCCCCATGAATATGATGTTTTCTATGATTGCTTTGTTCTTTTTGATCTCAAGTAAATCGTATGCGTTCATGATTTCCGCAAGATAATTATATAGTAAATCGCCTGTGCCCTCAAGCTGATTTTTGCGGTAAACCAGCGGATTGTAGCTTCCTTTCTCCAGGTCTTTGGCGTAGTCGTCCAGGGCGTCGATGACGTAAATCCATCTACCGAGGGCCCGTCCCGTCTGAGCCAGGATCCGCTGTTTCGGCGTATCTCCTGCCTCCTGCAGATATCCTGTGAACAAAGGCTCCATCACATCGGCAAAGGCGTTTGCCGTCAGGTCCAGGCTGCCGCATTTTTGCGCTTCCAGCGCCGACAAAGATGCCAGTGCCGTTTCCACCTGCCTGCAGACTTCCGGATACCGGGCAGACAGTTTCCTGTATGCCCCGCCCAGTGCCGTTTTGCCAGTCAGTCCCAGTGGGGACCTTTCATCCTTCCAGTCGTCCAGGAACTTGTGGTAGGCCAGGATCACCATGACGTCGGCCGCGTAATCGATGGCCTTCTGATTCAGCACCACCGGTTTCTTTTTGATGGGATGCACGATGCAGTGCTGTGCCTCGATTTCGTCCGGGACATCGTCCAGACCCGCCAGCACCATGGCCAGAAACACACTGTCATAGCTTAATGTCAGCCTTGGCAGCTGTCCGCAGCGTTTTCCGATGGCTTTGCAGATGCCGCAGTAATAGCCCTGATAAACGTCGTATTCTTTGATTTTCAGCTCGCTTTTCGCGATGGTTACATATCCTAACATAATATGATGATAATATACCACTTTTGTGAAGTTTGCAAGAAGTTCCCCCGAAAAATCGTGGAAAGCTGACAGTGAAAGTGATATAATAGAAAGGTATGTTATAGAAGTAAAGGAGACAGAAATTATGAAGAAAAACAGACTCATTTGCACATTGCTTCTGACGATGGCCGCGCTGATTCTCAGCTGTTCTATGGTTTTTGCCAGCCAGGCTGCTGTAGATAGTGATTTCGGCGGTTACACATACCCGGATCAGTATTCTGACTGTCTGCTGCTGGACGGTGTCGACGTTTCCGCATGGCAGGGCGAAGACGTGGACTGGACCAAGGTAAAAAGACAGGGCATGGATTACGCTTTCATCCGTATCGGTTATACCAGTCTGGATACCTTTAAGCGGAATGTGGACTCCTGCTTCGAAATCAACTACCAGGCAGCAAAAGATGCCGGCCTGCTGGTAGGCGTCTACTACTATTCCTGTGCCACAACCATGAAAGAAGCGCAGCAGGAAGCTGCATTCGTTTTAGAGACTCTCGCAGAAAGAGATCTTGATTTGCCGGTTGTCTTCGACTTTGAGTACGCAGGCAGAATCAAGGACAAGTACAAGACGAAAGCTGCGACGACTTCTAACATTCTGGCCTTCTTAAACTACATAGATGAAAATTCCGACTACGAGCCAATGTTCTACTCTTACAGAAACATCACAGACCCGACCTGGAGTCCGAAGTTTAACGTAGAAATGATCGACGCAAAATACAAAGTCTGGCTCGCACAGTATTCCACTGACATCGGCTACAGCCGTCCTATGACCTTCTGGCAGTACACCAGCTCCGGCGAAGTGAAAGGCATCTCTGGCAACGTAGACTGCAACTTCTGGTTCTACAACAACGATGCGGAAGTGACAACAGAAGGCACGATCAATATCAAAGACGCCGACGTCACATTGGGAAACACTTCCTACGAATACACCCGTTATCAGAAGAAACCGGTTGTCAAAGTCTCCTATATGGGCACCCCTTTGACAAAAGATGTGGACTACAAGCTGTCCTATTTGAAAAACGTCAATGCCGGCACTGCCTATGCCATGATCAAAGGCATCGGTGCTTACTCCAATACAAAACTGGTACCTTTTGAAATCACACAGACCGATATCGGACCTGGCTGTGAAATCGGAGACATTGCCCCACAGAGATTCGGCGGTACGCCTGTCACCGTGGATCCAAAGGTTTCCTACAAAGGAACAACTCTGAAAAAAGGCATCGATTACACGCTTTCTTATGAAAACAACACGGCCCCTGGTACGGCAACGGTAACAGTAACCGGGAAACGCAATTATTACGGTTCCTTCTCGACAACCTTTGAGATTTTCAAGATGCAGGCAAAGCCTTCCGTGACCGGTGAAACCGTGATAAACAAAGAATACATCAGCGGTCCGTTCCCGCTTGGTCTGACTTCTAACAGCACCGGTGCTGTGACCTATATGTCCAGCAATCCGGCCATTGCAACCATCGACGCCAGCGGTACCGTTACACTGACAGGTACCATCGGTTCCGTCGTTCTGACCATGGAGACCGCTGCCAATGCAGAATACTATGGCTCCACTACCAACGTAACACTGAACGTAACGAAACTGGTTAACGAAATATCCGGCGTGGAACCCGCTTATACGGTTCTGACCGATGTACAGCCATTCACCCTGTCAGCATGGCACAAGAGCACCAGCCCGTTGACTTACGTCTCCGGCAACCCTGCAGTTGCAACTGTTGATGCGGCGGGACAGATTATTGTAACCGGTCCGGGCCAGACAGAAATCACAATCTCTGCGGCAGAAGATGCAGGCTATCTGGCAGCATCTAAAACAGTCATTCTTACTGTCAACCGCACAGATGCAGAGATTGCACAGTGCATCCAGAACAGCACCATCAAAGTCTCCTCCAAGACAGCATACGGAAAGGTTACGCTGAACTGGACCAAAACCGGGGAAGAAGAAGTCGATTATTACGAAATCTTCAGAACCAAGACGAAAAATGCATTCGGCAGCAAACGTTATGCGAAAACCGCAGACGCACTTACGCTGACCTATGTCAACGATAAACAGCTGGTAAAGAATCAGCGTTATTACTATAAGGTGCGCGGTGTCAAAGTCATCGCAGGCCAGAAGTACTACACACAGTGGTCCAACGTTGCAAACAGAAAATACACCTACACCGGAACCGGCGACATCAAAATCATCAACGGTGTCAAGGCAACCACGGTGAAAGCCACTTCCGTTCGCGGCAAAGGATTTATCAAGACCAGCTGGAAGAAGACCGGTGGCTACAAGGTGGATTACTACCAGGTTGTACGCTGTGCCTCCAAAGATTTTAGCACTGCAAAATCCTACTTCAAAACACCGACCGGAAAACGACTGCACTACAAAGACACCAAAAAGCTGCAGAAAGGCAAGCGCTATTACTACAAGGTGCGCGGCGTAAGAGTTGTGGACGGAAAGAAGAGATTTACACAGTGGTCTAATGTGGTGACGAGGATTGCGAAATAGACATTCATAAATTCTAAATAACAGCCCAATATGTCATACCGTTGGCAGTTGCCCGCGGATTTGGCAATCATAAACATCAAACGCAGGAGCTTTGGGAAGTTCGACAAAACAGTGTCGCAACTTCATCCAAAGCTCTTCTTTGTTTGCTGTATGATTGCATCAAATCTGCAGCCAAAACTGCTCACAGCATACATATTGGGCTGTTGTTTCATTTGAATGTCTATTTGAAATGCACCCACTCTTACATTGGAAATCCCAGGCACTTTTGCGGGCATGTTTGTGTGAGACAGTTTGGTGGGCTGATTTGGTACAATCATACGTTGCAAGAAAAAAGGACTTTGGCTATCGTTTGATACAGCTTTATCAAACGACCCAAAGTCCTTGAGTGTGACGTATATGATTGTCAAATCAGGCTGCAACTGTGGAATGCAAATATGCCCGAAGAAGTGTCTAAGATTTAAACTTCTTCCAATACTCCGTATACATATCATCCACTTCGCTGCCCAGGTTCTTCAGTGCCTCGCACTTTGTCAGGACCGCATCCGGAGGGAACAGGACGCCCATGTTGGCAGGGTTGTCTTTGTTCATCTCGATGACTGCAACGTTTGGAATGGAGTAAGTCAGGTAGTCGAAGTTGACTTCGGCCGTCTGCTTTTCCAGCATGAAGTTGATCCATGCCAGGCCGGCATCTTTGTGCTTTGCCGCTGCCGGCATCGCCCATGCGTCGGTGAAGTGTTCGCTGCCTTCCTTCGGAATCACGTAAGCCAGATCAGGGTTTTCTTCCTGGGTGTAGAGGACTTCCCCGTTCCAGACCACTGCGATGTCGCAGGCACCGCCTAAGATCAGGTCTCTTGCGGAGTCGTTGGCGTACTTGTAAACCAGTGGTTTCTGCTGGATCAGATAGTCGATGGCCTCAGCGATTTCTGCCTCCTTTGTGGTGTTGAGGGAGTAACCCTTTGCCTTGAGGGCGATGGCCATGGTGTCACGCATGCTGTCCGGCATAACGATACGGCCTTTGTACTTATCCTTCCACAGATCGTTCCAGGATGTGATTTCGCCTTCCGGGATGACCTTTGTGTTATACAGGATGCCCAGGCTGCCCCAGGTATGCGGCACAGCGTACTTGTTGCCAGGGTCGAAGCCTTCGGCCAGCTCCAGGTACCGCTTATCCATGTTGTCGATGTTCGGAATACCGCTGTAATCCAGTTCGGCCAGCAGGTCTTCTTCCATCAGTTTTTCCAGCATATAGTCGGACGTACAGATGACGTCGTAAGTAACGGATTCGTTTTTGACCACAGGGTACATTTCCTCTGCCGTATCGAAGGTATCCATGACCACGGTGATGCCGGTCTCTTCCTCGAATTCCTCAATGAGGGCCGGATCGATGTAGTCACCGTAGCTGTAAACGTGGACTTCCTTGCCGCCACTGCCGCCTGCGATACCGCTGAAGACCAGGGTGCCGGCCAGCAGGACTACCACAAAGCCTGTAGTAAAGGCGGTCACGCCCTTCTGCACCTTCGGGTTGGTGCTGTTGCCTGCCATGTTGGATGCAACCAGAACGATGAGCACTACCACGAAAATGATGGTGGAAAGCGCGAATAATGTCGGTCTGATACCCACCTTCACCTGACTGTAAATCATAGTGGAGATGGTGTTGATGCCTGCCCCTCTGGTGAAATGTGTGATGACAAAGTCGTCAACAGACATGGTAAAGGACAGCAGGAACCCGGACATGATGCCCGGTTTGATTTCCGGAATGATGACCTTGTAGAAGGCCTGCCATGGAGTTGCCCCCAGGTCCAGTGCCGCCTCGTAGGTGTTTCCGGTCAACTGCTTGAACTTCGGCATTACAGACAAAATCACGTAAGGCAGACAGAAGGTGATGTGGGATAACAGCACCGTGCCGTAGCTTAAGGAAATGCCGAATACCAGGAAGGTCATCATCAGGGAAATACCCGTCACGATGTCTGCGTTAAGCAGCGGGATATTGTTCAGCGCCATGATGGCGTTTTCTGTTTTCTTTCTCATGGCCTGGATGCCGATGCAGGCTGCCGTACCGATGATGGTCGCAACTGCAGCGGAGATCAAAGCAATGGTAAAGGTGTTCCAAACGGCCTCCATGATCAGGGTGTTTGAGAACATTTCTTCGTACCACTTGGTGGAGAATCCGCTCCAGACTGCCATGGACTTGCTTTCGTTAAATGACAAAATCATCAAAGCAAGAATCGGCACATACAAGAAGGCCAGGATCAGAATCAGGTAGAGGGTCTTTAAGTTCTTCATAATAAGCTGCCCTCCCCGTCTTTATCTAACTTCGATAAGGCCGCCATGCTCAGGACGATGAAGATCATCATTACCAGTGACAGGCCGGAACCCAGGTTCCAGTTGGCACTTGTGGTAAATTCCTGTTCGATGATGTTCCCGATGAGGTGGATCTTGCCGCCACCCAGCATGTTGGAAATAACGAAGGTTGTCAGTGCAGGTACGAATACCATGGTTACGCCGCTGGCGATGCCAGGGACGGATAACGGCAGCAGAATGTCGAAGAGTACTCTCTTCTTTGTCGCGCCGAGGTCGTATGCCGCTTCGATTACGTGAGGGTCAATTTTGACCAGGGTGTTGTAAATCGGCAGCACCATAAACGGCAAGAAGTCATAGACCATACCCAGTACGATGGCCGCAGGGGTATTGATGATTTCCATTGCCGGCAGACCGATGCCCGTCAGGATGGCGTTGATCGGACCGCTCTTTTCTAATAACACCTGCCACGCCATGGTACGAAGCAGGAAGTTCATCCACATTGGAAGGATGAAGATAAAAATCATAAATCCTTTTTGTCCCAGCTTGCTGTCTTTGAGGATCAGCGCCAGCGGGAAGGCCAGTAAGAAACAGATGACCGTGCTGATTGCAGCCAGCAGCAGCGACAGACCTAAAGCCTGCGCGTGTTCCGGGCTGAAAATCGCCAGGATGTTGTCCCATGTGAATGTCCCACTACGATCTGTGAAACCGTAGAATGCGATGACCGCCAGTGGAATGACGGTGCCGCATGCAATCCATAACAGAAATGGACTGGCGAGAGATTTTCTAGACATCTATTTCGATAGCCTCCTCTCCTTCAGACTGTGGTTTATGCATGATCTGGATGTTTTCCGGTTCTACTTCCAGGCTGACTTTTGTTCCCACCGGATAGCTGGTGGTGTTCTGGGCCAGCCACAGGAAGCCGCCGGCTTCGATTTCCATTTCGTAGTGCACGCCCTGGAATACATTGTGAACCACTTCGCCGTCCAGATGACCCTGACCCGGCTTTCCGATGATCAGGTCTTCCGGTCTGATTACCACGTCAACCGGCTTGTTCTGTCCAAAGCCGTCGTCGATACAAGGGAAAATCGTATCGCAGATTTTTACGACTTTGTCTCTGACCATAATGCCGTCGACAATGTTACTGTCACCGATGAAGTCAGCAACGAAAGCGTTTTCCGGTTCGTTGTAAATCTGCTCTGGCGTACCCATCTGCTGGATGTAGCCTTTGTTCATAACGACTACCTTGTCACTCATGGTCAGGGCTTCTTCCTGGTCGTGGGTGACGTAGATGAAAGTGATGCCCAGCTCGTTCTTCAGACGGATCAGTTCATACTGCATGTCCTGTCTCAGCTTCAGGTCCAGTGCACCCAGCGGTTCGTCTAACAGCAACACTCTCGGTTCGTTTACGATGGCTCTCGCCATGGCGATTCTCTGCTGCTGTCCACCGGACAGTCTGTCGATTTTTCTTTTCTCAAAACCGTCCAGGTTCACCAGCTTCAGTGCATACTTGATCTTGTCTTTGATGTATGCGTCGCTTTTGCCACTGATTTTCAGGCCGAAAGCGATATTTTCCTCTACGTTCATATGCGGGAACAACGCGTACTTCTGGAATACGGTGTTCAGGTGTCTCTTGTTTGGCGGCACGTTGGTGATGTCCACGCCCTCAAAGAACACCTGGCCTTCGTCCGGCGTCTCGAAACCGCCGATGATTCTCAGCGTGGTGGTCTTACCACAGCCGGAAGGACCCAGCAGGGTGATGAACTCGTTCTCGTTGACGGTCAGGTTGAAATTATCCAAAACCTGCGTATCTTCAAATGACTTAGAAATATTTCTTAATTCGATTAATGCCATTTTATTTCCTTTCCTCTATGTAGTCTCTTTGTGATTTTGTTAGAAGCTTGGCGGTGTGCTGACCCAGATGAGCTCCGCACCCTTCTTCGATGTGATATAGTGTTTCTTTTCCGGTTTGTAATAGAAGGATTCGCCGGCCTTTGCCTTGTAGGTATGGCTGCCCACGTGGATGGCGATGCTGCCCTTCAGCACGTAGCCGAATTCCTCTCCTTCGTGAGGGTTGTCCGGATAAGTCTCCCCGCCGGGCTGCAGGGTCAGACGGATCGGCTCCATCATGTTCTTCTGGGCCGTCGGCACAATCCATTCGATTTTATTCTTCAGGTCGCTGTCGATTTTCTCGAAATAGTCCTCGTCGCTGAAGACCACCTGCTCGGCCTTGTCTTCCGCAAAAAACTCAGAAACGGACACACCCAGGCACTGGAGAATGTCCACCAAAGTCACGATAGATGGAGATGTCAGGTCTCGTTCCAGCTGGGAAATGAAGCCCTTGGACAGCTCTGCACGGTCTGCCAGTTCTTCCTGGGTCAGACCCTTTGCGACTCGTAATTCTTTAATTTTTGCTCCGATGTTCATGAAAATGCCTTCTTTCTTTGCGCCTGTATGCGCTCATCTCTAATCACAAAGATTGTAAACTCGCAGTTTAGTATTTCTAAACTCACATTGCATAAATTATTATACATTGTTTTCCCTGTGTGTCAAGTAGGTTGGCGGTTTTTCCAATAAAAAACAGACACCGGAATGACTTCCAATGCCTGCCTGTAACCAATCTATTCTTCGAGACGGTTATGCACGTAAATCTCCACTTCATCTCTCGACACGTGCAGGGCCGCCGCAAATTCACCAAAGAGCAGATCTTCCGCTCTCTTCATGAACTTCTTATCAATCTGACCCAGATTTCTGTTGTTCTTCATGGCCTCCACTTTCTTCATGGAAATGGACTTGATCAGCTCCAGTAGTTCTCTGCAGCCGTGAGTATCCAGAATGGCCTGATAATGTTTGGTCAGCTGCTGCATACTGTTGTTCTTGTAGATTTCTGTATGGATCTGTGGAATGCTGTCAATCAGGTCCTTTGCCTCATCTTCAGAAATCACAGGGCGCATGAAAACCTTCTCGTTGTCCACCGGCGCATAGATCACACCGCTCTGGCAAAGAGGTTCCAGCACATAATACAGCTTGTCCGCATGGTCTCCACCAAAATCCTGTTTCGTAATTTCTCTAACCTTGCACACTCCCGTACTCCCATACATAATTAAGTCGTCTACCTGATACATCTGCAGCTCACATCTCCTTTCTACATATTGTATACACTTGTACAACCTTATTATACCACCTTTTGACAAAATAATGTAAGTCTTTTTTGCTTTTTTATTGACTTTTTTGAATATTTCGACTATATTTATAAGTTTGCTGTGGTGCGGGGCAGAATTCGAAATTCATTTTTATGTCATACTGCCTACGTGTTTTCTGTTCATGAGAATTTGTTTTCTATGGAAAACCTTTTAGTTCTTTGAGAAAACAATTTGCATTCAGATTAATATCCGTTTTCTGTTTAGGGAAATTCGTTTTCTATAGAAAACTTTTTAGTCATTTTAGAAAACAAATCCCATTTTTTCTTGTGTTTTTTTCTTTTTTCATACTTTCGTTTTCCTGAGAAAACTTTTTAGGGGTTTTGAAAACGATTTGTATTCAAATCGATATTTGTTTTCCTTTCAAGGGAATTCCTTTTCTATAGAAAACTTTTTTCAGGATTTTGAAAACTCATACCGTAATAACTTAAAAGGAACCTTGCAAAAGCAAGATTCCTTGGCATTTTTGTTATAAATTAGAATGTCGCCACTTCCGGCTGTGCTTCTTCGGCAGGTTCTACCTTTGTGCAGTGGAGCACAGGTCCTTCTTCGCCGTACATGTCGTGGAATTCGAAACGGACTTCACAGGTGATGGTCACCCAGCCGCCGTGTTCCAGCTTGCTTTCGGCGCCTTCCCAGTGGCACACCAGGCCGGCGAACTGAATGTCGTCTTCGCAGCAGGTCATCACGTGACGGCCGAACACAAAATCGTCAGCGGCCAGGCCTCCGCCCAGGACGCTGCGGCCTTTGATCTGCAGGACTTTCTTGTCGTACTTTTCTGCCTCTTCGTTTATGTCACGGTACCATTCCGCGTAGTCGCGGTCATTGATCACGATGAGGTCTGCATCCAGGTCATATGGCAGCGGGTCGATAATCTGATCCAGTTCCACATCATCCGGGCCATATTCATAAAGAATCTGGCTGTTGCGGTTTGCCGCACGGACGATCTTGTGGAATTCCATCTTGTCAAAGCCCTTTTCACAGCGGTTGAACACCACCAGCTCCGCGCTCTTCAGCTTGTCGTAAACCAGCTGTCGCATGTTCTGGTTGTAGCTTAAGAAGGTATTTGCGTCTGCGAAAAACATTTCCTGATAGGAAACCCATTCGCCTGGGATGTTCATGTAGAAGTTGTCCAGGTTCCACATACCGTTATATTCTACGATGACACGCTCTGCTTTGTGCATCTTACGCAGGTCATCTAAATATTCCGGTGTCAGTTCCTCTTCATCGTCAATAACCTCGATGAAGACGTTCTTACCGAAGAACTTTTCCGGCTCCAGCTCCACTTCCCCCTCTTCACAAAGTAACAGCAGGGTTCTTTCGCCGGCATTAAAGTCATCGCCTTCCAGGGCATCCTGAATAAAGGTCGTCTTGCCGCTTTCTAAAAATCCGGTAAACAAATATACAGGTATTTCCATGTTCCGTTCTCCTTTGTAATGCCTTACAGGCCGAATAATTCTTTGATAGCGTCTTCTTCTAAACCGGCACCGATAACGCAAAGCATACCGGTAACCGCCGCACCGCCGTATCTCACGTCTGGTTCGCCAGGTACGTAGTCGAAGTGGATCCACTGACCGTCTTCGCCTTCTACGATGCCCTTGGCACGGAGCACCTGTCCGTATTCCGCAAAGTTGGTAAGTGCGGATAAGGCTTCCTCGATGTGTTCTTTTGTGAATTTATGTGCAGTTTCCATGCCGAAACTCTGGAATACTTCATCTGCGTGGTGATGGTGGTGGTCATGGTCGTGGCAGCCGCAGTCGCAGTGCTCATCGTGGTCATGGTGGTGGTGATCGTGGTGGTGTTCATGATGGTCATGGTGGTGGTCATGATCGTGGTGGTGTTCATGATGGTCATGGTGGTGGTCATGGTCATGATGGTGATCATGGTCGTGGTCGTGATAATCATGGTCATGGCAGCCGCAGTCGCAGTGTTCATCGTGGTCATGATGATGGTCGTGATCATGTTCATTGTCGTGATGGTGGTGATGGTGATGTGCTTCTGCCTCTAACTTTTCCAGCTGTTCTGCCAGCGTATTTTTTTGTTCCATTGTTTCCAGAATCTGTGCGCCGGTGATGTCTTCCCAAGGTGTTGTTACGATGGAAGCACCTTCGTTATGCTGACGCAGCAGTTCAACGCAGGCATCCAGCTTCGCCTGTGCCAGACCGGATGTGTGGCTCAGGATGATGGAACTTGCGTGTTCAATCTGGTTATTGAAGAATTCGCCAAAGTTCTTCATGTACATCTTTGCCTTCTTTGCGTCAACTACAGTGGTAAAACCGTTGAGCTGGATTTCATCGTTGTGCAGATTTCTAACTGCCTGGATGACATCACTCAGCTTGCCGACGCCGGATGGCTCGATGAGGATTCTGTCCGGATGGTAGTCATTAATCACCTGTTCCAGCGCCTTTCCGAAGTCCCCAACCAGGGAGCAGCAGATGCAGCCGGAGTTCATTTCGTTGATTTGCACGCCAGCGTCCTTCAGGAATCCGCCGTCGATGCCAATTTCACCAAATTCGTTCTCGATCAAAACAATCTGTTCATCTTTATATGCTTCTTCAATGAGTTTCTTGATTAAAGTTGTCTTTCCCGCACCTAAAAAGCCGGAGAAAATATCTACTTTTGTCATAGCTTCATGCCTTCTTTCTGTAAAAATCTCTAAAGGTTATTTTACCACAAATTTTCTGGAAGTCACAGAGGAATTTTGTATAACCTGAGTTCTAGAAATCAATGCATGGAGCTGCTGTTTTCTAGAACTTTTCTTGCATTATTCTAGAAAAATGATATTATTCTTCTAAATTCTAGAAATTTGCGTGGCGTAATTCTAGAAATTCCATGTTTCAGCCCACTTTTATAGAACCTTTTGGAATAAAATTCTATAAAAATTCAATTTATGCCCCGTTTTCTAGAACTTCTCTGGCTAAACTTCTAGAAACATCCGGGTTTTACTTGAATTTCTAGAACTTCCACAAAACAAGAAAAAACTGCCGGGTCCTCCGGCAGCATCTTTGTTAATAGAATCGTTTTACGTTTTCTTCGATGATGGTCATGACCTCTTCGTAGCCTTCGACGCAGGTCCAGTCTGACGCGATGTTCAGCTTGACGATTTTGTAGAGCCAGTCCTTGTAATATTCCATGGCCCCATCAAAATCCATGCCCCGCTTCTGCAGCTGCTTGACGTCAAATTCCGAGAAGTCCACGCAGACCTTGCAGCGTTTCCGTGGTTCTTCGTCGCGTCCCTTCGGAAAGTCCATTACCGCCACATCTACGCTGTTATAGAACGGTTTATCAGGTTTCAGTTTAATTTCTTTCACGAGTAGTCCTCCTACACAAAATCCTAAAGGTACTATACCACTTTTCCCCAATGAATGGAAGTACTTTAGTATGTTAAACACCTGAAGGTTTCGTGATGGGCTTTTGGGCAGGCTCGTTGAGGATGCTGCCTTCTTTGTGAAAGCGGGATCCGTGGCAGGGGCAGTCCCAGCTCTGCTCTTCTTTGTTCCATACGAGGGCGCAGCCCAGGTGGGAACAACGGGGCCTCTTCAGCTTTAGCAGGTTAGCAGTGGACGTGGCCAGGTTGACCAGAACCTGCGGGTGGGCCATGGAACGATGTGGGTAAAAGATGTCGGCAATCTCCCGTTCCATCTGGTCTGTAAGGGCCAGGGCCGCCACCATGGAGTTGGTCATGCCCCATTTGTTGTAGCCGGTGGCGACTTTGATGTTCTCATAGCTTGGATTGTGGTTTCCGATGTAGGGCATCTGGTCCAGGGTCATGCAGTCCTGGGCTGCCCAGGTGCGGGTGACTTTAGCTTCGGGATAATAATGACGGGCATCTTCTAAAAGCTGATTGAAGTTCCCGTGGTTTTCTCCAGTTTTTCCCCCGTGACCACCGAGAATCAGTTTGTCTTTGTAGGTGCGCAGAGACAAGTTCTCAGGCTGGCTACCCATGGCCATAAAGGGCGGCAGCTTATCTTTGCCGATGCCTTCAAGCAGGATTTCGTAAGACCGGGACTGGTGCATTTTGATGAAATACAGGCCGCGTATGTTTTTGAAGGGGAAGTGGGTTGCGATGATGACCTCTTTGGCACGGATGGCATGGCCGTCAGCGGTGGAGATGATGTAGCCGGTGCCTTCTTTCTCGATGCCCAGTGCCCGGGTTTTCTCATATATGTGTTCCTGCTGGGGTGCGGCAATGGCCTTGGCGAACTTGAGCGGGTGGAACTGTGCCTGGTTCAGCGTCGCGATGGCCGCCTTTGGGGTGACAGGCAGGCCTTCCGGTTTTTTAACAAAAATGCCAGCGCCGCCGATTTCCTCCAGGGCTTTGATTTCGTCTTCGATGGACACTTCGCTTTCCATGTCGTAGACAAGGTTGGTCTGATATTCGAAGTCGCAGTCTGTATTTTGGGCCATATCTGTGAGACGTTGCAGGGCTTCTTTGTTAGCCAGATAGTAGCCCTGAGCGATGTCCTCGCCCTGGTAGCGGAGCAGGTTGCTGTAGATGAGGCCGTGCTGGGTCGTGATCTTGGCTGTGGTACCGGCGGTGGTGTGTCCTGCGATTTGGTTCTGCTCGATGAGGATGTAGTCCCTGCCCTGCTCTTTCATGAAATGGCCGCAGAGGAGACCCGTCATGCCGCCCCCGATGATGAGGGTGTCGGTTTTTATATCTTGAGTTAGGGGCAGGAAGTTTGGCATGGTAACGGTTTCCGCCCAGATGGATTGGTTGTGCATGTGTTGACTCCTTGGATTTTTCCGGTTGATTTGGAGTTAGTATGGGCGGGGATGTGACAGTATATGCAGGCCGTTTTCACCTTTTCATTGAAGAAGGTTTTCTTTTTGCTACGCTGTGTTTTCTATGGAAAACATTTATCTAGTATTTGAAAACTATTTCTTACATAGGGCACAATAATTTTCTTTTTTAGGATTTTCGTTTTCATTAGAAAACCTTTTGGTCTTTTAAGAAAATCATATGCTGTATTTTGATCATTAGTTTTCTTTTTTCTACATTGGTTTTCCCTGGAAAACAATTTGGTACAAAAAGAAAACGCACAACACTGTGTGTCTAAAAAGAACAAACAAAAACGACAAAATGCAGGCCCTGCGGCCTGCATCCTGTCATAACACAACACAACAAAACAAAGAAATTAGAGGTTAAAAAATGAATAAGTTATTTATAATTGAGATTCTTCTGCAGCTACAACGCGGCAGATGATTTTTGTGAAGGAGGAGAACATGACCTGAATCATGAACTTTTCACTGACGCGGTCATAAATCCTGCCTGCGGTTAAAGTTCCGTCTGCCTTGGTATTTGGGGAGTTGGCAATGTATCCGACTGTTCCGAATCCCGGCATTTCCACTTTGATCGCGTCTGTATCGAATTCGTTGTCGGGTTCTTTCACACATTGAAACTGGTTACCGATGATAAATGGCTTCTTGCCATAATAATGGTTAAAACCAACCACGGTTACATATAATTCATTCTGCTTCATTTGTTTTCTCCTTTGTTTCCCATTTGACTTTCCCTTTGCCCTTCTGTAATTATATTTTAGCGGAAATCCGCCACAGGTTTTGACAAATATTTGTACAAGGTGTAGAATATGGGCAAGAATATGCAGAAAGAAGGCTGATTTATGGCGAACAAAGAAGGCGGCCGCAAGAGACTGCTGGCGATTTTGGACATATTGAAGAAACATAGTGATGCGGAGATTCACATGACTAGTGAAGACATCCGTAAGAAGCTGATAGAGGATTATGATATGGAGGCAGATCGCCGGTCTATCCGGACGGACGTGAAGGCTTTGATTGAGTTTGAACTGGTGGAGGACGCACCCAACTGCGCGAAGAGAGATGACCGGGGCTGCTTTTACTGCGGACAGGCTTTTGACGACTGGGAACTGAAGATGATGATTGACGGGATTGCCCAGACCGGGTATTTCAAAGCCGAGACGCTGAACCGCATCATTGACCAGGTGGCGGATCTCAGCGGGCCGTCCAGCAGACAGCTGTTGACGGAAAACCGTCCGGTGTTGGAAACAGAAATCGACGACAGCGATTTTTATCTGAGTTTGAATCTGGATGCTTTGATGGGGGCCATCAAGCAGAGGAAGCAGGTGCGGTTTCAGTATTTTAAGCTGGATGAGAAGAAGCGCCCTGCCCAGACCGGGGAAGGTATCCATATGGTAAACCCTTACGTGATTACCAAGCGTGGGTTCTTCTATTATCTGGTGACGTACAAAGACGGGGATCAGTTCATCAGACCGTTCCGTATCGACCGTATCCGCAACGTGGAGGTGCTGAAGGAAAAGCGCATTCCGCCGGAAAGACTTCCAATCGGTGATATGACGGCAGAGCTGAAGGCTTACCGGAAGAACAACACAGACAGCTTTACCGGCCAGTCTACCTCTGTTGAGGTTCTGTGGGAAGACGAGCCCAGCGTGCTATACGACGTGTTCGGGCTGTCCAATGTAGAGTTTGTGCGCGACAGCAATGCCGGCCGTGTCTTCGTCATCAAAGCCCAGAAGAACCAGGGACTCTACCACAACCTGCTGCGTCTGGGCAGCAAGCTGACCGTGCTGGGACCTGCCGCGGTGAAGGATGAGTATGTGGGTATGGTACGGGAAATCTGCGGGAAATACTAAGGAAAACCTAGAGAAAGTTCGGGGAAGAACGCGAGAGCTGAACGAGAAACGAGCGAGAAACATGACGGAAAAACAGGTGAAAAAATACGTAAAAAAGCCGGTGGTCATCGAGGCCTGGCAAACTGATAAAGAAATGGTCATTCATACGTTGGAGGGTGACATGATTGCCCGTCCCGGCGACTACATCATTACCGGCGTGAATGGTGAGCAGTACCCATGCAAAGAGGAGATTTTCCAGAAGACCTACGATGAGGTAAAAGAATAGAATAACAAAAGCACTGCTTGAGCGGGCCTGTGATGCCCCGAGCAGTGCTTTTTTATCGTCACTATTTATCGTCGCTTTTCAGGATATCCAGCAGCTTCTCCGTTTCGCTGAGGATGATCTGCTGTTTTTGTCTCTGGGCTGCGTCGGCTGCCTCTTCTGCTGCCAGCTGGGCATAGAGGTGGATGTTGCAGGCTGCCTCGAAGCAGGCCTGCTGCTTTGTTTTCTGGTCGTCACAGCGGGCTTCCATGCCGGCAAGCTGATCCGCCTGACTGCCGCTTTGCTTTTGAATCTGCGCAAGCTGCTGACGCACATCGTCCAGCTGTGTCTCTGCGTTTTTGCGCCGGCTTTCGCTGTACAGCCACAGCAGTGCAAAGACGAGACAAATGGCGCCGAAAAGTATGTATTTCATCATCGCTTTGCTCCTTTCATCTGGCCATAGACCTGGCGTCTCAAGGTTTTGATGTCGATTGGCAGAGAAACCGTTACCACGGGTGCTGCTTTCTCGATTTCCCACGACGGGTCAATGCGGTCTGCAAAAGTATCTCCCACTACCCAGCAGAAAACGTTCTTCTTCTTAACCTTCTTCTTTACAGCGTCAAAATCATCAAAATACACAGCTTCCACATCGTCCTGTTCCAGAGCCATCTTGACACCCATAGCGGTGACCTTGTCTTCCATCATTACCACGATGAGAGGACTGGACTTTGCCGTCTTTGATTCCTGGGTCCACTGGATGAAATCGATGACCGGCGTGTTGTAGAGGCTGAAGTCTTTGGTCTCGTGATGGTCGTCGTAGAATTTGCGGGCCGCCAGACAAAGACGGTGACAAAGCTGCTGGATGTCGAGACGGATTTCCTCGGCTTCGCTTTTGCTGCTCATAGCCGGCTGGTCGAACTGGCAGACAGAAGTGCCGCAGTTAAGCCCCAGATGGAAGTGGTATTCCCGGTCTTCTTCCGTATTGACAAAGCCTTTGTTCTGGTGAAGGTATTCGCACCGAAGCTGCCAGCAACGGTCGCCGCTGAGATATGGATTCTCGTCGGCAGCGTCCTTCTTGAGAAACTCGGCAGCATACTGATCCACCCAGGCGGTGTATTGGGCGCCGATGTCCCGGGTCGGATTGCCGTAGCGGTCCATCATGGTTCTGCCGTCCCGGTACTTTTTCACCATTTCCGGAAACGCGATCCCGCCGCAAATGTCCGGCAGGGTCAGGGCCAGGGCCAAAGCCGACTGCCAGCGCTCGTCTCTGATATTCTGTTCAATCTCCCCGATACGGTCGAGGAAGGTAAAGCTCACATCACCTTTTGTCATGGGGTTGTCCTTTCTGTGACTGGTTTTCTTTATTATAGTACCAGCAGGGACAGCACGCAATGGAAAAAAACAAATCACTTTTCATCAGACGCTTCATATCTTTTTCGATAACGTCGGTTGCGGTTTGCGCCCACTGGTTCAATCTTTCCTTCCTGAATTAGATCCTTCAATAAATTTTTGGCTCTTGTGTCTTTCACTTGCAGCACCGAGGTAATGTCACTGAGTTTATACAGTTTTTCCCTTTCCATAGACTGCAAAATCATATCATATTGCACACCGGATTTAGCAGTTCGTTTTTCATCGTCACTTTTTATCGTCACTTTTTTATCGTCACTTTTTATCGTCGCTTTTTCTGGTAGAGCGTAGTTTAAATTCCATAATGTCAGCAGAAAAGAATGCTGCGTAGAATAAAACTTTGGTTTCTTTGTATCATCATATCTGGCTTGCCTTTCATAATGATCACATATTTTCTTGAAACCACTCCCCCGTCTCTCCATGTAGTTCAGGCGACTGAACACATCTGCGATGACAGGATTTCTTCGTTTGGAAGAAATCCCATCCAAATCTAAATCCTGAATATAGGATCCATCGCACATTCCTCCTGGCGAGTAAATTTCCAAACGGTCATCATACATATCGATATGCACCTCACTGCCCAGTTCCAGGTAATCACGATGAATCAAAGCATTGACTAATGCCTCTCTGATACTGTCCTCAGGATAATCTGGAAGTTCTTCTCTGCACTCCCCATTCTTTCTCCACATTTTCTTTGCATTTTTCCGGATAAATGATAGCCCCTCTTGCAATAATGAAATCAAGCTGCCAGTAAACTCGCTATCGTCTAAAGCATCCATTACGCCAGATGCTTTCGTCAATCCGTTCCATCGTGTACAAAACAATCGCGAATGTCGTAGTGGTGGTTCATCACAAAGTAAAGCACCTGCGTTGGTTAAGAATCCTTCTGTGTCGATTAATCCAAATGATTCAAAATCACTTTCGGCAAAACTGTTTCCTGTGCGCTGATAATATGTGGCCTTTAGTTTTGTAAAAGCAAAGTCCATCGCATGAAAACGCGTAGATAGCGTGTCATACGTTATTCTGGCCCCACGCAGAGTCAGTTCACGAAGCTTTAAGGAATCTGCCGGAACAGACTGATTACCAATCCGGTGATAAGCAATTCGATTTCCATCACTGATAACGTAATAAGGGGTTTCTTTTCCTTCTTCAATGTCCAATACTATAAGAAGCTTACCTTCTTCCTCGATGATGCGAATGGAAAACGTCGGCAGCGGATCCAACTTATTCTGGATAAGTTCGCTGATTTTTTCCGCGTCCTTTTGTGCATTCTCTAGACCGAGTACATGGTTCTTATCATCCACACCAAATACGAGGCTGCCCCCTTTTCCATTGGCAAAGGCACTAACCGTCTTGCACCAGCTCTTTGGTCGTCTCCACTCTAAATATGCCTTCTTTTCATATTCCGTTGTTTCTCCAACTGCACTATATAGTTTCATATATGATACATCCTTATTTACAAAAGGGCCCGCGCATGCCGCAGGCCTGCTCTATTCATTTCTTCAGTTTCACTTCCAGATTCATATCCATGGCAACAGCCAGGCGCACCAGCATATCCAGTGATGGATTGTAATTGCCGCTTTCAAATCTGCTGATATTAGGCCTTGCAACCCCGGATTTCTCCGCAAGCTCTGACTGGGTCAGATTCTTCGCCAGGCGGCACTGCCGATATGCTGCAGCCACCTGCTGTTTCATGTCATTCTGCAGATGCTCTACGACCAATGTATAATTGTCGCTCTTTACGATAAAGTCCATAACGACCTCCCAATCAAAGAGTTTGTTTCATTCATTGTATCATTTTTGATACCTTTGTCAAGTAGGAAAACCCACTAAAATGTCAGTGGGCTTTTCAGTTATTCTTCCATCAAATACCCGTACCCTTCTTTCTCCATGTCTTCTTCTGGCACAAAGCGGAGGGCGGCGCTGTTGATGCAGTAGCGGACGCCTTTTGGGCCTTCATGAGGGCCGACAAAGACGTGGCCCAGGTGGCCGTTTCCGGTGCGGCTGCGGACTTCGATGCGCTGCATGCCGTGGGTGTTGTCGCGATGGGTGGTCACCACCATAGGCTCCAGGGGCGCGGAAAATGCTGGCCAGCCGCAGCTGCTCTCGAATTTGTCTTCGGAAGAGAACAAAGGCTCTCCCGTCACCACGTCCACGTAAATACCTTTGGCGTCGTGATCCCAGTAGGCGTTCCGGAAGGCCGGTTCGGTGCCGTTTTCCTGGGTAATATGGTAGCTGTCCGCTGTGATTTTTGATCGGATGGATGCATCGTCCGGGCGGGGATAGCGGGCCGGATCCACCTTTGATGTGCTGGCCGCTTTGATGGCGCCCGGGTGGATGTGGCAGTAGCCGCGGGGGTGCTTATCCAGATAATTTTGGTGCTCGTCCTCTGCAGCAAAGAAATTCTCCAGTGGGCCGGTTTCCACCGCAAAGTTCCCATAGCGGCGCTTTTCGATTTCGACGATGCGGGCAATTACGGCCTTTGATGCAGTATCGCCGGGCACAAAGTAGATGCCGCTCTGGTACTGGGTACCCACGTCGTTTCCCTGACGGTTCACCGCCTCGGGGTCGATGACGCGGAGGAACATGTAAAGCAGCTTATCCAAAGAGACACGGGCCGGGTCGTAGTCCACGCGGACCGCCTCACGAAAACCGGTGTCGCCGCGGCAAACCCGGGCGTAGGTAGCGTCGGCCTCCCCCGTGCCGTTGGCATAACCACAAAGGGTGTCCGTGACCCCCGGAATGCCCTTCATCAGCTGCTGGATGCCCCAGAAACAGCCGCCAGCGAGGTAGATGGTGGATGGTTGTGTATGGTTAGGTGTTTGATTAGTTGTGATAGTTTTGCTTGATTGTAACGCTTGGTTAGTGGTATTGTTTTTCTTCATGAGAAAATCCCCCTTTCTAGGGGTATGATACCCAGAAAGGGGGATGGGGAAACGGAGTAAGTCATTATTTGGTTCATGCTTGCAGTGGTAATCCCACCAAGTCGGCCTACCATCTCGTGAACGATTCCCACCAACTTGTGCACATATCCGCTTTATGTGGGGTATTTAGAAAACCATAGTTGCCTCAAAAACGAGAGCTAAAGCAAATAGAATGAATCCCCTCAGACTTATACACCAATCCTTTAACATACTACGCAAGACCAGTGTCAAATCGGCATTATACTTCAGTCTAAATTTATAGCATTTTACAAGTACCAATCCTTTACCTTATAAATAATAGTGTTTCCACAAACAGCTAGTACCACAAAGACTGTAATAAACCAAATAAAAAACGGTAAACTAAATACATTTATACCCCTGCTTCAACTTGATATTCTACCAACATCGAAGCTGAATCCTTAAGAAAATTGACATAGTATTCGAAAAAAGTAGGGTCTGCTCCTCTTGTACCAGCTTTATACTCACAAACAAATTTAGCTGGGGTAATGTCGTTGGGCAAATGACCAACCTTTCCTCTTACTAAATTCTCAAAATCTTCACGGGCTTTTTTCGATGTGTGAGCAATAGCATTTCTAATCTTTTTTATGGCATTTATATCTCCCCGTAACGTATGTAGCAACTTGAAAGGACCACCATTTTCAAAAAAATTTTCAGCATTGGTCATTATTTTGTTGATATCCGTCCAGTCGGGATATGTCGTTACATTTTTTATAAGATTATATGCGTGTTCATCACTGGTAGGAAAAACATACACGGTAACACTACAGCCGTTATCGCTCTGATTACCTCGCATATACGCAATAAAAATATCTTCAAGGAACTTTTCCCAACAACTGCAGACCTTCAAGATGATGTTTTCGATAATCATATACTTCATGTCCGCAGTAAATCCATTAACCTGATTTTCGTTAAATAATGAAACTGAGTCAAAATAGACCTGTAACGCCCAGTCACACTTCGTTTTGAAATTTATCAAATGATCATCTAAAATATTAGGCATATCAATCCTTCATACATTCATACAGTTTAGCTATAATAAAACTACATCTGGTTTTTCTGGCCGGGACATCAGTAGTAGCATCCTTAGTAGATTTGATGAACTCAAAATATTCCTTCGGAATTTCGTCCAACTCAAAGATACTGTTTATATCCTCAAGAGTATTGATGATTTTGGGAATGTCCTTTTCTGTAATAGCTTTTCTTGGCAGTTCCATATTAGGAATACCAAAATTCATGTGATAGAGTGCAACGAAAAGACCATAGAAATTGGGGACAGTTCTGAAATTAGATGTTTTCAGTGTTGCTCCGAAAAGATTCCCTATTAAGTCCATGGTAGCCTTTATATTGGCTTCAATCTCTTTTCTGTTCTCGAAAACTTCGTCGTATTTGGAATAAAATTTATCTGCGGATTTTTTTGACTGAATTCCTTCTAACGCAGCAATGATGAGATCTGTCATCAATTCTGCCTCAGACATTCGCATAATTTTAGTGTCTGTGAAAATACGATTCTCCGTCCAGAAAGTGTAAAAATCACCACTAAGCTTGTAAACAAGCTGCTTAAAATAGCCGAAATACTTTGCATTGAAAAGTTCTTGCTTGTTCAGAGATACAGAATACGTGTTCAATCTGGCAAATACATCCAAAATATCCCTATCCTGAACATCAAGTAACAAGTCAACAGCTACTTCATATTTCAAAAATTCCCCTTGCACCTCCTCAGGGAGCTCGGAGTATAACATCCCACCAAATTCTTCATTATGAACTTTACTAATTTTAAAGCCATCCTTTACAAAAGAAAGAATAGTTCTAATACGCTGTTGACCATCTACAATTTCTCTGGTCGTTTTCTTTGTCTTAGGATCTGTAGTAGCTCGAATGAAAATTTTAGGCAAAGGTTTATCTTTAAGAATAGTATCAATCAGATATGATTTCGCCTGGGGAGACCACACAGATCGACGCTGAAATTTGGGGGATATTTCGAGCTGGCCTCGATCATCCCATTCAATAAAATCATTTATACTATAAGTTCGTGAATCGAAATTCTTCATTTGATTTCCTCCAAAATACATACCGTCACCTCTTGAAAATCGTTCTTAAAGTAACAGTATACTCACTATCTTCTGATTATATGATATTTTCCTATCTTCCAACTTTTGTAAATAGTCCATGATTCAGAAAAAACACTATAAGTCCCCTAACGAACAGATTTCAGTAATTTTCTTCCATTGGATAGTATTATTATTATCTACTAATCCTAACGCATTCCACAGAATACGTTCATATTTTAAAAACTTAACTTTACTTTGAACCGCTTGTTGTCTGTTAGGGTTTCTCTTTATCAAACCTCTATGTTCATAATCTATTTCCATCTGAGTTAAAATGGTTTCCATCGACCAGTCTGAATGAGCCTGTTTCATTGTGTCTAAATCCAGAATCAGATCTAGATGATGTCCCGTAGTCAACAATTCCTTAATAAAGTAGTCCACAAACACTTTGCTATTCGGACCATTTACTAGTCCTAAATGATATAGTGCAAAGCCTTTTTCAGTTAATGTGTTCTCTGAGTCAATAACTTGAATATGTTTCATAAAAGAAAGATAATTCTTTCTAATAGAATTATAGTAATTATCTCCAACAAAAGTTGTATCAATTGCCTTCATAATTTTATTATAGGCGGCCTCCCTGTCCATAGACCTTGCAGTCTCTATAATCTTTTCAAAAAACACTATATTTTTTGTCCCTGCAACAGTTTTTATTGGCTGTCCTGAAAGGTCAAGAATAAAACCTTTGCAAGTTAAATCCTCTTGTATTGTCGATGTAATAAATTCATTTTTGAAGCACTCCGCAAAAGGGTCTCCAGAAATTGCTCGAATACGTTTTAAGTAGTAATAATGCAAGATTAAATGAAATAGGGGTATTGGCAAGTCTTGATGTTTCGCCCAGAATCGATCACTGTCTGGTACACTTTTTTTCTTTGCCGCATTACCAACAAAGTCAATACTGCACGCTAACTCTACTTCACTCGGCCGCTCATTATCATATAAAACCAAGCCTGCAGGTATTTTGCCTGAAATTTGTTCCAAATAAAGCTCTCTTAAAAAGCCTTCTAAATCATAGTCCTGCAATTTTTTCGGTGCAATCAAAAATGATATATTGCTGCTTTGTAAATATGCAATACTTTGTCCTACGCCTGTTAAGATTCCTCTTTTAGTCTCTGTCGGTGGTTTAAACTCAAAAGAGGCCATAACCTTTTGAGAAGGATCATAAAAAGTCGCATCTGGTGATGGAAATTCTGCACTCGTACCTACCCGGTAAAAATCTTTTCCTTTTCCTTCACCATAACTCCATTCTAAAGTTTTAAATTTACTTAAGATTGCATCTGTAGTAGTTTTTGTCAAGATATGATGATTTAAAGACATAACTATTCCTCCAGCATTGATTTCTTTGCTAACATCGTTGTTGAATGAATACTCCACTCTTTGTTGATTACCGTTCGAAGTCTTTCTCCAAATGTTTGTCCAACAATACAAGGAAAAGCATTCCCTACCTGTAAACATTGATTGATAATCGGTCCTACAAATTCAACATCATCCGGAAACGTTTGAATTCTTGCTGCCTCCCTCACCGTAAGAGTTCTATTCAGTGTGGGGTGAACAGGTAACGCATTATGCCCAGGAACGATGGTTGGAGACGGCTTTTTTCTATCTAATCTATAAAAAACATGGCTAAAGTTTGACACTGGCTTACCAGTTTTTGAACCTATTTTTAAATGTTCAGGCAAAGCATCAACATCCATCTTTTTCCCCTCTTTGATGTAGGAGAACCGCTCTGTGACAATTTTATTATGGTTTGAAGGTTTGTGGTTGTAATGCTTTTTTTGACTTTCCACAGGAATTAGGTCTGTAAGAACCTCTTCAACAGTTCGATACGGAAGCTGCCAAGCTTCGGGATTCTCATAGTATTTTGGCTTTGGCCACGGAAAAACTAGATCAGTTTTTGTACCAATCATAATAAATCTACGTCTTAACTGTGGTGCCCCATAGTCAGCAGCATTGATGACTCTGTATTCAGTTCTATAGCCATGTTCATTAAAATAGGTTTCAACAGCTTTAACATACTCTCCATTTCTTGCAGATAAAATAGCTGGAACATTCTCCATAATAAACCAAGGGGCTTCTGATTTTACAACAATATTAGAAAACGCAAAAACAAGGTCATTTCTCTCGTCTTGTGTTACATCCCAATTCTTAGTATTTACAAATCTTCGATTTCCAAATATAGAGAATCCTTGACATGGCGGCCCCCCTACTACTAGATCTACTTTCGCCTCTTTTAATCGTTGTGCTACTAGATTTTGATTTTCAATTGTTGATAAGTCAATTTGAAGACATTCATGAGAGAAATTTTTCCTATATGCCTCTGCGGCATACTCATTGTACTCTGCTCCTAGTACACATTCTAAGCCAGCTTGTTCCAGGCCTTTCGTAAACCCTCCTGCCCCAGAAAATAAATCACCGAATTTTAAGGTAGCACGAGAAGTATTTGTGTTTTGAAGGGATATGGTACTATCAGCTTCTTCATAGAAAAAGGATTTTTCCGGAATTATGCCCTCATAGTCAATCCCATCAAGGTAATTTCTCACGGCTTCTGCAAGCTTAGCCGACATAAGCGGCGGAACAGCATTTCCAACTTGGATACACTGAGAACGTCTATCGCCTTTAAATATATAGCCATCTGGAAAGGTCTGAATTCTTGCACCTTCTCTTGGTGTGAGACTTCGATCTAATGTAGGATGAACCGGCAGTGCATTGTTTCCAGGGACAATTGTAGAAGATACAGATGCTCTATCAAGTCTTGTATATGTATTTCCAAAATTACGTCTTCTTATATCCTCTGGTAATTCTTCTGGTTTTGGTAATTTCCCGCCTTCCGGAATCAACTGATATCTTCTAATGACTTTATCAGAGTGTCTTAACGGAATCTGATTTGGAAATTTTTGGTCTTTATCTATCAAATCATTGATTGCTTCTCCAACATTTTTATAAGCTTTTATCGTTCCATAAGAAGTATCACTATGTGCTGGAAACAGAAATTGTCGTTTTAGTTTAGTCCCAAAAATAAAAATTCGTTCCCTTTTTTGCGGCACGCCATAGTTTGACGTGTCGATTAAAGAATAATGCAAATTATAACCAATATTCAAAAAAGCTTCGACAACCTTTTGGAAGTATCTTCCTTCAAACATTGTTTTTAGGCCTTTTACATTCTCAAACAGAAAGCAATCTGGCTGAATAGCTTCTACAATATTCACATAGCTCTCAAACAGCAAGTTTCTAGGATCTGCTGAATTTTTATTACCCATATTTGAAAACCCTTGACAAGGGGGTCCACCTATAATTATCGAAACTTTTTTATCACCCACATAAGACTTAATTGTGTTCAGCGATAATGTTCTAATGTCCTCCAGTAAATATACATCCTCAGGATAATTATACTGGTATGATTCCTTTGCTTGCGGCATAATATCAGATGCAAATAATCCTTTAAATCCCGCTTCTTTGAATCCAATATCCAGTCCTCCTGCACCTGTAAAAAGCGAAATGTAATAGCGTTTCTGTTTCATTTTCTATATTTAATCCCTTTCTATAAACTAATTCTCTAACTTTATATTGCACTTCCACCACTCTTGACCCATTCGTCAAGTTCAGAACGAAGAAACTTCCATTTTTTCCCAACCTTATGAGCAGGAATACCTTTCCCCTTTTTTATCCAATCGCGCACAGTTACTGGTTTAATTCCCAAATGTTCTGCTGCATCGTCAATCCCGATCCACTTTTCATTTATTATTTCAGCCATAGTATTTTTATCTCCTCTATAAACAGCAATTCTACTGTAAGTATACCATTGAGCTAAATTCTTATCAATATCTGTTAGTTTTTTTATTATTTGTATAATGTTTTATGATATTTTCTAATATGTTTTTCTACGATTTAATTCTATAATCTAAAAATTGTATGCCACTTCTGTAAGCCGATTTATTATATACTATTTCTATTTAAAAATTTGGTTGCGCAATCCAATTTGTCCTCAGCATCAAAAAATCAGACTCTTTATCTCGTGATCATTAATCTACACATACCCTAAGGAGTTCTCTTCAGTGCTACAGCCTAACATACCCATAGTCAAAACTATCAAAAGCAGCAAACTCAGTGTTTTTCTATTCTCAGTTCCTTCTCAAATTCTCCCAGCTCCCCCAACCTATCCTTCATCTCTTCCACCATCCACTCATCTACCCCATAATACGCTCCTGCTATCCCGCCGGCGATAGCTGCTGTAGTGTCGCAGTCTCCGCCTAGCCAGATGCAGTTTCGGATCACATCTTCGAAGCTGTTTCCTTCCAAGAAACACATAATCGACTGGGGCACGCTGCCCTGGCAGCTGGCGTCGAATTTGTAGTCGGCCCAGATTTCAGCCAGGCAGAAATCCATATCATAAAAGTTCTCATGAACATACTCACGAATCTCATCTTTCCCCACCCCATTTCGAGCCAGATAGATGGCTGCGGCCACGGCCTGGGCGCCTTTGATGCCTTCCGGATGGTCGTGGGTGACGGCGGCTGACGCCTTTGATAGAGTCAGGGCCTCGTCGAGGGACCGGGCAAAATCGCCAACGGGGGACACGCGCATGGCACTGCCGTTGCCGTAGCTGCCGTAAGGGGCCGGATTATCGCCAAAGAGCCACCAGATGAACTTCTTGCCGTATCCGGCGCGGGGGTAGGCTCGTCCCAGAGTACGCATCTCGTCGATCAAAGCCGCCTGGAAGTTTTGCAGGGCCTGGGTCTGGTCGCAGTCCCGGTCGTAGGCTTTGAGGGCGCGGGAAACCGCCACCGTCATCACCGTGTCGTCGGTGAAGTGGCTGTCCAGGGAGAAAAATGGAAAGTCTTTGGTGCGGATGGGGTTACGCTCGTAGATGGAGCCGACCATGTCGCCGATGATTGCGCCGTAGGTTGCTTTGTTCATGTGGCCTCCTTTGGGTTCTTTGTTTGTATCAAGTATAGCATAAGTTCTTAGAAACGGCAAAAGTACCCGTGACACCAGCCATATCTTTTGATACAATAGGGATAAGTAAACGATGTATGATTGGAGGGTTACGTAATGAAAAAACTACTTAGCATGTTACTGATTTCGATTTTGGTGTTCTCCCTGAGCGCTTGCGGTGCACCTTCTCCAACAGAAGTGACGACAGCCTTCCTGGACGCTGTCAAAGCCCAGAACACAGAAGCCATGGCCGAAATTTACAAAGAAGGCAGCTGGTCTCTTTCTGAGGAAGCCGGTGAAGAAGCCGACCTTGAGGATCTGGACGAAATGAATCAGTATTTCCAGGAAACAGTATTACCAAAGCTGTTAGACTTCGATTATGAAATTCTCGAAGAAAAGATCGACGGCGATAAAGCAACTGTAGATGTAAAGATCACTACATATGATTTAGGCAATGCCTTTACGACTTTTATCGGTGAATATCTGACACAGGCGTTCGCATTGGCATTTAGCGATGCAAGCGATGAAGCCATCGAACAGATGGGCACCCGCATCTTCAAGGAAAAAGTAGATGCCATGGAAAAGACGCTCATAAAGACAATCACCATTCCGCTCTCCAATGTGGACGGTGAATGGGTCATCGATGAGTTAGACGATGAGTCTCCATTTACAAATGCATTAACCGGCGGCCTGGTAGAGGCTGCAAAGGCATTAGACGACGCTTTTGATGAATAAAACAAAATATCCATTGCACACAAAAAGTCCGCTTCCATTGGCGGACTTTTTTCTTTTTCACCTTCCTACGCCCACATCGGCTGTTCCCAGGTGCGGACGCCCTTGTAGTGGAGGCTGCGAGCAAATCTGTCTCTGTCCTCTTCATTATCAAAAGCGTTTAAATAATCGATGGTTTCATTACCCTTATATTCTGACCAAGATACGTAATACATAATTGCCTCCTTGTCTGTAAAATCTCATTTCTCTTTCTTATGTTTGTATTTTACAGGATTTACGAGGCGGTGTAGTGCAAATATTTGTAGTTGGTTGGGGGACCATTGACAAAGGGCTTTGGTTAGGGTAATATACTACGTGAGAAACGAGTTTTGTTACTGAGTAAGGTCTTTAGACTGGAAAAGGGTACTCGTTTCTTTTTTTATTTTCATAATATCATATAAGTACTTTTTTCCATCCCGAGCATGTCTTATCAGCAACGCGGCATGAAACACATTGAATCTCACGATCTCGCCATCTTCGTCAAATATTGGTAGCGCGAACCTTGAGTCATAAGAATACCACCCATATTTTGCATCATTTTCATGTTTTTCTTTTCGGTTCTCTTCGAATTGAGAATTTGTTGCGATTTCCAATAATTCAGGAATTCCCTGTGCTGCATTTGCCTTTGCTTTTGCAGACGTGCCTTTTAACTTCCTGGTATATTCAGAATGAGCGTATTCATCTGGTAGGTCAGCACCAAGATAAATCACTTCATTACTGTCTTCAATTCTATAAAATTTACCAACATATTGTTTTAAATACTGCTCTACAGCTTTCCAGTCAATATCCTGTCTTCCCTTAAAGATAATATCGTGTATAAACACTGTCTTCTTCCCATCCAGGTCTTCTATCACATTAATTTTTCTCTCCACTGCTTCCTCCTTTTTTACGTCTTTTCTCCTTTTTTTCTCCAAAATAAAATCTCACTGCCCCTTGCATTTGCTTGAGACAATGAGATTGATGTTACCCTGTTCAGTTTGTATTTTGTTTTTGAAGCCCGACTCATTTCACCCTCCTGAAATAACGCATTGCGTCATTTCCATATTATGGTAAATGGAGATTTTTGTCAACATCCTACTATGGTTACTTCTTTGACGCCGGACATGTATACCCTTTTTCCGATTTTTGATGAAAATAAGGAACGAAAATCAGTAAAAGCTGTAAACCACCCAAAAACATAAAAAAAACCAGACCACAAGGTCTGGCTTTTCTCACTTTGCTCATATATCAGGCTTACGCCTTCTTTACGAATTCGGATTTCAGGCTCATTGCACCAAAACCTGGGATGTTGCAGTCGATGTTATGTACACCGTCATCGATCAGTCTGATGTTCTTTACCTTTGTACCCTGCTTCAGTGCGCTGGAAGCGCCTTTTACTTTCAGGTCTTTGATGATGACAACTGTGTCGCCGTCCTGCAGCACGTTGCCGTTGGAATCTTTTACTAATGCAGCTTCTGCTTTCGCAGCTTCTTCTGCTGCAGACCATTCGTAAGCACATTCTGGGCAAACCAGTAATGCACCGTCTTCGTATACGTATTCACCGCCGCATTTTGGGCATTTTGGCATATCCATAGGGGTTTCCTCCTTTGTTTCATCTAAAAATTCTTTGCTAGTTTGCATACCATGGCATTATACCACAAAACATGGCAATTGCCAAGTTTTGGTTCCTAAAAAAGGGCTCTGCACCAAAGTGCAAAGCCCTAAGCTTTTTTTATTCAGTTACTGTAATGGCTCTGTGCGTTACCGCAGCACCATCCGCTTATACAATTATACGTACTTATCTGCGCCGTAGTATTCCTTCAGCTTCTTGATATTCTTCATTGGCTTATAGCCGGATACATAATAATACTTTCCGTGCTTTACGTATGGAATAACGTCATACACAACGGTTACACGCATACCGTCAATGTTGCTTACCTTGAAACTTCTCTTGGTTGTCAGTCTTCTTGCACCGGAACGGTATCTGACTTCCTGACCAAAGATGTTATAGCCCAGGTGCTTGGATGCACCTACGCTGTAAATATATCCGTTTACCTTCTTTGGCTGTTTTGGAATGGTTACCTTCTTGGTGCTCTTGTTGTGTTTTACCTTCTTGTCAGGAACCGGCTTTGGTGCTGTCCAGTAAGCCTGCACCTTGGAGAATTTACTCCAGCTGTGGTCAAATTCAGCACCTGTGTACTTCACACGAACCTTGTAGTAGTACTTGGTATTCTGCTTCACGTTCTTGGAGTCATTATACATAACCCAGTCGCCTGCCTGATGGCCTGCAGGATATCCATGTACATGCAAAGTATCTGTCATGTAAGATACTTCCTCAACGGTTACCTTTCCCACTCTCTTAAAGTTTTTTGTTGGAGAGGTGGATCTCCAGATTTCATAAATGCCGGCTTCTGCTTTCAGTACGAACTCAAGGGTATTGCCGTTGTGGCCTACTTCCCAACCGCCTGCCAGCTGACCAATCAGCTTCGGTGCTGTTGCCTTTGGTCTTTCTGTTACGGCTACATCAAAGGTTTTAACGATGCCCTGTAATGCACCTTCTTTCACAAAAGTAGCCGTAATGGTTGCAGTACCTTTGGACACACCTCTAATACGCTGGGCTGCAGAGAAGCTGTTATCTCCGGTTTCAATGGCTGCTACCTTTGGATTGCTGGAAGTCAGGACAATCTCTTCATCTGTCTTGAACTTGTTGCTGTAGTACTCGCCAAAAGTTGCCGTATATTCTTTTTCCAAGGTGATGACTCTGGATTTTTCCACAGTCTTCGTGCCTTCCGGGAATCCTTCAATAACCATCCCCTCAGGGCCCAAAACCGTCACCTGGGCGTCTGCTACAATGGTACCCGACTGATTTGCTACACGAATGGTTGCAGCACCCGGGCTGATTGCATTGAGCACAAGGGCATAGTAATTTGGACTGGTGTCAGGATATGGTCTTGTGATTTCTGCAGTCAAAACTTCCGGCTGGAAGCTTTCTACTGTGTAAGGTGTGCTTTTGCTGATGGATACTACATTTCTATAGTTGTCAGAAAGTCTGTACAGGTCCAAGGCCCCTTCAATCACCTGATCCCCAACGCCCAGTACACTGTCATACGGGCTCAGCTTTAAGATATAATTTGCTTCGGTCACGGCTGCAGACTCTGTATTGGCATAAGCAAATCCTGCTGTACATGCAAATATCAAAGACAGCAGCACTACCAAAATCTGCATGGATTTTCTGTTCTTCTTAAAATACTTCTTCATACAATCCCTTCTCCTGTTATTTTCTAAAAAAGGGCTCTGCACCAAAGTGCAAAGCCCTAAAGTTTTACTCTGTTACTGCAGATTCTTCGTCTTCCTTCTTACGCTTAGCTTCGATATTATCGATTACCATAAACGCAATGATTGCCAGAATAACGACGCCTACCATAACTTTTCCTACCGGCTGCTGCATGTATTTTACTGCATAGCCCAGGTAAGGAATGGAGAAAATGGTTTCGCCCATATAGTTGTCTCTTGTAGTCGTAAAACCATCAGATACGTCATTGGCATCACCTTTTGTCTCAATAGCGTTGTCAGTTACTGTAATGGCTCTGTGCGTTACCGCAGCACCATCCGCAGTTTTGAAAGCAATGATGTCGCCCTTTTCGATTTCTTCAAACGGCACCTTAGTGTCCACATAGCAAAGGCTGCCTGTGTGAATCACCGGTTCCATAGATCCAGAAATCGTTACAAAAGGATGATATCCCATTGCAAAAGCTGCAAAGAAAGCAATAATCCCTGCCAGCAGTATGAAAATTGCTGTATTTGTAATAAGTTTTTTCATTAGTTTAAATCTCCTTAATTTGCACTGAAGATTTTCAGGTCGTTGTGGCTGAACCAGCGGTAATGTTCAACCTCACTTTCAAAAGGTGCATACTTAGTATAGTCTTCTACCTTTGTAACATTTGTAAAGTCGCATACAAAGTGCTCAAAGCCTGTCTTAACATTGTATCTGTAAGTGTCAACTTCAGTAACAGTATAGCATGCCTTTGGTAAATTATCAAAGACTGCTGTTACAGTAACTGTAGCTTTATCATCTTCAGGAATAGACTCTAAAGCGACTGCTTTGTAATACACCTCATCTCCGGCAGTAGCCTTGAAGATAAAGGTTGGATTACCATGCGCAAACTCGATTTCTTCTTTTAAGAATGTATCTGTTGCGATAATCTTACATCTAGGCTCTTCCCACTGTGCATACAAGGTAATTGTAGCACCATTGGTAGAAGTCAGGTTGCTTACAGACGCCTTGTCTACATATTCAACCTCTCCGTCTTCGCTTGTTGCCCAACCCGCAAAAGCATAGCCAGGTTTTTCAAAGCCATTTGCAGTTAACGGCTTTGATACACCATAAGTGTGTGTCGAATCCGCTGTAGAACCGCCTGTCGCACCATTTCCATCATATGTTACTGTGTAAGTAATAGGAGTCCACTGTGCATACAGAGTAACAGTTCCGCCGTTTGTGCTAGTCAGATTATTAACAGAAACCTGATCTGTATAAGCAGTTCCGCTTCCATCAGCCTTTGTGTTCCAACCGTCAAAGACATAACCAGTCTTAGTGAATGTGTTTTCAGGCAATGTTTTCGCAGTATCATAGGTCATTTCTAAATTAGCCATCGAACCGCTAGAAGCATTGTTTCCATCAAACTCTACGATATAAGTATTTGGTGTTGCAACAGCTGTAAGGCTGACATCTCCTGTCGGCATATTGAAAGCATACACTTTGTCTGTGGAGATAACATTTCCTTCTGCATCTTCCCAATGACTCCAAGTATATCCTTCAGCATTCAGTGTTGCATCAACAGATACCGCTTCACCATAGTAATATGTACCGTCTCCGCTTGTAGAAGCAATACCAGTTCCATTGCTAAGCGTTATCTGATACTCATTTCTGCTATAGTACAAGTCAATCACTCTGCTTCCGTCCGGTGCAATTGTAGTTGTAGTCACTACACTGCCTTCAACCTTACCTTCTGCATAAGTGAATCCTTCTAAGCTAATATCCTTTAGATCAGAAAGAGTCACTGTACTATCTGAAGTACCAGTCTTGGAAACAGTATTATCTGGGACTAACGGATAATCTCCATTCAGGTCCATCAGATAATGATTTACTTTATATGGAGTGTCAGTATTCGCTGTCCACTGTGCATAATACGTCACATCTGCAGTTAATTTAGTGGTTGTTGAAATCTTATTTCCACCACTTTTTTCAGTGTACCAACCATTGAATGTATATCCCGTTCTACTTACTGTTGGCAGCGTTCCAAGTTCAGAGTTGTAATCCTTTTTTATGGTAGAAGCACTTGGTGTTCCCCCGCCATTTGAATTAAACGTCGCAGTGTAGGTGTTTGCAATCCACTTTGCATACAGAGTTACCGTACCGTCCTTTGTTGCGGTCAGGTTTTTAACGGACTCTTCATTACTGTATTTAACACTTCCATCTGCACTTGTCGCCCAACCTGCAAACGTATAGCCTGTTTTCTTATATGCGTTTTCCGTTAAAGCCAGAGGAGTGTCATATGTATGAGTTTGGTCATTCATCGTACCGGATGTTGCACCATTCCCGTTAAACGTTACAGTGTAGGTGTTCGCCTTCCACTGTGCATACAAGTTTACTGTTTCACCAGCAGTAGAAGTCAGATTATTCACAGAGGCCTTATTTGCATAAGCAGTTCCGCTTCCATCGGCCTTCTTGTTCCAACCAGTGAAGGTGTATCCAGTTTTAGTAAATCCATTCGCTGTTAGATTTTGGGCTGTTCCATATATGAAGGTCTGGTTTGCTGTTGAACCTCCTGTATTTCCATTACCGTTAAACTTTACAGTATAAGTCTTTTCCCACTGTGCATACAGTGTAACAGTTCCGCTTGTAGCAAGGTTCTTTACAGTGGCACCGTTCGCATAACTTGTACCGCTTCCGTCAGATTTTGTATTCCATCCAACAAATGCATAGTTTGTTCTTGTAAAGGAATTGTTTCTTAATGTCACATTTGCATCATATGTAGCCGATGTGTTAGACATTGTGCCTGATCCGTTGTTCGCATTATATGCAATCGTATAGGTATTCGCTTTCCACTGTGCATACAAGTTTACTGTTCCACCAGCAGTAGAAGTCAGATTATTCACAGAGGCCTTATCTGCATAAGCAGTTCCGCTTCCATCGGCCTTCTTGTTCCAACCAGTGAAGGTGTACCCAGTTTTAGTAAAGCCGTTTGCTGTAAGAGCTTTTCCAGTACCATAAGTGTGGGTAGAATTTGCAGTAGATCCTCCTGTATTTCCATTACCGTTATACTTCACGGTGTACGTATGTCCAACTTTATAGCTGTATCCACATGAACAAGTATATGTGGTATAGCCTGGTGACGCTGTAGTAGATGTAGAATAGCTGTGATATGAAGAGCCTTGTGTTGTTACACCACAACCAGTACACTTTTGATGTATTCCAGCCTCGCCCCCCTTAGTAAGTCCTGAGTGGTTAGAAGAATTTTTTGGAATTGTTTCCGTAACTTTATGTTTTGAAGCGTCTTCACCGCATCTACTACAAGTTTTATAACGCGAACCTGTTTCAGTACAGGTTGCAGATTTAGTAGTAGTCCACGATCCATAAGTATGATCTGCAATCGTAATAGTTCTCGAAGTAACAACATTATATCCTGATGAAAAAAGTACAATCTTGTATGTTCCATTTAACGAGAAACGCTCATCGACCTTTGCTCTGTCGCTTGTCCACGTAGTATTCCGCATATACCAACGTATGTCGGCCCAGTCGCCGTCAAAGTTATAGGAACCCTCTCCTTTATCCTTATAGTCCCATACATAATACCATGCCCAGTCCTCACATTCCCCCCAGTTTCCTGCCTCTGCAGTACTTGCTGGAAAGATTCCAACCCACGCATTGTCATTTCCTTTATTGTATGCTCTTATGGTAATAAAATCCCCTTTGCAAATTGTTACATTGTCAACATTACCGCCTGGATAAAGTTCCAAGGTAGGATTTTCTGCTGCTGCTTTATCTACACCCGGAAGATCTACATTTGGAATTATACCTGGGGTAGTCAGAATAAGCGCAACCATCAGCATGATGGAGGTAGCTCTTTTAAATATATTATGAAGTTTTTTCCCTTTGTTTTTGTTTGTCATTTTTAGGAATTCCCTTCTCATTGAGTTATAACTTAATTATTTGGCTTATTGAATGCTTCGAAAGCGCCTTCGCTCCCGCTAACAATTGCTTCTGCCTGAATACTTTCTGCATAAACAATCAACTTTGCATCTTCGCTCATTGTTACGCCAGATAACAATGGTTTCGTTGAATCACCAGGTGCAACTACATGCTTATAATAATAGTAGTCACCTTGACGCATTGTCCAGTCGCCAGAGTCTCCTGTATTCCAGGTTGCGGTCATCGTCATTTCTGGTCTCTCTAATTCTACGAATACACGAATGTAACAAGGAACAGCTCTGTCGGTCTTCACATTCTTTACAACGATATTTTCATCGTCTGTAATTTCGATTACGTTTTCCCCTACCGTAAAGTTATTGTTTACGGAATCAGTATCAGTAAAGTATGCGTGAATGCTTAACACTCCAACGCACACAGCCATAATAAGAAGTAATAAACAGATCAGGATGCCACGCTTGGTGTTTTTTCTATTCACGTTGTTCGGATTAGATTTCTTCATCCTGTTCTGTCTCCTTTCTTCGTTTTGCCCACAGAATAAACATGGCTACGATTGCGATTGCTGCAGTTGCCAGGTATAACATCATTTCGTTCTTATCGCCTGTTTCAACTGCTTCGATATCGTCGTCAGTAATCTGTTTTGTGGAGAAAATCCACTTCATATCACTATCAAATAAGCTGTATGTGTTAGTCAGTTCAGACGGTACACTGATAGTGAATGTGATTTCTCCCTTAGCCCCTTCGATAATCTTCGCCAGCAGAGAGTTCTTTTCAAATCTTTTACCGCTGAGTGGGCCGTCATATATAGTCTTCTGCTTTCCGTTCTGTGTCATGGTAATCTTCAGATTGATTTTATCTGCAAGATCTGAATCATGTAAAAATACACTGCGGAAATACAGATTGATGTCTTTGTTAGATTTATTATTGAATTTCAATGTTTCCGAGTAGTTTTCACCCGGCATCAGGTATGGAATGTCAGCAAACAGTTTATCCAGTTCTGGGATAATATTCTTGCTTGTCCCTTTGCAAATGATTTCAAATGCACTCTTGCCTGATTCTTCGTAAACAGTAAAGTCATGGTTGCCGTCTTTTTCCTGTTTTACGATTTTCACGCTGCCCCATGGATCCGCCATATCATAATCCGGCGTGAAGTTCTTGCTCTGGATTGCGTGTACGGTAATGTCCATGTAGAATGTCTTATTTGCCATGGACTGCGGAATGTCTGTCGGAATGTCCAGGCCTTTGAAAAGTTCTGCTGTCTTCTTAACACCTAGCACACTCTTGTAATAGTAATAGCCGTCATCGGCCTTGTACCAGTCTTTTGAAAAACCGGTAATGTGTCTTTCTGTGATTTCTCCATTTGTATCTCTGAAGGCAATCTTCGCTCTGACATAGCAGTCGGTCCCCATGTTCTTGATACGCGGGATCAAAGATACCTTCGTTCCAGGCATAACATGAGCGGAGCCGGACCATGCAGCCTCCGTTCCGCCTTGCACGTGGTATTCCTCAAGGGTAATATCCACGACGCCTGTCTCAAAACTCTTGTTTGCGTTATTAGAGGTTGCAGCATAGACCATGCCACAAAGGAAGATTACAGCCAGAGCAGTGATAACGATGATACGTTTCGCTTTGGTCATGTGTAAACTCCTTAAATATGTTGTTTTTTACGGATTTTTGAACCCAGCCAAAAATCCTAAAACTGCGGCTCCATGCGGAGCCGCAAATTTTGGTTGTTATGTAGTATATATTTTATTTATACCTTATTTCCATTCTGCTGGAGCTGCAGTCCACGCTGCATCTGCTGTAGCAAATGTTTCAGCCTGAATAGCATAAGCATTGATATCAATATCGAAAGTAGTATCTGCAAGGCCATCCTCTGTTAATGTTTCAGCAAAGGAAACAGTTTCAAATAAAGCAGGTAATGCGCATGTTGCTTTAACAATTGTGTCGTAGTAGTAAACAGTTACTTTCTTACCATCAGCAGTGGATTCGTTTAATACTTTCCATCCATCACCGATTTCACCAATTGTATACTTAGCATCTTCTGGCTGAGTAACCTTCATGAATACATATGTAGGAGTAGCATTATTAACAGTTACCGTAGGATCCTTAGCGATAACATCACCTGCAACTACACTCTGAGCGTCTTCATAGTTTACTTCTCCTTCTTCCCAGTTAGTTTCGTTTAATTCGATCTCTACGTCACCGAAAACGAATGTGTTTTTAGCACTATCAGTGTCTGTGAAGTAAGCAAACATGCTTGGAATTGCCATTAAAGCGATTAACGCGATAACGACTACTGTTCTTTTTGCGTTGTTCTTTTTCATTTTCTTTTCTCCTTTGTAAAAATAAAATATTGTCCGAAAACATATTAGGTTCAGGACAATATCTCTGGCGTTATAAACACTTCGCGATTTTTGATTACTCGCCGAAACTTGTCCCTTCTATTGCACATACCGCTGCATGACGGTATGGAACAACCTTATGATGTTTTTCCCATACCTCACTTTGTGAGGCATCTAATAGGTATACGATTGAAACATCACTTTTCATTCAAAGAAATTAAATTTTTTAAACTTTTTTGACGTTTCCCATATACTTTTTTCCAAATCGCATTTTTAGCGTCTTGATAACGCCTCTATGCACACTTGGAGATTACATTATAACCTATATTTCAGCTTTTGTGAAGAGTGTTTTGGGAAAATAATGCCGAAGCAAACAGGAGATCTGACACTAAGGTCAAATCTCCTGTTTTCATCTTCGTTTTAAGGTTTAGTTCGCTCGAAACTAGTTCGAATCTACATTCTTACTAGAAGTCAAGATTCATTACCTTGCTCAGGTAACGTTCAACAACTTCGTACACAACTACATCCGGATTTTCTGTATCGATCATTTCCGGCTTAAAGAAATATTTATTTTCCTGCCCCTTAATAATTAATGTTTTTAACGCATCTGACTACTTATTGGTTGTAGCAGTTACGATGTTACTATAGGAGCCATACTGGTTCTTGCCATTAACCTTTTTCAGTGCTCTGACTTTGTAGAAATACTTCTTTGCATCCTGTTTCTTGATTGTTGTGTAAGAAAGCTTCTTTGTCTTAATAATAAACTTGTAAGTCTTGCCGCCATCTGCAGATCTGTAATCCTTGGCTGGTGCACTCGCTGCGTAGATATCGTCTACAGTGACTGCAACTGAAGTAATCGCTACTGCCATTGCAATCAGAATAGCACAAATTCGCAACATATTGCTTTCTCGCACTTTTTCCATATTTCCCTCCTGTTCGAATTCTTTTTTGGCACTTTCGACAAAGCGCCAATTTTATTACATCATCTCTCCTATGAATTTCAAGTTTTGTCATGGAATAAATTCGGGGAAAATATAAAACCCCCGTGTTGTAAATTCATATTTACAGCACGAGGGGTTCTTGTTTTTTTAGATTTGTCTTGTGATGCTATTTTTCAGTTTCCACTGGCGTCAGCTTATCAAC
Source organism: Bacillota bacterium (assembly GCA_017522185.1). Classification (GTDB taxonomy): domain Bacteria; phylum Bacillota; class Clostridia; order Peptostreptococcales; family Anaerovoracaceae; genus Senimuribacter. The sequence continues at coordinate 10,413 of JAFWZZ010000034.1, read as the reverse complement.
ATTCCAGTAGTTATTCCAATTGAAATTACTATCTACAACTTTCATAACATCTTTGTAGGATTTGATTTTGCCATTGGCTTTGCTATAAATCTTTCCGTTCTTCTTAAATGTAATATAGCCTAAATATTTATTGGAGTACTGGAAAGACTTATCTGTATCAATGTACTTCCATACATCATACGCCAATTTTTTCTTACCATTGGTGTCGATTAAACCGATCTTGTAGTCCGTAGCACCTTCACTCTCTCTGTCAGTAATTCTGTAATATGCAATTGCTTTTACAGATGGCAGACTGGCATATCTGTAGTACAGTTGTGCCACTGCTGCAGCCTGTCGTTTCTGCATTAACGCACTGTGGGTACCGCTTTCAGAACCGGAACTGCATCCGTTTTCTGTCAGGTAAACAGAACGAACTTTGCCTTTGTACTTACTTGTAGCGCGGTTCAAGTACATCTGCAGCACTTCAAAGTTATTCTGGGTAATCTTCTTTGTGGTATCTACATCTCCAGTAATGATGACTTTGCCGTTGGTCTTTCCGGTTTCATAAGCTGCCGCATCACCGTCCGCCAGAGGATAATTGTGCGGTGTTAACGCCCAATTGAAATCGCCGCTCTTCTTAGTGTAGTAGTTCAACCAATCCAGAATATCTTTTGGTGCATAAGAGTCGTATCTCTTATTCTTTTCCGGTTTCGCATAATTCTGCTTGCCAATGCTCTTCGCCCATTCTCTGGTGAAGCTGACACTAACAGTTGCGTCCTTGGAATACTTTCTAACTGCTGTATTTGCAATACGAAGCACTCTTGCGTATTCTTCCATGTACACATCGAAATCTGCAGTTGTTTCGATTTCATTGGTTCTCAGTGTTTTATTCCCATTTCTAGGTGGCAGGGTCTTACCATTCTTATGTTTATTTGGAATGATTTCGTTCCAGTCGTAAGCATAGTCGATTTCATTGCCAATAACATAGTTACTGATTAGACCATTTCCGCTCTGAGAATATCTGTCAGCAAGGAATTCCATACCGGCGATGAAGTAGTCTCTACCAGCGTTCGTGGACGTGTTAAAACCATTGGTCCATCTTGCATCATCGATATATTTCAATGCGTCCGGATAATTGCTGTAAACTTCTGACTCCACAAAGGAAATGACTACTGCAATTACATTGATGCCCAGCTCTTCATATCTGGACAGACGATAGTCTAATGAATCTACGTATGGCTTATTCATGTAATATGTTTTACCATTGAAGTCTATGGAATAAGGGCTTATTCCGGTATTATCGACCGGATTACCCGCAGCGTCTTCGTTGGAAATCAGAAGCTGTGTAAAGTCAATGTTTAACCCAGTCCAACTTACGCCCAGATCCTCAGCAGCTTCAAAGGACTGTTCTGTCAACTCATCGATGAGACCCTTTTTAGAGGCTGCCGGTTTGACAACTTTTCGATTGGCTGAAGCAACAGTTGTTGCATAAATCGGCCCTTTAACGATGCTCTTATCATAGATTACGTAATATTTATCATATGCTTTGTCATATCCGTCCTTTGTCATTCTGTCAATGGTAAAGGTCTTAGACTTGCTCATGCTGAAAGTGCCAATGGCAGTTCCCTTATAGTTTGTCTTTACAATGCCGCTAAGTTTATCAGCTGTCAGATACTGGTTTGGCTTAACACTGTATAGTGTTGCCTTTCCACTTAGCCCCAGTGAATCGATACTGATTTTCACTTTGTCGCTGGTTACTGTTACCTTCACCTTGGACTCATCAGATGCCTTCGCGTAGTTAACCTTTGTCTGGAATTTTTTCACTTCACTCCATTTTCCGGCTTTGGAACCGTTAAAGGCACGCACCTTGACGCAGTAAACCTTATCCTGTGTCAGCTTTGGAATAGTGTAGTAAGTTTTTGATGTTTTCACCAGGTTAAAGGATTTTTTGCCCAGCTGCTTATATGCAACCTGATACTCGGTAGCGTTCTTTGTTTTTCCCCATTTCACCTTCAGTGACGATGTGGTCGCCTTGGATAGTTTTAGATTTTTCACCTGTGAAACTTTGCTGGCAGCGAAAGCCTCACCTGCGCCAAAAGATATTGCTGTAAATATCATCAAAACAGCCAGTAAAATGGCACCAAAGCGGAATGCACTCTTTTTTCTTGTGTTTTCCATCTTCTTCCTCCTTATCATCCCTTCTGTCCCCTATACTCTGCCCAATTGCAGAATATCTCAATTATAGTTTACCATAACTTTGAAAATCTGCATAGAAAAAGAGCCTTTTTTCAAAGGCTCTTTTGTTTTTTATTTGTTTCATTGCGGGAAACTAGAACTTCCAATTCTTATCCCAGTTCCAGTCACTCTTTACAACCTTCATTGCTTCCTTATAGGACTTCAGATTCTTGTATGTCTTGCCGCCCTTCTTGAAGGAGATAGTGTTCAGGTATTCGTCTGCAACGCCCTTCTGCTTATCAATGTTCTTCCATACGTCATAAGCCAGTTTCTTCTGACCTGTAGTATCGATCAGACCCATCTTGTATTCAGTAGCACCTTCTGCTTCTCTGTCAGTAATCTTATAGTATACGATTGCCTTTACAGATGGTAAGCTTGCTGCTCTGTAGTAATGCTGTGCAACAGCTGCTGCATGCTCTCTCTGTGCCTCTACGCTTGGTGTTCCACTTTCATAGCCGGAGCTGGAACCATTTTCAGTTAAGAAGATGGATCTTGCAGTACCCTTGAACTTATTTACAGGTCTGTTCAGGAATAACTGCAGAACCTCCATGTTGCTCTGTGTGATTGTTGTAGTTGTGTCAGGGTTGCCTGTAATCAGCACCTTCTTGGAGCCCAGACCAGTTTCGTAATCACCAGTATAGCCATTGCCGATTGGGTAGTGGTGTGGTGTCAGAGCCCAGTTAAAGTCTCCGCCCTTCTTTGTGTAGTAGTTTAACCAGCTAACAATTTCTTTTGGTCTGTAAGAGTCAAACTTTTTGCTGGACTTTGCCTTGGAGCCATTCTGTTCTCCAACACTCTTAGCCCATTCCTTGGATAAGCTTACACTTACTGTTGCATCCTTTGCGTACTTCTTTACAGCAGTGTTTGCAATACGCAGGGTTCTTGCATATTCTTCCATGTAAGTATCAAATGCAGCCTTTGTTTCTGTTTCTCCAGCTCTTAAGTTTCTGTTATCGCCTCTCGCACCCAGGTTTTTACCCTTATTAGGGATAACTTCATTCCAGTCATAAGCGTAGTCGATTTCGTTACCGATTACATAGTTGCAAATCAGACCATTGCCGCCCTTGGAGTATCTGTCAGCAAGGAATTCCATACCGGCGATGAAGTAGTCTCTACCTTCAGCTGTGGATGTGTTAAAACCATTGGTCCATCTTGCATCATCAATATATTTCAGTGCATCCGGATAGTTACTGTAAACTTCAGAGTCTACGAAGGAAATAACAATGCCAATTACATTCACACCCATCTGTTCATATCTGGATAATCTGTAGTCCAGACTTCCAACATAACGGTCGTTCATGTAGTAAGTTTTTCCATTTACTGTGATTGCACTGTTGCTTGCGCCTGCATCGCTATCCAGTACTAACTGTGTGAAGTCGATATTCATTGCAGTCCAGTTTGCACCTAAATCGTCTGCAACTTCAAAGCTCAGTTCGGACAGTTCATCTACAATACCCTTCTTGGAAGCTACTGTCTTTGTAACCTTGCGGCCTGCAGATGGAATTGTAGTTGCATAGATAGGGCCCTTTACGATTGCGCCATCGTATACAACGTAGAACTTGTCATACGCTCTGTCGTAGCCATTCTTTGTTCTGGCAACGCTTAGAGTCTTTGCCTTGTTCATGGAGAAAGTACCTACCTTATAACCGGCTTCGTTTGCAGTAACGATACCGCTTACTGCATCAGCCTTCAGGTATTCATTTGGTCCCATTCCATAAACAGTTGCCTTGCCGGACAGACCCAGCTTGCCAATCTTAATCTGCACCTTGCTGCTTGTTACAGTAACCGTTACCTTTGTTTCGTTTGCAGCCTTGGCATAATTTACTTTTGTGTTGAACTTCTTTACGCTGCTCCACTTGCCGTAAGTCTTTCCATTTACACCACGAACCTTAATGCAGTAAGTAGTATCCTGTGTCAGACCTGTAACTTTGTAAGTCAGCTTGGATACTGTCTTAGTCTTGAACTTAGAAGCACCCAGTTTCTTATACGCAACCTGATACTGTTTTGCGTTCTTTGCTTTCGCCCACTTTGTTGTAATGGATGTTGCTGTGGACGCAGACATTTTCAGATTCTTTACCTGCGCCGGTTTTGCTGCCGCATATACATCATTCGTAGTAAAAGCGAAAGCTGTAAACATCATAGCAAATGCAATTAAAATTGCACTTAAGCGCAGAACTCTTTTTTCTCTAGCGTTTTGCATATTTTCCTCCTAAAAAATCTTTTCCCTTCTGGATTTCTCTTCCCAATAACGACCTCATTATATTTTATCATAAAATCCTTAAATCACAAGAAAAATACTCCCTGGATTTAAGGTTTCTACCATTACACGTCCTGACCGTCTGCTGCTCTTACCAGCATGTCATGCTGTTCATCTGTCAGGTTCATAGTTTCCTTCAGTTTGTCCAGTAAAGCTCTGTCAAAAACAAAGTCAGGCTCTGTGCAAAGTGCAGTAAACTGATCCTTGCTGATACCTGTACGGCTGAATGTAATTTCGCCGGATGCAATTTTCTTGTCGTAGATTCTAAAGAAACACTGTTTAAAGTTCATAGTTTATCCTCCTGTTAATCCTTGTCAATTCCTTTCAATCCTATAATAAGACGCTGCCACGCAGCTTGTCTAAGTCTAATTTTTTCTTGTCCGCCTTTAGAGAAAGGCACAGATTTTCCCGGGTAAAAATCTCCCCGGCAATCTCTCGCAGTCGTTCCGGCGTCACCTTCAGGAACTGGGCTCTGGTTTCTTCCAGGCTGGTGGTTTTGCCGTTCATGATGTGATTTTCATAAGCACGCTGCCAGTTGAAACCTTCGTTATCATCGTAGATAAAGTAGGCATTGTCGGTGTATTCCGGCAGTACCAGTTCCAGTCTTTTCTCGATAGTTTCTCCCAGATTTGCCAACTCTTTGGTGGTAATTTCCACCGACTCATACAGGTCTTTCATGGCCACCTCATACACAAAGAACAGTCGTCCGATGTTGCTGTACTTTTCCAGTGTGGAAGAAAAGCTGTAAATCATGCCTCGCTTTTCTGACAGTTCCTGATGGAGCAGTGCGTTTTCCCCGCTGAACAGAATGTCATACAGCAGTGCCAGCTCGGCGTAAGTGTACTTGGCAGTCACAAAATCAAAGGAAAACTGGGCCATGGTGTACTTGCTGTTTTTCACATTGATTTCCAGGTTGCGCGCACCGAAGTTTTCCGGTTTTGTCGCCATGTTTTCTCTGCGGGTGGCCGCCTGTGGAACGTCCAGTTCTCCTATTTTTCCCGCAAAGGTTTCAATCATTTCCTCATCCACACAACCGGTTACATAAAAGAACATATTCTCCGCTGCAATCATCTCCTGATGGTAAGCAGCCAGACGCTTTTTGTGAAAGCCGGATACATTGCCCTTTGTACCAAGAATGGTGTTACGAAGAGACGTGCCCTTCCATGCGTGAGTCCCCGCAAAATAGTCCAGACTCTTGAAATCTTCCGCTTCGCGAATCTCCGCCTTGACTCTCTGCTGTTCCGTTTTAATCTGGTCCACCGGCAGAGTCATTGGCTGGAAAATCTTCAGCAGAATATCTGCCGCCTTTGCAAAATGCTTTGGCGCACCGATTACATAAAGCTGCACAAATTCCTTGTATGTAGCCCCGTTAAAATACAGCCCCAGCTTATCGATTTCCTCGTACATGTGACCGTCCATCAAATGATTGATGTTGCGGAAAATGGCATGCTCCCAAAAATGTGTGATGCCGTTATCCTTGTCGGCTTCGTAGAGGGCCCCTGCTTTGATGTACAGAGACAGGCAAAAGCTGTGGGTATTTTCGTTGGGATAATGATAAATTTCTATGTTATTTTTCGTAATTCTTCTTTTTTCCATAGAAAAAATTGTATCAAATTCTCCTTGATAACGCAACGGTTTCGCCATATAATTAGCTTTGGAGTTTTTGAAGGAGGACGAAACTTGAAACATATATCAAAAGAAACTTCCGGCGCAGTCATAACCCTGATTGCAGGGATCCTGTGGGGATTTTCCGGCTGCTGCGGACAATATATATTCGACAATTTTAACGCAGAACCCCAGTACCTGACGGCTTATCGTCTGGCTATGGCTGGCGCTCTGCTGGTAATCTACGGTTTTGTTACCGACCGTGAAAACATGATTGCCATTTGGAAAGACAAGAAGGACGTGGTCAGACTTCTAATCTTCGCAGTATTCGGCATCATGTTCAATTCCCTGTCTTACCTGACAGCCATTTCCCACACTAACTCAGGAACAGCTACAATCCTGCAGTATCTGGGACCGCTGCTGGTTATGATCTGGGCCTGCTTCATGGGTCGCAGACTACCACACGGCAAAGAAATTCTGGCTATCGTGCTGGCCCTGCTGGGAACTTTCTTCCTGGCAACTCACGGTGACATCCATACCATGGTTATCACACCGCTGGGTTTGGCCTGGGGTCTGTTGGCCGCTTTTTTCCTGGCAACCTATACTCTGATTCCTGTTCCTATCATTGGTAAATACGGCAGCACTGCCGTAACAGGGTTCGGTATGTTCATCGGCGGCATGGTATTATGGATTTCCACTGGTTCCTGGAATGCACCAATGGTTCATGACCCGTCATGCATCATTGCTTTCGTGGCTATGGTTGTATTCGGTACCGCAATTACCTTTGCCATCTACCTGGTCGGCGTTCACCGTATCGGTGCGGTCAAAGCTTCCATGCTGGCAACCATCGAGCCGGTATCCGCTACCGTAATCATGGTTCTGTGGCTGGGCGAAGCCTTTGCATTTATGGACTTTGTAGGATTTGCCTGCATCTTTGCTACCATTTTCCTGCTGGTAAAGAAAGAAGAATAGAATAAACCTCTCTAAGAACAGTTATGGTTTCTTTAGAGAGGTTTTTTGTTTCTATAGAAACGATTTTGTATAGTACGGAAACAAATCTGCACTATTTGTTGTCATAGCTCCAAATTTTGTTTCTATAGAAACGATTTTAGGAATTTAGGAAACTGTTTAGCCTAAAAAATCTGGTTTTGTTGTCAAAAGAGAAAAAAGTGTTTCTATAGAAACAGTTTTAGAAATTTAAGAAACCAACACCTTTAAATAGCATTTTTTTGTTTCGCAAAGGCTATGTTTGGTTTCTATAGAAACTAAAATCCAAAAAGAAAAACAGGCCCTGCAAGGCCTGCTTTCGCAATCATTATAAAATCTTTTCGTCTAAAATCACAGTAAACGGTCCGTCGTTGACCAATGCCACCTTCATGTCGGCTGCGAATTCGCCTGTTTCCACCTTTGGTACCACCTTGCGGCATTCCTCTACGATGTAATCGTATAATGCGGATGCCATATCAGGGCTTCCGGCTTCTGTGAAGCTTGGACGGTTACCCTTCTTGCAGTTGGCATATAAAGTGAACTGGGAAATCAGCAGCAGGCCGCCGTCTACGTCTGCCAGACTCAGGTTTGTCTTACCATCTGCATCTTCAAAAATGCGCATGTTCAGCAGTTTCTTAATAAACTTATCTGCTATCTCTTTGGTGTCTTCATGACCTACGCCAATCAGCACAACAAAACCTTTGTCGATCTGACCTCTCACTTCTCCATCTATGGTTACAGATGCTTCGCTTACTCTCTGAATCACAAATTTCATCTTTTCTCTTTCCTTTCTCGTCTTTGGATACGTATAGTATAGCACATTTTACCGCCTTTGTTCATAGAATAAACTATCTTACTGTGAAAGGGGTTTTATTTTGAATAGACAGGAACCTTATATTGGCATGCCCATTCTTCTTGCCAGTCTGGATGAAGACCGTTCCCGGCAGCATCAGGAACAAAAAGTCCAGCCGGCGGCATCCGCCTGTGCAGTTGTGTCTGACTGCAATACAGCCTGCTCCCAGACGGAAACCAGACAGCCTATGGCACTGGCCATGGCCTATGTACCATGGCAGCGCTGGCAGGAAACCTATCCCTTGGAAGAGGGCTTTCACCGGGGCACCATTTTCCCGGAACTGGATCTCCCATTCGAAGGGAAAAGAAGGGGAGGTATGCGCAAATGAATAGAGAACAGGCGATGAAACAGGTGCAGATGTACAGCTTTGCACTGTATGACACGGGACTTTTCCTCGATACCCATCCGACCAATCAGGCGGCACTGGTCTTCTACGAAGAAACCCAGAAAAAATATGTAGAAGCCGTTGCATTCTATGAAGAGTCTTTTGGCCCCCTGACCATGGGCGGCACAGACACTGAAAAAGGCTGGGCCTGGGCATGTACCCCATGGCCTTGGGAAATGGAGGATTAGCCTATGTGGACCTATGAAAAGAAATTACAGTATCCGGTAAAGATCAAAAACACCAACCCGGCTCTGGCAAAATTCATCATCAGCCAGTACGGTGGTCCGGACGGCGAAATCGGCGCCTCTCTCCGCTATCTGTCCCAGCGCTATGCAATGCCGAACCGGAAAGTTGCAGCCATTCTGACGGACGTCGGAAATGAAGAGCTTGGCCATTTTGAGATGGTGGCGGCCATCGTCCACCAGCTGACCCGTGACATGACCATCGATCAGATTAAAGACGCCGGTATGGAAGCCTATTTCGTAGACCACACGGCAGGCGTCTACGCCCAGGCAGCAGCAGGATTTCCATTCGATGCCCTTTGTTTCGCCGTCAAAGGCGATCCGATTACGGACCTGACGGAAGACCTGGCCGCAGAACAAAAGGCCAGAACCACTTACGACAATATCATCCGCATGGTAGATGACCCGGATGTGCTGGATCCGATCCGCTTCCTGCGGGAACGGGAAATCGTTCACTTCCAGCGGTTCGGCGAAGCCTTAAGAATGGTGCAAGACGAGCTGGATTACAAGAATTTTTATGCCATCAACCCGGCGTTTGATTTGAAATAGCTCTGAATTTGGGAAAAGCAGACCTGAAATACGGTCTGCTTTTTTGTATGTAGGATATGGACACTATATATGCTAATTCACCCGAAAAAGGTGGTACAATTTTTGCAACCCGTCCGTCTAAATCCACTATATATAGCAAAAATATAAATAAAGGTGGCTCGTTCAATGTACAAAAACCACCTAAAATCAACAAAACCTATTCTATAGCACTTTTCGTCAATTCATCCAGCGTACCGAAGCGGTATCCTTCTGTTTTCCACCGCTCGATCAGTTCTCCCAGCACCTTAGCGTTGGTCTTGGAGGTGGAGTGGAGCAGAATCACCGCCCCGTTGTGGGTCCGAGGAAGCAGTGTGTTCAGCGCCTCTTCACGGGTCGGCTGCCGGTCCGTGTTCCAGTCTACATAAGCCAGACTCCAGAATATAGTCTTGTACCCCAGCTTCTTCGCCATTTCTAAATTATTGGGCGAGAATTTCCCCTCCGGCGGGCGGTAATATCTCGGCATTTTCACCTTCTTTTCTCCCGATTTTCCCTTGTCTGGGGATGCGCCGTTGTCAGCGTCAGCCGCATCGTCTATCGCCGATTGATAAGCAATTTCAACCTCCGCCAGCTCTTTTTCAAACACAGCCATATCTGTCACCGCTGACATGTCCCGGTGGTTCATGGAATGATTCCCCACGATATGTCCTTCTTCGGCCATCCGTTTCACCAGATCCGGGTTATCCCGGATATAGGTACCGACCAGGAAAAAGGCCGCAGGCACCTGATGAGATTTCAGCACATCCAGAATCTCTGCCGTGTACCCGTTCTCATAGCCCGCATCAAAGGTCAGATAAATGGTCTTCTTCCCGGTATCCCCCACATACCAGGCATCATACTTTGCCAAATCTCCGGCCGATGCATTCCCCACCGGCGGTTCTCCTTCCTTATCAAAGGACAGGCCCCAATTGGTTACTTCCCCGTCAGCCCCCATGGTCTTCACACTTTCAGGACCGGGATTGACCACCCGGTATCCTGCGGCAAGACCGATGACCAATGCAAAAGCCAGTCCCCGCCGCAGCATTTTCTTTACTTTCTCTTTATTTACCACAATCATCATGCTCAAGTATATGCCCGCACCCACACAAATTATGCTGCGTTTACTACTTTTGTCTAAAATAAAGAAAAGTGTAAACCTTTCACTTTAAACTACTACCTATGAGTGAGACACGCAATTTTTAATTTAGGTAAATGGTCATACCTAATATGGGCCACACTTTGTGTGGAAACTGTGGTATAAATAAACTATGAAAGGATCACAGTTATGACCAGAAAAAGAACTCTA
>JAFWZZ010000008.1 GCA_017522185.1 Bacillota bacterium | reverse complement strand
GTATTATGGGATATTACCTGGGAGGTAAAAGACGATGAAGCAAGGGAAATACATTGTAACATGCCCGATGTGCGGGAAGAAATTATTCAAAGGATGCGTTGCCAACATTGAGGAATTCTTTTGTCCGAAATGTAAGAGCAACCTGGAAGTGGTCATAGAGAGGGGATCTGTTTTGATAAAGGAAACAGATTTCCAGTACAAGGCACACAGCGACATGGAAGGCTAACAGCCTAATAGGTTAATAATAATTGAATACAATGAGGAGTTCACGAGTACCGCTGGATTTGACACAGTATCATCAGGAGCGGCGGTTGGCCTCCAAGAGTTTGTGAATGGTCTGAACTTGACGAGTATCATTAAGAGCCTGGCAAAACAAAAGTAATCCGATAAGGGATAACTATATTGTTTTGTCAGGCTTTTTTGTTTGCGTAAAATTCGGTTTGCTTTTGTTCTGCAGCTCGGAACAGGAGCATCGATGAAACAGATAAGAGGACCGTAGCTGACGGATTTTGAAGAAGTTATATCAAATTTTTCAAAATTCGGAGGTTACAAGAATGAAATTTAATTATGAACATGAAAAGAGAGTCTTTGAACAAGATTGGATGCATATTGAGAAGCATTGTCTAGCAGTAGGCATTACGAGAGAAAAGCTTGAAAAAGTGAAAGCTGAGGAATGGGAAGCTTTTAGAAGAGAGCGTAGCTTTAGACATTTCACTGTACATATTCCTGAAGAAGAGTATGTGGACGGAAGTCATCCACTGGAAGTGAAGTGCCCGGAAAAGTTCTGTTGTGAGGATACATACTTCCAGACAGGTCGTTACGATTGGGTGGAAACAATCTCAAGCCCAGAGCTGCTAGACAAAGTGAAAGAACTCACGTTAAAGCAGTTAGACATATTAACGCAGTATGTATTTGAAGAAAAAAACCAGGCTGAAATTGCTAAGGATTTGGGTGTGTCACAGGCAGCAGTTTCCCAACAGATTAAAACGATTATAAAAAAATTAAAATAATTTTCATCACAACCTTATATTTTTGCCCCCACCACTGCCTATATATTGGAAGGGCAATTTACTTCAAAGTGTAAGCTTCGTTGAAGCAAACAGGAGTTGCGGTTGTCAGTCCACAGAGTGAACTTTGACAACTGCATACACATTCAATAGGTACGTTACCTTTGGAACGTGATGAACGAAAGCACCGTCAATAGATACGCATCGGCGAGAAATATCTGATTGTAAATGACAGGCGGCACCTGCTATGTGCGATGATCTCCAAAGGGGATAATGATACTCCTGTCCGAAAGGGCGGCTCTGTGAGAACCACAGGTGGGGTTAGAGACCCGTGAAGCAAGAAAGCCACTTGCTGCCTATTGACTTCCCGGTCCGGGGTGTCGTGGACAAATCAGGATAACAGAAAAGTAAAACAAAAGTTCAAGCAATGCTTTTTAATTCGAAGTTTGACTTAAGGAGCATTGCTTTTACATAGGAGGAATAATGCAATGATGAATATTAAACGCGGAGAAGTATATATGGCAGACCTCGAAGTGGTTGATGGAAGTGTCCAGCATGGATACAGACCTGTAGTAATCGTACAGAACAACATAGGAAACAAACATGCAGCAACCACGATCATTGTACCGATTACAACAAAGAAAGAAAATAAATGGTATATGCCGACCCATGTAAAGGTCAATCGGATGAAAGAACTGGACAGCAGCTCCAAGGCAATATGCGAACAGATTATTACAATCAGCAAGGCAAGGCTGAAGAAAAGAGTCGGCAGCTTAAACCGAAGGAAGATGATCGAGATAAATCTGGCCCTGGCAATCAGCATCTTGCCTGGATGCGTGCAAGCCATATGTCAGATGTACAAAATCAAGAATAAATTCAAAGATATAGCTTAAGGACAGTCAAGTGTGCGATTTGAAAAATCGCAGCCGTGCGGAAATCTGCTGATTGCTTTATGATTTGGTCCACAAAGATAAAGCAGATTTCAGATGGGAGAGAGGAGAGAAGAAAATGAACAACGAAAAAGTATTTCGTGTAGATGATAAATGGGGACATAAGATAAAAATACTGCTGGAGAACGGCAATATTCAGCATGATGTAAAAACCGGCTTTGAAACAGAAGCGGATGCAGAAAGAAGCTATTTGTTTTATAAGACGGATTTTGAGAAGAAATACCATGATTATCTCAATCACCATGATATCAATACAGAGATTATGTTTGATGACTACCTGCAGTATTGGTTCGATGAAACCTTCTGTAAGCGTATTGAGCCAACAACAAGGATGGCAAAGTCTTATGCATTAAACAAACTGCTTCTGCCAAATATCAGAAACGACATTAAACTGCGATATGTAACGACAGAGTATATCAATGCGATTTTAGAAGAGGCAGCAAAGCATTCCGAATCAGCAGGCGGTGCAGCCAGAGAATTCTTATATCTGGCTCTGAAAGATGCCGTAATTGAAGGATATATTTTGGAGAACCCGGTATATGATGCAAAGGCTTATCACAGAAAGAAGCCTTCGATTAGGATTCTGAATAAAAGACAGACAAGGGAATTCCTGAAGGCGGCGGCAAGCACGAACTGGTACTTGGAAATTCTATTATGCCTGTTTTGCGGGCTTCGTAAAGGAGAGGTAGCAGGCCTTAAATTTAGTGATTTTGATTATCAGGCACAGACTGTGAGAATCAGCAGACAGCTTGGCGTGAATTATCAGTTTGGAAACCAGCATAAGATTGAAGCAACGAAAATGACGGAAAGACCGCCGAAGACCGGAAACAGTTACAGAGTCTTAAGAGTTCCGGATGTAGTTTTAAACGAAGTGAAAAAGAGACAGCTTCTCGTCAACTACAATAAGGTCAAGTTTGAAGATGAATATGAAGATCACGATTATATCTCCTGCAGGGAGAACGGCAAACCGCATAGCATGACTTCTATGAACAATGCCGTAATCAAATTGTGTAAGAAAAATGCGCTTCCAAGAATATCCGTCCATTCATTGAGACATATGTATGCGACGATCTTAATGGAGCAAGGCGTGAATCTTCCGAAAATATCAGCATTGCTTGGCCATGAGTCGGTAAATACAACATTTGAATATTATTGTGAAATTATGGACGAAGATGGAAAAATCATAGATTTCATGAACCATATTATGAAGTAAGGAGAAGGACATGTTAGAACTGAAAAAACTAAATTTTATAGATTTTAAGGTGGGAGCAGTAAAGGAAACTGCAGAAGAAGAATTTTATTTTGAGGTAAGACTAATCTTTCCTGATGGAACAGAGTATATCCAGAAGAAAGAAGGTTACGAGTCTGATGAGCAGGCTATGGAGGTAAGAGATAAGGTTGTAGGGCAGCTGTATGCGGGGAAGTATATCGTATATGAGGACCTGTCGATGAAAGAGTTTCTCACCTATTGGCTGGAGGAAGTAAAACGTAAGACGATGACAGCAGCTTCTTATGATGGATATAAGAATGTGGTGTATAATCATCTGATTCCGTATTTTGACGGAGTGAATCTCAGCAACATCAAGATGTCCCATATCCGAGAACTGTATAATGAAAAAATAGAATACTCGCTATCGGTTACTCGACTAATTAAGACAGTGATGAATACCTGTATGGACTACGCAAAGAAGAATAACCTTGTGTCGTACAATCCGGCACGAGGGGTAGACCTTCCAAAGCATGTGGAAAAGAAAGAGTATAGAAAAAGAGTCATTGATACAACGAAAACCCTGAACTTGGAGCAGATTCTAGCTCTGGTTAAGGCAAGTGAGGGAACTCCAATACATATGCAGGTGCTGTTTGCCGTATTGATGGGTCTAAGACGAGGCGAAATTAATGGACTGAAGTATTCAGACGTTGATTATATCAACAGAACGCTTACCGTTAAACGTCAGTTGGGCAGAAAACCGAACACAAAGAAGAGTGATATGCAGGAAGGGACTTATACAAAACAGGAGATTCCTCCTAAAACAAGGTCCAGCGTAAGAACTTTGAATATCCCTGATTATGTATTTGAGGAGATCTTAAAAGAACGCAAGAAGTATGAAAAGAATAGAAGCAGGCGTAAGAAGGACTTCAACGATCAGGACTATATCTGTTGTTCCAGTTACGGACATCCAAGAAGTATGAGCTTTCATTTCAAGCCATATAAAAAACTCTTAAAAGACCTTGGTCTGCCCGATGTTAGATGGCATGATTTGCGTAGTACTTTCTGTACATTGCTCCTAAAAAATGATTACAGCCCAAAGGCCGTGTCCAGAATGATGGGGCATGCTAAAGAAATCATTACACTGGATGTGTATGCAGATAAGGCACAGATTATCGCAGACGGTGTACAGGATATGCAAAGCTTTATTGATGATGTGTTGCCTGATGAAGGCGGTATGTACCGAGAACTAACTGACGTTTCGATTGACACGGGATTTCTTGACGAAAAAGACTCCTACGAAGAGCATACGGACGTAGAAGTGTCTCTGAAAATCGTAAGCGAAATGTGTGAGGATGCCGTTTAATTGTAATCATACGGGGTTTCAAAATCGTCACCTGCATTCTCACCGAGAATGTGGGTGTAAAGCCCAGTATTTTCAATGGTTGTAGCGTTTTGCGGTGATTTTGCGTATATTTATTCATCTCGAAAAAGGCGAAATAGAACATTTGTTTGCGAAAAAAGTGCGATTATGCTATAATTATGGGGTAAAAACTGCTGGTTGATAGTAACCATAGTGGTGAATATAATATAGAGAGAAAACACGAATTTTAGTATAGATTTTAACCGATCAGAGAGGAGAATCAGGACATGCCTGACTTCAAACTACATTCAGAATATAAAATGATGGGCGACCAGCCCCAGGCGGTAGAAAAGCTTGTAGCCGGCATAAAAGCTGGGAAACAGCACCAGACCCTCATGGGTGTAACCGGTTCCGGTAAGACATTTACCATGGCCAATATTATTGAGCAGGTACAGAAACCTACACTGGTCATTTCCCACAACAAGACCCTGGCTGCACAGCTTCACGGGGAATTCAAGGAGTTCTTCCCTGAGAATGCAGTGGAGTATTTTGTATCCTACTATGACTATTACCAGCCGGAAGCTTACGTGCCGTCTACTGACACATATATTGAAAAAGACTCTCAGATTAACGACGAGATCGAGAAGCTGCGTCACTCTGCGACGGCGGCCCTGGCAGAACGCCGCGACGTCATCATCGTGGCTTCCGTATCCTGTATCTACGGCCTGGGTTCCCCGTTCGACTATGAGAATCAGATGCTGTCCCTGAGACCGGGCATGGAGAAGGAGCGAAACGAAATTCTCCGTAAGCTGGTAGACATTCAGTATACGCGAAACGATATGGCTTTCGAACGTGGCAATTTCCGTGTCCGCGGCGATATCATCGATATCTTCCCGGCGGGATCCGACAAAGCCGTCCGCGTGGAACTCTTCGGCGACGAAATCGAGTCCATCAAAGAGATGAACCCTTTGACCGGGGAAATCCTGGGTCTGCGTAATCACGTGGCTATCTACCCGGCTTCCCATTACGTCACATCCAAGGACAACATGGAGCGCGCGCTGGTGACCATCGACGAGGAACTGAAGGAAAGAATCCAGTTCTTCCAGGACAGAGGTAAGTTGCTGGAGGCCCAGCGTATCGAGCAGCGTACCCGTTACGACATGGAGATGCTGCGTGAAATCGGTTCATGCAAAGGCATCGAAAACTATTCCAGACATATCAACGGTCTGCCACCGGGCACCAGACCGTATACGTTGATCGACTACTTCCCAGACGATTTTCTGCTGCTTATCGACGAATCCCATGTCATGCTGCCCCAGCTACGGGCCATGTACGCCGGGGACCGTTCCAGAAAATCCTCGCTGGTCGATTTCGGGTTCAGACTGCCATCGGCTCTGGACAACAGACCGTTGCAGTTTGCCGAATTTGAGAAACTGACCCACCAGACGGTATATGTCAGTGCGACACCGGCAGAATATGAGAAAGAGCAGGCTGGCGGCATTACGGCGGAACAGATTATCAGACCGACAGGCCTTCTGGATCCACCAATCGACGTGAGACCGACGGAAGGGCAGATCGATGATCTGATTACGGAACTGAGAGCGACGGCAGAGCGGGGCGAAAGAGCCTTTGTGACCACGTTGACAAAGAAGATGGCGGAAAGCCTGACCACTTATCTGACCAACGCAGGAATCCGTGTCAGATACCTCCATTCCGAAGTGGATACCCTGGAACGTCTGGAGATTATCCGCGACCTGCGTTTAGGCGAGTTCGACGTATTGGTAGGCATCAACCTGCTGAGAGAAGGACTGGACATTCCGGAAGTTTCCCTGGTTGCCATTCTCGATGCTGACAAAGAAGGATTCCTCCGTACGGAGACCTCTTTAATTCAGACCATCGGCCGTGCGGCCCGTAACGTCGGCGGCAGAGTTATCATGTATGCGGACTATATCAGCAAGGCCATGAAGGCGGCCATCGACGAAACCGACCGACGTCGCAGTATTCAGGACCGCTATAACAAAGAAAACGGCATTACGCCGAAGAGCGTGCAGAAATCAGTCCGCGACGTTATCGAGGCGACGAAACCGGCAGAGTCCAAGTACAAGGGCAAGAAGCCGTTGGAACTGACACAAAAGGAACTAAAGGATTACGTCAAGGAACTGGAAGCAGAAATGAAACAGGCAGCCGCAGACCTGCAGTTCGAGCGTGCGGCACAGCTGCGTGACCAGATCTTTGAGTACAAAGTGAGATTAAAATAAGGAGAATTTACATGGCAAATGAAATTATCATCAAAGGTGCCAGCGAGAATAACCTGAAAGCCATCGACGTCAACATCCCGAGAGACAAGATGGTGGTTCTGACCGGCCTTTCCGGCTCAGGGAAGTCGTCTCTGGCCTTTGATACCATATATGCAGAGGGACAGCGCCGTTACGTAGAGAGCCTGTCCTCCTATGCGAGACAATTCCTGGGACAGATGGATAAACCGGACGTGGAGCTGATCGAAGGGCTGTCACCGGCTATTTCCATCGACCAGAAGACCACAAGCAAGAACCCGAGATCTACGGTAGGGACTGTAACGGAGATTCACGACTACCTGAGACTGCTTTATGCCCGTATCGGCCAGCCCCACTGTCCAGTCTGCGGCAAGCCTATCACCAGCCAGACGGTGGACCAGATGGTGGATGCCATCATGGAGTATCCGGAAGGCACGAAACTGATGATTCTGGCACCGGTAATCCGCGGTCGAAAAGGCGAGCATGAGAAGATTCTGGAACGTATCCGAAAAGAAGGGTTCACCAGGGCGAGAATCGACGGGGAAATCCGTCTTATCAATGAAGAGGAAATTAAGTTAGAAAAGAACTTTAAGCATACTATCGAAATTGTCGTAGACCGTATCGTGGTGCGGGAGGGACAGGAAGGCCGTATTTCCGAAGCGGCAGAACTGGCCATGCAGCACGGGGACGGTCTGGTTGTGGTACAGTTCATGGATAAAGATTTCAGCCAGGAGAAGACCTTCTCCACCAAATTGGCCTGTCCGGAACACGGCATCAGCATCGAGGAACTGGAACCGAGAATGTTCTCTTTCAATAATCCATTCGGCGCATGTCCAAGCTGTAACGGCCTTGGTTTTACCCAGAAAATCGAACCGGAGCTGATTGTAAAGGAAGAGCTGAGCATTCCAGGGGGCGCGTTGGGCACCATCTTTGCTTCCATGGAATTCAGTGGATTTTATCGTCAGGTCATCGATGCCCTGGCCAGGGAGCACGGCGTAGACATCAACACGCCGTTTAAGGACCTGCCGGAGAAATTCAGGCAGGAGGTCCTCTACGGTACGGGGGAAAGACATCTGAAATACACCTACACCAGCCGCAGCACCGGAACGGTGTCCCACAGGGACCATCCTTTTGAAGGTATGATCAACAACGTGGAACGTCGTTACCGTGAAACCAGCTCCGACTTCATGAAGGAGAAAATGCAGAAATACATGGTGACCCGGGAATGTCCGGACTGTCATGGTAAGCGTCTGAAGCCGGAAATCCTGGCGGTTACCGTAGGCGGCAAGAACCTGGCCGAGCTGTCCGACATGTCTATCCGCGAGGCCTATGACTTTATCGCAGGCCTGGAACTGACGGAGAAGGAACAGATCATCGGCCGTCAGATCATCAAAGAAATCAAAGAACGTCTCATGTTCTTAATCAACGTGGGCCTGGACTACCTGACACTGTCCCGTTCGGCAGGAACTTTGTCCGGTGGAGAATCCCAGAGAATCCGTTTGGCGACCCAGATCGGATCCTCTTTGATGGGTGTCCTGTATATATTGGACGAACCAAGTATCGGCCTTCATCAGAGGGACAATGAGAAACTGCTGGAGACTTTGCGCAAGCTGACCGACTTGGGCAACACCCTGCTGATCGTAGAGCACGACGAGGATACCATGTATGCGGCGGACCACATCATCGACATCGGTCCTGGCGCAGGCATCTACGGCGGCGAGCTGGTGGCACAGGGCACTGTGGAAGAGATTATGGCGTGCCCAAAGTCCATTACGGGACAGTATCTGTCTGGAGCAAAGGCTATCAAAGTGCCCCGCGTCCGTCGTGAAGGTAATGGCAAGTATATTAGCATCAAAGGTGCCGCGGAAAACAACCTGAAGGGTATCGATGTGGACATCCCGCTGGGCAAGCTGGTCTGCGTGACCGGTGTGTCCGGATCCGGGAAGAGCAGCCTGATCAACGAGATCCTCAACAAAGGAGCTTCCCGCATCCTGAATAAGACGAAGGACGAGGCTGGCAAATTTGATGAAATCCTGGGGCTGGAACACGTGGATAAGGTCATCGACATCGACCAGTCTCCAATCGGCAGAACTCCCCGTTCCAACCCTGCGACCTATACAGGGATGTTTACCCATATCCGTGACCTCTTTGCAGCCACACCGGAAGCGAAGATCAGAGGTTACGGCAAGGGCCGATTCAGCTTCAATGTAAAGGGTGGACGATGCGAGGCCTGCAGCGGCGACGGTATCATCAAGATTGAAATGCACTTCCTGCCGGATGTCTATGTACCTTGCGAAGTCTGCAAGGGCAAGCGGTACAACCGCGAGACCCTGGAGGTAAAATACAAAGGTAAGAGCATCTACGATGTGTTGGATATGAGCGTAGCGGAAGCGGCGGAATTCTTCCAGAACCTGCCGTCTCTGAAACGATACCTGGATACGCTGAACCAGGTAGGGCTGGACTATATCAAACTGGGACAGCCTTCCACACAGCTTTCCGGTGGTGAGGCTCAGCGTGTGAAACTGGCCACTGAGCTTTCCAAGAGAAGCACGGGCAAGACGTTATATATCTTAGACGAGCCGACCACAGGCCTCCACTTTGCTGACGTGGATAAGCTGATGCTGGTGCTCAACAAGCTAGTGGATGCGGGTAATACAGTGGTCGTAATCGAACACAATCTGGATGTGATCAAGTGTGCAGACTATGTCATCGATCTGGGACCGGAAGGCGGTAATCGGGGCGGTACGGTTGTTGCTACTGGTACGCCGGAGGAAGTTGCCCAATGTCCAGAATCTTACACGGGTCACTTCTTGAAGAAAATGTTGAAGTAGTGTATAATGATATATTGTAATATATCGTTTTGATAAATATAGTAAGGAGATTTCCAATGATTAAAGATCAGAACCTGACAATGCTGACGGACTTTTATGAACTAACCATGGCAAACGGATACTTCCAGTCAGGTCAAGTAGATGAAGCAATTGCATATTTCGACATGTTTTACAGAAAGGTTCCCGATGGCGGTGGCTATGCCATCATGGCTGGGCTCGAACCAGTCATCGAATACCTGAAGGGTCTGCATTTTACAGAAGAGGATATCGAGTATCTGCGCTCTAAAGATATGTTCTGTGAAGAGTTTTTGGATTATCTGCGCAACTTTAAATTCAGCTGTGATGTCTGGGCAGTGCCGGAAGGTACGCCAATCTTCCCTCATGAGCCGATTCTGACTGTAAGAGGACCGGTAATGCAGGCACAGTTTATTGAAACGATGATTCTTCTGCTGATCAATCACCAGAGTCTGATTGCAACTAAGGCAAGCAGAATTGTTCGTGCAGCAAATGGAAGACCTGTACTGGAATTCGGTACCCGCAGAGCACATGGTACGGCTGCTGCAGTGTATGGTGCAAGAGCTGCATACATCGGTGGCTGTGCAGGAACAGCCTGTGCAATCGCTGATCGAGAATACGGTATTCCTGCTGTTGGCACTATGGCCCATAGCTGGGTACAGATGTACGACAGTGAATACGAAGCCTTCAAGAAGTATGCGGAAATATATCCGAATAACTGTACGCTTCTGGTTGATACTTATAACGTGCTGAAATCCGGTGTACCAAATGCAATCAAGGTGTTCAAAGAATTAAAGCCAAAGAAGATGGCAATCCGTATTGACAGCGGAGACGTTGCGTATCTGACAAAGAAAGCAAGAAAGATGCTGGATGATGCGGGGCTGCAGGAATGTGAAATTACAGTTTCAAACTCTTTAGATGAATATATTATCCGTGACGTAATCTTAGAAGGCGCACAGATTGACTCTTTTGGTGTTGGGGAAAGACTGATTACAGCAAAGTCCCAGCCTGTTTTCGGCGGGGTTTATAAGCTGATTGCTTTGGAAAAGGACGGCGTTGTCATTCCAAAAATCAAGATTTCCGAAAATATCGAGAAAATCACGAACCCTGGGTTCAAGACCCTGTACCGTCTCTTCGATAAGGACAATCATAAGGCTCTGGCCGATGTGATGACGCTGGACGGGGAAACCATTCCGGAAGAGGATGGTTATGAAATCTTCGACCCGAATGCTGTTTGGAAGAAGAAGAAGCTGAGCAACTTCTATGCGAAGAATATCCGTGTACAGATCTTTGATAAGGGACAGTGCGTATACGAGTGTCCAAACATTGAAGAAGTCAGAAATTACTGCAAAGAGCAGATGGCGACTTTGTGGGATGAGACACTTCGTTTCGAAAATCCACAGACGTACTACGTTGACCTTTCCAAGAAGCTTTGGGATATGAAGAGCCAGCTTTTGGAAGATATGTCGATTCGATAATATAATAATCCTGAGAAGGAAGAGTTGCGGCTCTTCCTTTTTTGATGAAAAGATACACTGAACTGCAGAATTAGCAGTTCTAGTCGAAATAAGACTTAAGTTTAATTGCCCGATTTTGAATGGATGTAGTAGAATTAGTACAGGATTTAAGATAGGATTTTAGAAAGGATTTAGAGAATAATGCAACACATCATAGTATTTTCATACATTTTTACTATTTTAGTAGGAGTGTCTGCCTTTACTATTCAATGGCTTGCAGGCAGAGGCGAAACAAAGGGCAGATCCAGAGAGGTGCAGTATTTTATATCCATGCTGCTACTATTGAATCTGTTTGACTTTGTAATTTACTATTTTGATAATATTATCAACCGTCCAAGCGGCAACCTGATGCTCAGTTTCGGGGATTGCCTGATTGCGATCCTGGTATATCTGTGGCTGCAGGTTGAAGTCAGCTTTGCCGGAAACATGACAGAGTCAAAACTGCTCAAGCTGGGCCAGAAATTTATTCTGGTGTATCTGGCAGTGTGGCTGATTGCAGTGGCTTTCTTTATGGAATACAGCTGGATTCGTCTGCTGATTGACGTTCCGCTGATTTGTCTGTTAGTTATCGGCAGTGCAGCGTTGATTCTGCAGGGCAGAAAAGACGGTGTGGATCCTCTGACGCTGGTGTACGAAGGCGTGATTACATTCTTCGTGACATGCAACTATGCAACTTATCTGGTGAGTGAGTCAGGGCTGCTTCTGTCCACTGGAAAGAACATTATGGATGTTACTATCTTCTTCTGGCTGATTATTAACGCGGCGAACCTGATTATCTTGTATAAGAAGGATTTTGTGGAATCTTTCTTAAAGGAGGACGAAGGTACTGTGCAGACCCTGAACCTGGAAGATGCCATGGAACTGGTAAAGAAAAAGTATGAGCTGACCAACAGAGAAATCGAGATTCTGACGGAAGTGTATAATGGTAAGACCAACACACAGATTGCAGAAGATCTGTTCATTTCCGAGAGTACGGTAAAGGCGCACATTTACAATATCTTCCGAAAGATGAACGTAAAGAGCAGAGTCGAAGCGGTATGTATTATCCGTGAAGAGAAGGAAATAAAGGCAAAATAAGTATCGGGTTTAGACGTAATCGCACCCGATTAAACCAAAAGTTGAATATGCAAATGAGGCCGTTGATGATACAATGCAGTTGCACTTGTGTTACAAGGGCCTTATTTTTATGTCAAAACAGCAATGAAAAATAAAAGGAGCATCAAATATGCAAACAAGTGATATTTTAATGTTATTAGGTGGGCTTGCCTTATTTTTATACGGCATGCAGATGATGAGTGGCGGTCTGGAAGCTGCAGCGGGTAATAAGATGAAGGACATCTTAGAGAAGCTGACTTCCGGCAAAATCCGTGGGGTGCTGGTAGGTGCCGGTATTACGGCAGTTATCCAGTCTTCTTCCGCAACAACCGTAATGGTCGTTGGTTTCGTATCCGCCGGACTGATGTCCCTGAACCAGGCGGTTGGCGTTATCATGGGTGCCAACATCGGTACAACCATTACAGGGCAGTTAATCGCATTGGATGTAAGTGCACTGGCACCGCTGATCACCTTCGCAGGGGTTGTGCTTACCGTATTCTTTAAATCTGAAAAAGCACAGCATATCGGAAGCATCATAGCAGGTTTAGGTGTTCTGTTTATCGGTATGGACATGATGAGCAGCGCAATGGAGCCGCTGAGAGATTCCCCGACATTCGTAAGCCTGGTTTCTAACTTTGACAATCCTGTCATCGGAATCCTGGTTGGTGCGGGCTTCACTGCGATCATTCAGTCCTCTTCTGCATCTGTAGGTATCCTGCAGGCACTGGCGATGAGCGGCGTTATCGGCCTGCCACAGGCTGTATATGTACTGTTCGGTCAGAACATCGGTACCTGTATCACAGCAGTATTGGCATCTATCGGTACAAAGACAGAAGCAAAGAGAACAACCATTATTCACTTAATGTTCAATATTATCGGTACGATTATATTTACAATTATCTGTATGGCGACACCGTTTGCTGTGTTTATGGAAAGCCTGACACCAGGAAATGTTGCAGCGCAGATTGCCAACGTACATACTGTATTTAACATTACAACTACATTAATCCTGCTGCCCTTTGCAGGCGTGCTGGCAAATATCGCAACAAAGATTCTGCCAGACAAGGAAGAAGAAATCGAAAGCGGATACGAAGTACTGCATCTGTATCCAATCGACGGCAGAGCGTTCCACCAGGTTGGTCTGTTATCCGTTATCCTGAAGGGCATTGAAAACGAAGTTG
This sequence comes from Bacillota bacterium, assembly GCA_017522185.1. GTDB lineage: Bacteria > Bacillota > Clostridia > Peptostreptococcales > Anaerovoracaceae > Senimuribacter. The sequence continues at coordinate 20,973 of JAFWZZ010000008.1, read as the reverse complement.
CAAGAATGTATAAACTGGTTGAAGAAAACATTGTGGACGCCTTCGACTGCATCATCAAAGGCAAGGCAGACACTTACGAAGACATCGAAAAGAGAGAAGACTATATCGATTACTTAAATGAAGAAGTTTCCAAGTATATCGCAAAGATTGCTGCGCTGGAAATGGAAGAGGAAGATGCAGCTATGATCGGATCTTATTATAAGATTCTGGGCGACATCGAGAGAGTCGGCGACCATGCCATGAACTTTGCGGAATATGCAAGAAATATCGAAGAGCTGGACGAAGACCTGACTGCACAGGCAATCGAGGATATTGAGAAGATGAGAGCGATGATTCTGGAATCCCTGAGAGGTCTGAAGATCGGCCAGGAAAGAGACTGTATCGAAATCCTGAAGGAAACTGCACAGTTAGAACAGCGCATCGACGACTTCACAGAAGTGATGAGAAAGAACCAGCTGGAAAGAATGAGAGCAGGTCAGTACCCGCTGCAGGTTGGTCTGTTATTCTCCGGTATGATTACTGACTTCGAAAGAATCGGTGACCACGCATTGAACATCGCGGAAGAATATAACGTGATTGCATAATACTTCCAAAGAACATCAAATAAATAATAATCAAACAAAAGACCCCTGCACCTGTGGCGCGGGGTCTTTTCCTTTCGTTTATTACGATTACAGTCTGTTAGATGCGTTCAGCATATCTCTGATCTTGTGCTGAACCATGTTTCTAATGGCATCTCTGCCAGGCCCTAAGAATTTTCTAGGGTCGAATTCGCCTGGGTTTTCAACCAGAACTCTTCTGATCTCAGCAGTCATCGCCAGTCTCAGGTCTGTATCCACGTTTACCTTACAGATGCCGTATTTCACAGCTTCGTGGATCATGTCCTCAGGAACACCCTGTGCGCCCGGAATGTCACCACCGTACTGGTTGCATCTGTCTACGAATTCTCTCAATACGGAAGATGCGCCGTGTAATACCAGCGGTGTATCCGGAATCAGAGAGTGGATTCTCTTCAGTCTTTCGTAGTCTAAGTATGGTTCGCCCTTGAACTTGTAAGCACCATGGCTGGTACCGATAGCGATAGCCAGGGAGTCAACGCCTGTTCTTGCAACGAATTCTGCAGCTTCTTCAGGATCTGTGAATGTAGCGGATCTTGCGTCAACTTTGATGTTGTCTTCTACGCCTGCCAGCTTGCCCAGTTCTGCTTCTACCACAACGCCGTGTGCGTGTGCGTATTCTACAACCTGCTTGGTCAGTCTGATATTTTCCTCGAAATCATGCTTAGAACCGTCGATCATAACGGATGTAAAGCCGTCATCCACGCACTTCTTACAGATTTCAAAATCTTCGCCATGGTCTAAATGCAGGGCAACATCGATACCGGTATCTTCGATTGCAGCTTCCACCAGCTTTCTCAGATAAACAGGCTTCGCATATTTTCTTGCGCCTGCAGAAACCTGCAGAATCAGTGGAGACTGTTCAATCTGTGCAGCTTCCACGATACCCTGAATAATTTCCATATTATTTACGTTAAAAGCGCCAATCGCGTAGTCGCTCTTAATCGCCTTTTCAAACATTTCTTTTGTTGTAACGAGAGCCATAAGGTCATACCTCCTAAGTATAAATCAATATATATATTATACACTATAGGGGGATTTTTTCAACGGCTTCCAGCATTTTTTTCATGTCCGGGAGGGACGACGCCAGGTCTGACCGGGCGAAGGAATTGACCTTTTCCATGGTATGGATCATGGTATGCACCTGATCGATCAAAGACTCCAGCTGCAGTGTGCTGAGGGCAGGCAGCGGGGCATTGCCCTGACGACGCAGGAACAGGAACAGGCATAAGATCAGCAATGGATTTTTTGTCATAGTCCACCTCCAACTTCTCTTCATATTTTATGAAAAGGGAAGGCCGGGGGTGCATATATTGAAAGGGAAAAGGGGGAATTCCATGAAATTAGACGAGAAAACCATAAACAGCCTGGCAGGACAGCTGGGACTCGGGGCCAAATCCGGTCCGGTGGAACAGAAGATGCGGGAATATGAGAATAAGTCCGACGGGGAACTGGTGGCGGAGCTGCTGAAGATGCAGGAAAAACTGAAAGCGGCCAATATCCCTTACGAAACCCAGATGGCGGCCCTGGAAAGCCTGATGCCAATGATGTCCGGGCAGCAAAAAGCCCGACTGGAAAAAATCGTCGGGCTTTTGAAACAATCTTATTAAGCTGTCCTAGTCTGTGACCTGTTTTGCAATGTCTGTCTGGGTGCTTCCCTTTTCGAAGGTAAAGGTGTTAGCCTTGATGTCTTCCGGAGAGCGTCCGGCAGCTTTGCAAACTTCTGCGAAGTCATCGTAGCTGTCAAAGAGGCCTGCGCTGACAAGACCGTCCACCGCAACCATAGCAGAACCTCCGGCAATGGAAATAGTAATGTCATGGGTCAGCTCGCCGGCCATCCAGACCTGATCCGGAGTGTCGTCATCTGTTGTGTCGGCATCTGCTTCCTCTGTGGCTTTGTCCGTATCCACGGCAGCATCCTCGGTAGTCTGTACCGTACCGGTTTCTTTTGCCAGCGTCTGCGGATAATCCATGATGACCTCGATTCTCCACATGATGATCAGTCCGGCTATACATAAAATCAGTAATGCGATAATGATATCGTTTTTGTCATAAAAAAAGTCCTGAAATCTTTTCAAAGGAACTTCCTCCCCTCTTTTTGCTCACATATAATTTAACACACTTTTGAAAAAAGGACAATTACAAATTGATTTCCTAGTGGTTTTGAAGGCCTTTTTGATGTATAATGAACTTTATGATTAACATTGAAATCGGGAAAAATGAACAGAACCAGCGTTTGGACAAGTTCCTTCGGAAATATCTGGGAAAGGCTCCATTATCTTATATTTACAAAGCCATTCGAAAGGATGTAAAGGTTAATGGCAAACGGAGCAAGGAGGATTATATCCTGGAGCTCGGCGATACCGTAACGCTGTATATTGCAGATGATGTCATCGAAAGCTATAGAAAGAAAGTAGAAGCTACCAGGGCGAAAAGACAGTTCAAAATTGCCTACGAGGATGAGAACCTGATCATCGTAGAGAAGCCTTTCGGGCTTCTGACCCATGGGGACCAGCATGAGAAGAAGAACCACCTGGCTAACCAGGTCATCGACTACCTCATCGAAACGGAAAGCTACAATCCGCGTATTGAGAAGACGTTTACGCCGGCACCGGTGAACCGTCTTGACAGAAATACGACGGGCCTCGTTTTGTTTGGAAAAACCAATCCGGCCGTTCAGCAGCTGAACCAGATGATCCGTGAGAAGGACAAAGTCAGCAAATGCTACATGACCATTGTGGCAGGAACCCTGAAGAAGGAGCTGCATCTTCGTGACCGCATGGTCAAGGACAGAGTCAACAACAAGGTGACGGTGCTGTCTATGGATCAGGAAGGACTGGAAATGGAGACCATCGTAAGACCGCTTCAGCATAGCGGGAAGTATACCTTGGTTGAAGTAGAAATCATCACGGGAAGGACTCATCAAATCCGTGCCCATCTGGCAAAGGCAGGTCATCCTGTCATCGGCGACGTGAAGTACGGGGATAAGCGGGTCAACGGTTACGTGAGACAGCGTTTTGATCTGAACACCCAGCTGCTTCATGCATATAAGTTGGAATTTGCAGGAGTTGACGGAGACCTGGCATATCTCAACGGCAAGACCGTTTACGCGGAGCTGCCGGAAGATTTTCAGCGTATCAAAACAGGGTTATTTGGAGAAGATAAAAAGGAGAAATAAATCGTGAAAGAATGGATTAAGGATATTGCAATCGCACTCATCATTGCGCTTGTCATTGTTCAGTTTGTAAAACCGACCATCGTGAAACAGTCCTCCATGGAGCCGAATTTCCACGACAAGGATTATCTCTTTGTCAGCAAACAGGCATACCGGTTTGGAGAGCCACAGAGAGGGGACGTTGTGGTCTTTGATTCTTCCCTGCCGGATGAAAACGGCGGCGAAAAGCTTTTGATCAAGAGAATCATCGGCCTGCCGGGGGAAGAACTGGACATCATCGATGAAAAAGTATATATCAACGGCGTTATGCTGGAAGAACCGTACACTATGGACGGAACCACCTACGGAGAAATCGAGGACCTGGTGATTCCGGACGGCCAGTATTTCTGTATGGGTGACAACAGAGACGTCAGCATCGACAGCCGTGACCCGGCCGTTGGATGTGTGGACGAATCCCAGCTGGTCGGAAAAGTTTTCTTCCGCCTGTTCCCGTTCAGCGGGTTTGGCGGCGTACACAATCCGTACAGCGAATAGACTCCAAAGCATGACCCGGGAAGGGAGACTCCATGAAAAACATCATCGCGTTTCTATGTGCCGCGCTGTTTGGCGTATGCGTGGGACTGGGATGCGGCTCTGCATTTGCGGTAACCGCGGTGGAAGATGATGCCATGGCTCCGGCTTTGATCAAAGGGGAGCGGGTGCTGCTTGACCTCTTTGTGACGGGAGAAAAGAACCTGAAGCGGGGAGATGTGGTAGAACTGGAGAATCTCTTGTACGTGGAGACCGGGGAAGACGGACGGATGCTGAAACGCATCATCGCGATGCCGGGGGAACGGGTTTCCATCTCCGACGGATTCGTATGGATTGACGGAACACCACTTACGGGAGACGCTTTTGAAGGAATCCGCACAGGCAATGAAGTGATGTCCGAGAGACTGGTACCGGAAGGTGCCTATTTCGTGCTGGGAGACAATCTGACGGACAGTACGGACAGCCGCGATGTGACGGTAGGCATGATTAGAGAAGAAGACATCTTGGGAAGGGTGATAACAGAATGGTAAAAAGACAGAAGAAACTGGTGGCCAACAACAAAAAGGCACGCCACGATTATTTTATAGACGAAGTATATGAGGCAGGCATCGTGCTGACCGGTACGGAGATCAAATCCATCCGTGCAGGCAAGGTCAGCATCAAAGAAAGCTATGCCAAGATTGAGAAGGCGGAAGTCATCGTATACGGCATGAACATCAGCCCCTACGAGCAGGGCAACCGCTTCAATGTGGACCCGCTGCGTCCGCGCAAGCTGCTCTTACATAAGCAGGAGATCCGCAAGCTGATCGGCTACACGACCCAGAAGGGCATGACCCTGGTGCCGCTGAATATGTACATCAACGAATCCGGACGCTGCAAGATGGAGCTGGGCGTCTGCCGTGGTAAGAAGAACTACGATAAGCGTGACGACATCGCAAAGAAGGATGCGGCCCGCAAGATGGACCAGGCCATGAAGCAGAGATGGTAAGGTGACCATGTAATGCCGGTCGAACTTGCTGACAGATTTCACAATCATAATCAACGCAATCGAAACCTTTGGGGAGTTTGATAAAATTGGTATCAAACTCCAGCCAAAGGTTTTTCTCTTGCATTGAATGATTGTACGAAATCTGTCAGAAAAAGTTCTCCCGCCATCACATGGTCATTAGGGATACAACATCATTGTTTTGGTGGAGATGGCGGTGGGAAGCAGCCAAATCATAGATTTGGGCTTCCCTCGCATGAGACCTGCCTCGCCTCTGTCTTCACCTCAAGGCTCGCCAATCGGCGGGCTAGGGCTTCAAGGAGAGTTTGCAGCTTGCTGCGCAATCTGCCGCCCTGCGGCTCCTCATACAGTCGCCTTGGGCCGCTCCTTACTCGACAGTACGCCGTACTGTCTCGCTTCACAGTCGCGCTCTTTTGACTTCGACTCTCCCGACCATCATTAAGCCAATAAAAAATGGACCACAAGGGTCCATTTTCATTGTCTTGGTGGAGATGAGGAGAGTCGAACTCCTGTCCGAAAGCATTTCCACAAAACTTTCTCCGAGCGCAGCTGGTGTTTTGTTATTTCGCCTCTTTACACGCCCATCAGCAGGCTGGTAAATCAGCTATCCCCTTGTTCCCTTACGGTACGAGGAACTCCCGCAAGGTTTTCCTGTATAGTCGATGCCAGGTTCTTAGCCTACAGGTAAACTAAGGCTGACACGCGGGCTGCGAAATTAAGCAGCTAATGCGAATGTGTTGTTATTTTTAGCGTTTATATTTAACGTGTCCCTTTTTAGGTAGACTGGACAAACTACCGCTCGCTTATCTTGCTTCTACACCCCCGTCGAAACCTTTACATCCCCGAATCGGAAGCTGCATCAGCAACAAAACATAGTACTATGTTTATGTTCACACAGTTCTAATATTATACGGGATTTTTGAAAAAAGTCAAGAAGCACAAGGAGATTGGAAGATAAATGCATTCCACTATGGATTTGTGCGGAAGTGAAAGCCATGATATAATACAACACATGACAAACCTAGGGTGGGACAAAACATGCCGGGCGTAATTTCTCGAATGACTGCAAAGAAGCAGAACACCTTACAGGAGATTGATGTTAGACGTTTGGAGAAAGATCGACAAATTGGGATTTGTAAGGGTGTCGGTTTCTAAAATGCCAAGAATTGTTTCCGTAGAAACGCATTGATTGAACGAGGAAACGAAATCGTGATTTTTTATTGATTCTGTTTCTAACAGTCCACAAACCGTTTCTATAGAAACAATCTTTTCAAAAGAAGAAACGAAATACTGTTTTAGAAGTAATTTTGTTTCCCAAAAGCAATAAATGGTTTCTCTGGAAACGATTCTTACAAAAAAGAAACCATATTGCAGTCTGTAATCGTTCTGGTTTCCAAGAAGATAAAAGCCGTTTCTATAGAAACCATTTGCTTCGAAAATGAAACAACCTGCCCAAACGGACAAATCCCAATATAGAAAGGCATTGTAATGATTACAAAATATAAATATCAGCCCACCATACCATACAGCCTGCACGACATGGTTGTGAATGAAATTACATATAATGACGATGAAATTCACCTTCGATTTGACCAAGGGTACGTGAGCCTCAAAGAGCCATATTCACGCGTCGGCGGCAGTATTACAATTCAAGGTGTTGACTTTGATTTTGTGGCAGTCATGCTGCTAAACAAAAATGGGACTTACGGGGAGTTTAAGGGATGCAAACTCTCCCTGAACGAATTCCTTGAAAAATATGATACATATGAGTTCGAAATCGTCGACGAAATGTATGGTTATAATTCTGTGGAATATAGTGGATTCCTGTCGGCACCGTATCATGATGATTTCATCGAAATGATACTGTCGATCTATCACTTTGGAGATATCGTATACGAAACAGATGAATAAAATCTAGACGAATCTTATATTTTTTGATACAATAAATGAAGCAAAAACGCGAAATCCGCCTGATTCCAGACGGATTTTGTTTTGTGTAGAAGGGAGTTTACACTATGTGGTTATTTTTTACACTGGCGACCACCATGCTGTGGGGCGCTGCGGAATTGTTTTATAAGAAGGGTTCCCACGAAAATGAGAAGTACGGACACCTGAAGGTCTGTATCCTGGTCGGTGCGGTCATGGGCATCCACGCAGTATTTACACTGCTGACAACAGACATTGTTTATGATCCGATGAACTTAATCAAATATCTGCCGGTTTCGGCGTGCTATATTTTGTCCATGGCGTGCTCTTTCTTCGGTATCAGATTTATAGAAGAATCTCTGGCAGACCCGATTGAAAATACGGCCGGTGCCATGTGCTCCATCCTTTGTGTAATTTTCCTAGGTGAAACCATTGCGCCGATAGTATGGGTTGCCATTGCCATCATCGTCGTGGGTATCGTGGGCGTCAGCTATATGGAGAAATCCGCTGACGTGGACAGAAGAAAAAGACTGGGTAATAAGCTGGCGATTGTCGCCTTTGCCATGCCGTTCTGCTACGCGTTGATCGACGCACTGGGCAGTTTCCTGGATATCTTTTTCCTGGAGATGGAGACAAGCCCACTGGTTGGGGTCAATGCAGAGAACATCGAGCTGGTGGCCAATGTTTCTTACGAACTGAGTTTTGCCATCGTCGGTCTGGTTCTCTTTGTGTTCATGCAGCTGAAGCGGGTGAAGTTCGAGCTGCCGCAGCAGAAGGACAAAGCCATCGCGGCGGTCTGCGAAACTGCTGGTCAGCTGACTTATGTATACGCCATGAGCGGAAACGGCGCCATCGCGGCACCAATCCTGTCTTCCGTATGCGTAGTATCTCTGCTGCTGTCCAGAATTTTCCTGAAGGAAAAACTGACAAAGAAGCAGTACCTGTTTATCGCAATCATCATCTTGGGTATTCTGATGCTTGCAGTGATTGAAGGAGAGTAGAGCATGTATTACAATATCTATTTCAGCCCGACCGGCGGCACAAAGAAAGTAGCAGACATTCTTGCAGGGAACTTAGTCGGTGACTTCACAGAAGTCGACCTGTGTCGGGATATCAACCCGATGGAACTGACCGCAGATGACGTGTGCCTCATTTCCGTACCTTCTTTCGGAGGCCGCGTGCCGGCGGTGAATGTGGAACGCCTGAGAAAGATGAATGGAAACGGCGCGAGGGCAATCCTGAATTGTGTTTACGGCAACCGTCACTGGGACGATACCCTGACAGAATTGCAGGATGTTTTAGAAGACCAGGGCTTTGTCTGTGTGGCAGCGATTGCAGCAGTAGCAGAGCATTCCATCTTTCGTCAGTTTGCGACCGGACGCCCGGACGAAGAAGATACGAAGCAGCTGATTGAATTCGCAAAACAGATCCGGCAGAAACTGGATGCTGGCAGCGCCGACAGACCGAAACTCGCCGGAAGCCACGGTACCTACAAAGAGTACAACGGCGCTCCTTATAAACCTGAGGCAAATGACGACTGCACCTTATGTGGACTTTGTGCGAAAGAATGCCCGGTGGCGGCAATCAATTTAGATAATCCGAAGGTGACAGACAAGGAGGCCTGCATCAGCTGTATGCGCTGCATCAGCCTGTGCCCTGTTCATGCAAGGGACCTGGATGCTGAGCTGCTGAAGACCCGAGGTGAAGCAATCGCTCCACACCTCAGTGGACGGAAAGAGAACTATTTATTTTTATAACGATATCCTTATATGAAAGGCGGGAATGAGCACGGAAACCAATGTGGACATTCCTATTGCAAAGGTAGTCACCACGGCCTGCGTTGTGACCTGGCTGAATCCACAGGCTCTGATTGACGGAACCATGCTGCTGGGGGCATTCAAAGCTTCCATCCCGGCAGAATACGGACTCATCTTCATCGCCAGCGTATGTACCGCGCAGATTCTCTGGTGGCTGGGAATTTCAACCATCTTCTCTTTGTTTAAGGCAAAGATTACTGACAAAGTCTTCCGCGCAATCAACATTATCTGCGGACTGGTCATCATGTTTTATGGCGCAAAGCTGCTGCTCAGCTTCATCCAAATGGCGGCAGAAGTATTTGCATAGGAGTAGATATAAAATATTCAGCATAAATTTGACACTTGAGTCATATGGTGCTATATTATAGAAAAAAACAGGGGAGCTTGTAGAGACAGGCTGAGAGGAAGTAATCGAACTTCGACCCTATAACCTGATGCGGATAATGCCGCCGTAGGAAGTCATACACCAGGATTTTTTACAGGAGGCATTCCCAAAGGTTTGTCTCCTGTTTTTCGTATCCTTTTGAGAAAGGAGGAAATGGAATCCACGTATGTGGCGGACCGAGGGGGAGCGCCCTGGGTCTTGTATATCAGCGATGGGAAGCCGTGTTCCGGCGTGAGAGGATGCCAGTAAGCATCGACCGAACTTCCATGAAGTTACCCAAGGGGTAGCGCAACTTATTGTGGAAGCGTCGCTGATGACAGACGTTTCCTGAAAAGCTCAAATGAGGAGGATGAAAAATGTTAAAGAAAAGTTTTGAAAACGTAAGAAAGAACTGTCCGCTGATTCATAATATTACCAACTATGTGACCGTAAACGACTGTGCAAACGTTTTAATCGCCTGCGGTGCTTCACCTATCATGTCCGATGATCAGGATGAAGTTGCTGAAATTACCACAATCTGCGGTGGCCTGAATATCAATATCGGTACGCTGAACTGCCGTACCATTGGGGCTATGCTGATTGCGGGAAAACAGGCCAACGAGCTGCATCACCCGGTTGTCCTTGACCCTGTGGGGGCAGGCGCATCCAGACTCCGGACGGATACCGCGATGCAGCTGCTTGAAGAGGTACGGTTCGCGGTAATCCGTGGAAATATCTCCGAAATCAAAACCCTTGCATCCGGCAGTGGCACGACAAAAGGCGTAGATGCCGATGTAGCGGACAAAGTAACAGAAGAAAATCTTGATGATGTGGTTGCTTTTGCAAAGGCCTTTGCAAAGAAGACCGGCGCGGTGATTGCCATTACCGGCGCCATCGATATCGTGGCGGATGCTGAGAACGCTTATTGCATCCGGAACGGCCATCCGATGATGTCATCTGTCAGTGGAACAGGCTGTCAGCTCTCCGCTATGACGGCAGCCTTTGTAACGGCGAATCCTGACCATCCACTGGAAGCTGCGGCTGCGGCTGTGTCCGTGATGGGTTATGCAGGCGAGGTTGCCTACAGCAGACTCGGCGAGATGGACGGCAATTCTACCTATCGAAATTACATCATCGACGCGATTTATCATATGACCCCAGAGATGCTGGAGAAAGGCGCAAACTATGAAGTGCGATAAAAAAGCGATGCTGCTCTACGCTGTGACAGACAGAGCGTGGGTCGGCGAACAAAGTTTATACCAGCAGGTTGAAGCTGCCCTGAAGGGCGGCGCAACCTGTGTGCAGCTCCGCGAAAAGGACCTGGACGAGGATGCCTTCCTGGAGGAAGCCCTGGAACTTTCCACGCTGTGTAAACAGTACGGTGTTCCCTTCTTCATCAACGACAATGTGGACATTGCCATCCGGTGTCATGCGGATGGTATTCATGTGGGCCAGGAGGACATGGAGGCCGCACAGGTCCGTCAGAAAGTCGGCGATGATATGATTATCGGTGTTTCGGTACACTCGGTAGAAGAGGCACTTGACGCAGTACGAAACGGTGCGGACTGTCTCGGCGTCGGTGCTATGTTCTCCACGTCAACAAAGGCGGATGCAGACGTCTTAACTATGGAGACACTTGCGCGTATTTGTGCTGCTGTAGATATTCCCGTCGTTGCCATTGGAGGAATCGGAAAAGATAACATCCATCAGCTTGCAGGTACCGGTGTAGATGGTGTTGCGCTGGTCAGTGCGATTTTCTCGGCGGAGGACATAGAAAGCGAGTGTCGTCTCCTGCGCAGGATGTCAGAAGAAATGGTGAATTTATGAATATAAAGTGTGTGATTTTTGATTTTGACGGGACCCTTTTTGATTCCATGTTTATTTGGGACCGCGTTGGCGAAACCTATCTGCGGTCTCTTGGGAAAGAGCCGAAGCCGTCATTACGGGAGGACATCAGAGCATTAAGCCTGTATCAGGCGGCCTGCTATCTCCGCAAAGAATACGACCTGACACTTTCCGCAGAGGAAATCATGGGGGGTATCAACCGGACCATTGAGGGCTTTTACATCCATCAGGTCCTGCCAAAGCCCGGAATTCCGGTTTTTTTGAAGACGCTGCAAGAGAAGGGGATTCCGATGTGCATTGCAACGGCCACGGACCGCTATCTGATAGAAGCAGCCCTGGACAGATGTGGGCTGCAGCCTTATTTCGATGCAGTTTTTACCTGTGGGGAAGTGGGGCACGGTAAGAATGAACCCGTAATTTATCAAAAGGCGATGGCGCATTTTGGAGCCGGACGGGAGAATACCGTTATTTTTGAGGATGCGATCCATGCGGTTGAGACTGCCAAGACAGACGGTTTTGTCGTAGCTGCAGTCTTTGATGACAGCGAAAAGCAACAGGACAGACTCCGTGACCTTGCGGACTGCTATATTACGGGGTTTGAGCCTGCAGAGGCGGTCTGGAATCTTGTTTCGTCTTTGTAATGTGATAGGAAAAAAGGAGAGAGTACCATGAAGTTAAAAACAGCGTTGGCCATTGCAGGAAGTGACTGTAGCGGAGGAGCCGGTATTCAGGCCGATTTGAAAACGATGACGATGAACGGCGTTTATGCCATGAGCGTGGTTACGGCACTGACGGCGCAAAACACGACCGGTGTGCGCGGGATACAGGAATCGACACCGGCGTTCCTGAGACAGCAGATTGATGCGGTCTTTGAGGATATTTATCCGGATGCTGTGAAAATCGGCATGGTAGCTTCCAGTGAGCTAATCCACGTAATCGCTGAGAGTCTGCGATATTACGATGCAAAGAATGTAGTGGTCGATCCCGTCATGGTTGCGACTTCCGGGTCCGCCCTGCTGAAGAATGATGCGGTGCAGACGCTGATTGAAGAGCTGCTGCCGCTTTCCACTCTCATTACGCCGAACATTCCGGAAGCTGAGATTCTCTCCGGACGCACCATCGAGAGCAAAGAAGATATGATGGCTGTGGCGAAACAGATTGGAGATGATTACCATTGTGCGGTCCTGCTTAAAGGCGGACACAGCATCAACGACGCAAACGACCTGCTTTATGCCGGTGGCGAAATGACCTGGTTCCAGGGCAGACGCATTGATAATCCCAATACTCACGGCACAGGATGCACACTCTCCAGCGCCATTGCGGCAAACCTTGCAAAGGGACAGCCGCTGGCAGAATCCGTGCAAAAGGCAAAAGATTACATTACGGGAGCCCTCGCAGATATGTTAGACCTGGGAAAAGGCTCCGGCCCGATGAACCACGCATTTCTGCTAAAAGAAATAGAATAGTATATTCTTTCGGAGGTTTGTTCGAATTACAAAAGCGGCATGTTGCCGCTTTTTTATTTATCCATTCCACATGCATAAGCCTCTTCAATTAGTGCACGGTCCTCTGTTACCGCAGCGTAGAACCGGTACCCGCCGGAGAAGTTGTAGGCCTCGTAGCTGGCGTTTTCCAGGATGCGGCTGGCGATGTAGCTGCGCAGTCCGCTCTGGCAGATAACGTAGACCGGCTTGCCTGCGGCTATCTCGGAGAGCCGCTCGCGAAGCTCATCTACCGGAATATTGACAAATCCGTCGATGTGGCCACCTGCATATTCCCAAGGCGTGCGCGCATCCAGCAGGGTTACGCTGCCGTCGCGGGGCAGACCTTCTAAATCTTCCAGATGCCACTGCCGGAGAATGCCGCCGGCGATGTTGTCTATCATAAATCCTGCCATGTTCACAGGATCCTTCGCAGAGGAATATGGCGGTGCATAGGCAAGGTCCAGATCCTTCAGCTGTGTCGCCTTGAGGCCGGCGTGGATGGCCGTTGCCAGCACGTCGATGCGCTTGTCGACGCCTTCGTAACCGATGATCTGTGCGCCCAGAAGACGGTAGGTTTCCTTCTCGAAGACCACCTTCATGGTCATCAGCCTGCCGCCGGGATAGTAACCGGCATGGCTCATCGGAGACAGAATCACCTTGTCAACGTCCATCCCTGCCTTGCGGGCGTTGGTTTCGTTGACGCCGGTTGCAGCTGCTGTCATATCAAAGACTTTCACCACAGAGCTGCCCTGGCTGCCCTGATAACGACTGTCGCCACCACAGATGTTGTCTGCGATGATGCGTCCCTGCTTGTTGGCAGGTCCCGCAAGAGAGATCAAAGCGTCTTCTCCGGTCACATAGTGCTTCACCTGTACTGCGTCACCGGCCGCATAGATGTCGGGGATGGATGTTTCCATCCTGTCGTTGACGATGATACTGCCTTTGATGCCCAGTTCCAGTCCGGCTTCTTTTGCAAGGCCTGTATCCGGTGTAACACCGATGGCTAGGACTACCATGTCCGCGTGGAGCGGTGTTCGGTCCTTCAGCAGTACGTCTACACCGCCGTCTTTCTCTTCAAATCCCTCAACGGTATATCCCAGTTCCAGCCTGACACCGTGCTTTCGCATTTCGTTGTGGATAAAGGAAGCCATCTCGGCATCGAAAGGATTCATCAGCTGCTTTGGACGCTGGACGATGGTGACATCCATGCCCAGTTCCCGCAGGTTTTCGGCCACTTCCAGACCGATGAAACCACCGCCTGCCAAAATGACAGACTTCGGATGGTGCGTGTCGATGTATTCTTTGATGCGGAAGGTGTCCTCCACGGTACGAAGGGTAAACAGCTGGTCCAGACCGAGTCCCGGCAGACGTGGCTGGGTCGGTTTTGCACCTGGGGAGAGAATCAGCTTGTCGTAGCTTTCTTCAAACTCACGGCCTGTCTTCAGATCTTTGACGGAAACCGTCTTGCGGTCAGGGTGAATGGCGGTCACCTCGTGGCGGACCCTCATGTCAACCCGGAAACGCTCCCAGAAACTTTCCGGTGTCTGCAGGGTCAGTTCCTCAGGGTCTGTAATCACGTCGCCGATATAATATGGAAGACCGCAGTTGGCGTAGGAGATGTATCCGGAACGCTCAAACACGGTAATCTGCGCCTGTTCGTCCAGTCTGCGGATTCTTGCTGCAGCTGTGGCGCCACCTGCCACGCCGCCTACGATGATAACCTTCATTTTATTTCACCACTCTTCCTGTATATGCGGCAATGCCACCGATATTTTTTACATTCGTGTAGCCCATGCCTTTTAATGCACCTGCCGCCTGACGGCTTCTCGCGCCGGACTGACAGTAAACATAAAGGGCTGCGTCTTTGTTTTTTGCAACGGATACCACCTTGTCGATGGACTGCAGCGGCACGTTCTTGCTTCCCGGCACGTGGCCGCCTTTGTACTCCTGCGGTGTGCGCACATCTAACAGAACTGCGTCTGGTGTACCGTGATACTCTTCGATACCCTGTGCGAAATCAGGCTGTCTGAATAAATCAAAAAATCCCATATCTATACCTCCTGGTAGTTTCTTTCTTTGTGGTTTTACTATATATCATTTTCTTACCCCGTTCTGTGACAAAATCACCAAAAGAAAGAATTTTGTGGGCCGAAATAAAAAGAAAGACCCGAATCGTTTTGATTCAGGTCTGGTTGTATCAAAGGTTATTTTTTCTTAAAGTGATTGTGAATCGCAAGTCCTGTCGCAAGTCCAACAGCACCCAGGAGTGCCACACCGGCACTGATGCCTGTGATGAGGCGCTGTTTCTTTACTTCCTTCTGATGTGCTTCTTCCAGCGCGATTTCCAGCTCTTCTTCCAGGTCAGGAAGGTCTTCGTCTTCGTCAAAATCGTCCTCGTCGTCAGTGTCAGGGAGTTCCGCGTCTTCCGGCTGAGGTTCATCCTCTGGCAGGTATTCTTCTTCTAACTGAGGCACAGCTTCCTCTGCCGCCTCCTCGATTTCTTCTTCGGCGATCACTGCCGCAGGAGTTTCCGCCCAAACGACTTTCACCAGTTCAACTTTCGCTACTTCTTCCACTCCTGCAGGTTCTTCTTTGTCCCCTACGTTGTTATATACAAAAAAACCAAACGGCCATTTCTTATCCATAACTGCAACTCCTTCCGTCACAATAAAGTTCTTCGTTACTGATATACTATCGGGAAAAATGGCAGTTGTCAACAGAAAGTGGCGGCCTGGTAAAGAAAACAACGTGTCGGAAAATGAGGGAATATTTACCTTTACAAACAAAGTTAAAAAAGTTAAAATATGTGTTAGAGAATTTTAGGAGGGACATTCATGTCAGAAGAGAGATATAACGACATCATCAAAGAAATCGAAAGCCTGCCCCAGGGTGGCATTACTTACAAGAAAATCAACGGTAAGGAATACGCTTACTACCAGTGGAGAGAAGATGGTAAGCAGCGTTCACGTCGTGCCAAGGACGACGAGCTGGAAACTTTGACCGCGCAGATCGAAAGAAGAAAAGAGCTGGAAGCCGTGCTGAAAGAAGCAGGACTAATGGCGAAGACAAAGACGGCAAAGCCTCGCAAGAGTGCCGAAAAGAAAACGGCAGAAAAGAAGCCGGCAGAGAAGAAGGCGAAGTCCGCCAAGACAACGAAGGCAAAGTCCGCTGCGAAGGCAGCGTCTGCAGCGCCGGTTGCGGAAGTGGAAGCCAGATGGTTTGACGACGAAAGCCGCAAAAGCATCAGACACGTACTCCTGCCGGAAGCCGCAGATGACGGCCAGGCAGAAGAACTGGTGGCATTCCTGCTGGAAGATGCCTTCTTTGGCAGCCTGACTGCATCCGAAAGAGAAGCGATGGCAGAGGCTCTGACTACGAGAATGAAAGCAAGAATGTTAGAAGATGTACTGCATTTGGAAACAAAGACGGCAAAGTCCGGCTGCGAAGTATTCCGTCTGCATTTGGCAGATGGCGCTTTTGAGATGGTGGTTGCCGATGGGAAAGCAGGCACCTGTGAGCTGTACGAAATCAAGCATTGCAGCGAGCTGTCTTCCGCTCACTGCGAATATCTGCTCAACGACGAAATCTGTGATGCAGTAGCGGGCCGTTACGGACAGATTACCGGCAAGTTCGTTCTCTATCACGGCAAGACCATCAACGTGATGGAAGCCGGTGACAGGGGCACCATGCAGAGCGTGAAGTACTGGAACGCAGAAAAGTACCTGGAAGATTTGAAGAAGTAATCAGGATTACCTATGTACACTAAAGAGCAAGTGACGAAGTGGCTTCTGGAGGAGCAGAATCGTTTAACCGGACTCGGCATTCCTGTTAGCAGCGGAATCTGCCCGGAGATCCGTTTTTCCAAGGCGACCAGCTGGTACGGACAGTGCCGGCAGAATTGTATTTATCAGGGCGTAAAGTACAGGTTCCGGATCAGCATCTCAGAATACCATCTGCAGAGCAGTGAACGAGCGATTAGAAACACACTGATTCACGAACTTCTTCATACCTGTCCGGGCTGTCTGAATCACGGGCCGAAGTGGAGGGCTTATGCGGATCAGGTCCGGCAGCAGCTTGGTTACAATATTATCGCCAGCGGCGGTGACAAGGACAAAGCCTCCGCTATGGAGGCTGCACGCCAGGCAAAGAGGGCAGGATACCAGACAAAATACCTGCTTGTCTGCACCAGGTGCGGCCAGGAGATTACGCGGTTTCGCAGGTCTAATCTGGTTCTCCACCCGGAAAAGTACCGCTGTAAATGCGGAGGGAAAATCAAACATAAAAGATAGCAAGCAGTGCGTGCCGCACTGCTTTTTCTATAGCTAACTTTATTGTTTTCGGTGGAAACCCTTAAAAACAAACAACTCACCGAACCTGCCCAAGAATTGCGGTAGAGCCAGATTCGTGATACAATGAAATTACTATCAAATCAAAAGGAGTACAACAGTGAACTTAAAAGAACTAAAAGAAATCAGAAGACGATTCAGCTTGAACAAGGACAGTATCAGTCACATCTACGGCTGTTATGTTAACGCGGCGAAGGAAATCGTCACAACCATAGATATGCCTGTGGGACTCATGGAACAGGAAGAAGGGGAGATGTACCTGAAAATTCTGAAGAAGTCCCTTTCCGGCAGCCTGGGCAGAAACCTGCTGGAACTGCCTTTCTCCACGGCACAGGTGGAAAACAGCGATGAACACAGACTGCTGCAGGCTCTCCGCCAGGGCCAGCTTCGCGACGCCGGCCTGAGAGACGCTTTATATCAGCGTATCATCGAGAGCCTCAACATGGGCGACGAAAGCTATGTAATCCTGCTGGCCTTCGACGCCTACGATGTACCGTACAAGACGGGTAATGACGAAATCTTTGATGAGGGCTCCGCAGAAGTTTTCGACTATTTTGTCTGCGCAATCTGCCCGGTCAAAGACGCCAAGGCGGCACTCCGTTACACGTCCGAAGAGAAGACCTTCCGCAGCGCGTCCACCGGCCACATCATCAGTCCGCCGGCGGTTGGGTTCATGTTCCCGACCTTCGATAATCGTGCGGCCAACATCTACAGCACCCTGTACTACAGCAAGGACCTGATGGACATTCACGACGAGCTGATTTCCGGACTCTTCAACCTGGAAAACATCCCGATGTCCGCAGGACTGCAGCAGAATACCTTCAGCACCGTCCTGTCCGATGCACTCCACGGAGAATGCAGTCTGGAAGTGGTGCAGGCGGTCCACGGAGAAATCAGAGAGAAACTGGAGATACATAAGGAGACAAAGGACGTAGAAATTCCGGAGATTTACGTGGAAGACGTAGGCGACATCCTGAAGAAAAACGGCGTCTCCGAAGAGAAAATCACCGCGTTCCACCACTCCTGCGAGAAGGAATTTGGCAATGCCGGCGTGCTCAATCCGAGCAACCTGATGGAAACAAAGGCTTTTGAGCTGAATACTGCCGATGTGAAGATCAAGGTGGCGCCGGACTGTGCGGCAAGCATCCAGACCAGAGTCATCGATGGCATCAAATACATCCTGATTCCGGTGGGAGAGGGCGCAACCGTCAACGGCATCGACATCGACATCAAAGGTGAGTAATTTATGAAACAGACTTTCGTAACCAAAGAACAGATCGAGAAAATAACAGAAACGTATCCCACACCTTTTCACATCTACGATGAGAAGGGTATCCGCGCAAACGCCCAGCAGATTAACGAGGCCTTCGCCTGGAATCCGGGATACAAAGAATACTTCGCAGTAAAAGCCAACTGCAATCCGTTCCTGCTGAAAATCCTGCAGGAGCACGGTTTCGGTGCAGACTGCTCTTCCATGGCGGAACTGTTACTGGCCAATGAGCTGGGATTTCGTGGCGAGGACATCATGTTCTCCTCCAACGAAACGCCGGCAGAAGAATTCGCTTATGCGGCAGAAATAGGTGCAATCATCAACTTGGATGATTGCACCCATATCGAATTTCTGGAGGGCATCGTCGGTCAGCTGCCGAAAACCATGAGCTGTCGTTACAACCCGGGCGGCGTCTATGCCATCAACAACGACATTATGGATAATCCCGGAGATTCCAAATACGGTATGACCAGGGAACAGCTTTTTGATGCCTATGCCATCATGAAGGAGAAAGGCGTGGAACGTTTCGGCATGCACGCATTCCTGTGCAGCAATACGGTAACCAACGAATACTATCCGATGCTGGCGCGGACGCTTTTTGAACTTTGCGTGGAAATCAAAGACACCATCGGGGTGAAAATGGATTTCATCAACCTGTCCGGCGGTGTAGGCATTCCGTACAGACCGGATCAGACTGCCAATGACATCAAAGTCATCGGTGAAGGCGTGCGCAAAGCCTATGAGGAAATCCTCGTGCCGGCTGGCATGGGGGACGTGAAACTCTATACGGAAATGGGCCGCTTTGTCATGGGACCTTACGGTTGCCTGGTGACAAAGGCAGTTCACGAGAAACACAC
Source organism: Bacillota bacterium (assembly GCA_017522185.1). Lineage (GTDB taxonomy): Bacteria > Bacillota > Clostridia > Peptostreptococcales > Anaerovoracaceae > Senimuribacter. The sequence goes on along the minus strand of JAFWZZ010000008.1, from coordinate 1,735 downwards.
ATACAAGGAATACATCGGCGTGGATGCCTGCGCATCCAACCTGATGCGTCCGGCCATCTATGGCGCATACCATCACATCACCGTGCTGGGAAAAGAAGATGATGAGCCGGATCATAAATACGACGTGGTCGGATCCCTTTGCGAGAACAACGACAAGTTTGCCATAGACCGTATGCTGCCGAGAATCGACAAGGGTGACTATTTGGTCATCCACGACACCGGGGCACATGGATTCGCTATGGGATACAACTACAACGGCAGGCTTCACTCTGCGGAACTTCTGCTGAAGGAAGATGGAAGCGTTCAGCTGATTCGCCGTGCACAGACTATCAAAGACTATTTTGCATGCTTTGATTGTTTTGACATTATTGAGAAACTGACCAGATAAAAGGGGGAGAAAACGATGAAAAAGAAAAATCTGATGATGGTATTGCTGCTGGCTGTATGTTTTGTAATGATTGGATGCAGCAATGATTCCGAAGTCGACAAACTGGAGTATCAGGGAAAAACCTATGTACCGGTAACCTTCAGCCAGGACATCTTCAGCTGTGGCCTGGGAGTAGAGGGCGAGTTCGAAACCGACGTGACCTATCCAATCGAAGGCGCACAGTTTGACATGGTTCATAACAATGGAGACCTGTATGTAGCAGAGGAACAGGCTGGAGAAGCCGCAAACTACTACCAGGATGATGCGAACTATGAATGGGAAGTCAGCGTCTTTGCGGAAGACGAAGCGGAAGACCCGGTAAACCCAATCCCAATCACAGAAGACGAGCTGGAGTACATCTATGAGATGGACGATCAAGAAAAGGATTTGGCTATTTACTTTGACGAAATCGAGCAGCAGGCGACTCTAATCAAGACAAGCAAAGACGGCATCGCCCGTGGTTCCATCGAACTGGCACTGTATGACGGCCAGTGGTACTGGAGAACGGAAATCATCGATGACACGCAGGAGAAAGACGGAACCTGGCCGGAATACGTATATCCGATGCCGGAATCTGTTCAGAATAAAGTGAAACTGTAGGAGGAACGACAATGTTTAGAAAATTAGCGAAGGCCAACAAGGCCATTTCCGAAGAAAGATGTATTGAATTACTGAAGACCCAGAAGCGTGGCGTTCTGTCCGTATTGGGAGACGACGACTATCCATACGGTATGCCGCTGAATCACTTCTACGATGAAGAAACCGGCAAAATCTATTTCCACAGCGGCAACTACGGCCACAGAAAAGCTGCCGTAGAAAAGCACGACAAGGTTTCCTTCTGCGTGCTCAGTGATCCGCAGGTTGTGGAAGGCACTTTCGGGCTGGACCTGCAGAGCGTTATCGTTTTCGGACGCATGAAGGTCGTAACCGACATGGATATGATTAAAGACATCTGCCGCAAGCTTTGCTACAAGTTCACTCAGGATGAAGAATGGATTGAGAAGGAAATCGAAGCCGATGCCAAGGCGACCATTCTGTTAGAGCTGACACCAGAGCACATGTGCGGAAAGTTTGTAAACGAATCCTAATCAGTAAGAATTGCAGGCACGGCAGTTACATCTGCTGTGTCTGTTTTTGTAAAAAAGAGTTCGTTAGATTGGGATTTGCCTGTTTGTAAATTAGAAAAGCGGCAATGTTGCTATTCGAGACAAACACTCAGGCGAAACAATCATAGACAACGTACTCAGAGGGTTTGGGGAGTTTGATAAAATTGGTATCAAACTCCATCCAAACCCTTTCTTCGTATCC
>JAFWZZ010000033.1 GCA_017522185.1 Bacillota bacterium | reverse complement strand
CTTCAATAATGTATCTCAATCTGTCAGCTGCCTCGGAATGTCTTCCACCAAACTGTTTGTTGAAGTGAATATACTTTTCCTTCAGTTTTCTTAATTCAGCCAAATTAGGATCGATGTCGAATAACATGTTTTCGATTTCTGCAATTGTGACATTTCTTCGCAGCTTCGTATTATACTTAGGCGGCTGCGCATAATTTACTTCATCATTGTTTTTCAGTATGAGCCACTGGTACTTTTTCAAAAGATAATACTCTCTGGATGGAGTGAACTCAACACGTCTGCCGAGCTTTTGTTCTAATTCTTCATGTCTTATCTCATCTCGTTCACGATACCGGCGCATAATACGAAGCATATACTGGTGCAGCTCATGGTTAATCATTTTTACGACATGAAAAGAGTCGATAACAGAGATTGCATTCGGGAAATACTTGTCTGCAAAGCCATGATAGGGGCGGTACATATCCGTAACGAGATATTTTACTCTGGCACGCTGTTTCAAGGGAATGTTGGCAAAGTATGGCTCTGTTACTTCTTCCCTGCGGCTGGGCAGCATATCAATCGGTTCTCCTGATATGAAGTCCTGGATAACAAGAGCATATTTGCATTTGTAATTGATGTCTACGTGGACTTCGTCAATACAGATTGCTTCGGTCAGCTGTCGCTGTGGCATATCCACATATCTTGCGAATGTGTTGATTGCATGTGTATCAGAGACACGGAATGTTCTTGCAATCTGTACGGCGGTCATACCCGGATCCTTGAATGCGTTCACAATCATCAGGTCAGTAGCATTGGTAATCCTTCTGTATGGTTCGATAAAACTGAACGCATCATTCATGGAGTGACGGCAGGCAGGATTGCTGCATCTCCACCGGCGCTGATTTAGTATGAGAATCAGCTGCATACCATCCTGCATGACAGGGTGGTTGAGAACTCTTTTGTAAATACCCCTGGAATACATACGGTGGCTGCAGATAGGACAGTGCATGACGGTAAGCTTCTTCTGGAGCGTAACGACTCGCTGCCCCTTACGGATTACAGAACTGACGGTTTCGACATTTGCTTCTTTTAAGGCTAAAAAACTTATGATATCATCTTTCATAGATACTCCTTTCTTTCATGAATTAGTCCCAAACTTATCATAGAAGAAAGGAAAAAAGAGAGCAAATGGTAGTGCTTTACCAGTTGCTCTCTTTTTAATTTTACTTTAAGACCCTAAAGCCAGCCCCCAAACTTCTCGCCTAAAAATCAGCGTTTACTTTAAGACCCTAAAATGTGACCCAAAAATATTCTGACCCCAAACTATTTTGGATAGGCGACTCTCGGTCAATGGGACTGAGAGTCTTTTTTTCTGAACGATTGCACCGCCGCCCCTCTACAGCCCTGGCCAATGCTAATGTAGAAAGGGCCAATGACGAATCCCAATGCAGGGGATCATACGAAGGACCCTTTACAAATTCCGTAAAAAAGCAGGCCAATGGGTAAGGAAAATCGGCGGTTTTTCACGGTTTCTTTACAGAAACGGGGCGAAAGTCCGCTCAATAGAGAAGTTTCGCCGGAAATTTCTTCTCTATTCCGGGACAAAACAGGGAATCTTGTAAAGCCCCACCTGCAATTTCGCATAAAAGAACCCCATGTCAAATGCCCCGCGTCAAACCACAAAGACCCGCCAATCACATCAAAACGCAAGCCCCGCACCAAATCCTTACATAAAAAGACCAAAATCTGACATCCCTATTGTAATGATTCCAAGCCATGCTATAGTGATGGACAAGGAAAGCGCTTACCTAATAATTGAAAGGTTAGGAATGTTTATGGAAACAAAAAATGAAATTGAAAAAGAAACGAAGTTTTATCCCTTTACCAATCGTTTCACCTTCAGCATGGTTATCCGGGATCCAAAAATCTGCAAAGGGCTTCTGGAACGTATCATTCCGGAAGTGGATTTTGGCGAGGTGCGAAACAGCGGCAGCGAGCGTGTTGTGCCACATGAATTTGATTATGATTGCCAGTCAGCCTGCGGCGATTGTACATATACCCGCGTTCCTTTGGCAGACCACGTATATGATAATGGATGTGATGCGGATTGTAACGTTTGCGGTAATCGTCACGACACTGAACATGATTACAGTGTAACAAAATATGATAAGGCAACCCTGAAGGAAGATGGCGCCGTATGGACGGAGTGCAGCATTTGCGGAGAACTGGGGGATTATGAGTTTATCTACAGCCCAGGCAGCATTTCCTTATCCAAGACGTTCTATGCTTATGACGGTAAGGTAAAGTCCCCGAAAGTCATTGTCAAAGACTGGTTGGGCAATACCATCAGCTCCAAATACTATACTGTGAAAACACCAGCTGGCAGAAAGAATGTTGGAAAGTACACTTACACCATCGCGTTCAAGGAAAGATATTCCGGAACAGAGGAGCTGACCTTCACCATTACACCGAAGGCAACTTCTGTGAAGAAGCTGACCCCTGCAAAGAAGGCATTTACAGTAAAGCTGAACAAGGTTTCCAAACAGGCCGACGGCTATGAAATCATGTATGCAACAGACAGTAAGTTTACAAAGGGCAAGAAGACTGTCAAAGTACCATACAAGACAACTTCCAAAAAGATTTCTAAGCTGGCAGCAAAGAAAACTTATTACGCAAAAGTTAGAACCTACAAGAAAGTCGGCGGCCAGATGGTCTACGCAGACTGGTCCAAAATAAAGAAAGTGAAGACAAAATAATACAGGGCGCCATCCGGCGCCCTATTGTATTATATGGGATTGTGATTGAACTAGCCCATCGGGGCATTTCGCGGCCCCAACCCCGGCTAGCCCATCGGAACCTCGCTCTGGTTGTAATAAACGTAGACATATTTAATGCTGTAGTAATCCACGGCACTGATATTGCCGGTGCCCGGCTGCTGCAGCAGAATATAATTCAGTCCAACTCCCACTAGATACCCGAACCGGTCTTCTATCTGGCTGGAAGTCACCAGCTGTTCCACCCGCAGGTATTTGCCAATCTGGGTTCGGAGAAAACCGTTCATGTACTGCAGGTTTTCGTAACTGAGCATTTCCTGGTAGCCGGGAGGAAGCAGGGGATTTGGCGGAACCTGAAACTGTGGATTTTCCGGGAGCACAGGTCTAGAAGGATCTGGAATGCCCGGAATATTCTGCTGGACCGGCCCGCCCAGGCTGCCGGTTCCGGCATTTTGCAGCCCGGTGTTTGATGTGCCGCCACTGCTGGTGCTTTGCCAGCCGCTCTGGTTTTGATCGGGCTGACCGGGAATAGTTTCAACTCCGTTCTCGTCGGACCAGATGCCAGGCATTGCCATATTTGATGCGATGCTGCCTGTGCCGCTTGGCATATAGCTGGTGCCGGGTACGGGAACTACATAATTTGTCATTTGATTGCGATGCATGTCGGGCGTTTTTGTTGGCTGCCATGTGCTGTAGTGGTCCCTTTGTTGGCGGACCAGAGTGCCGCAGCCGTTTTCGCCCATGCAGGATGTAAGCATATAGAATACCTCTCTTTATATCAAGTCTGCGCGTAGGACGGTGTGGGCTGATAGAAACAGTGATCGCCTACGCGGTTGTGGATGACGCCGACCCGGGTCGGAAAATAAGTGGGGCAGGTAGAACTGTAAGGGTTGAAGAAAAAAATAGATTCGTCCACGCCTGGAAGCCTGCCGCCGGCCATGGCCCAATCGACAATCTGATAGTGGATTTCCTCCGGGGCCATGTTGTAGACGTTTTGGGAATTATAGGCGCCGCCTACCGATTCCCGCATGCAGGTAAACTGGCCGGGTTGGGTAATGATATTGCGCACATCGCCGCCTTTGCTGACCCGCGCAAACTCCCCATAGCTGATGGTCGCCCGGTTCATAATGACCGTTGCCACCGCCGCCATACCGTTGACCCCCTCGCCGCCGGCTTCACACTGAATGAGACGTGCAAAAAGCTCTCGCGTATCGTAAGCCATATTCGTCACCTCAAAAGAATAAAAGTTTCAATATTAACATATGCAGTTTTGACAAAATGTGATATAATCTTTGCAAATCTAAATCGCAAGAGGAGGGAAAAGAGGATATGAGTATTATTATATTTTTTAGTGCATTTCTGTTAGTGATTCTGTGCACCATGGCGATTCCGTTACTGGTAGGGATTCTGGTATATCGTGACGCCGACAAAAGAGTGGACTGCAATCCATGGTTATGGGCACTGATTGCAGCACTGGCACCAAGCTTCGTAGGCTTGATTATTTATCTGGTTGTTCGCGGCGACTACCCGCTGAAGGAAATGACACTGACCTATGACGAGTTTGGCAATCCGGTTCCACAGAAACCGGCAGGTTTTCCAAAATGGGCAAAGGTACTGCTGATTGTTTTCGCAGTTCTGTTCATCGTGCTGTTCCTAGGCGGCTGCGTAGCTGCAATGTACAGCATATTTACATTTGACCATACCAATATGGACCACATTTTCTATGCATTTTAATAGGATGTAAAGTACGAGGCCTCCCCGGCGCACGGGGAGGCCTCTTTTTTCGTTGTGTGTTCTTTTATTTTGATGAGAGTTCGACAATCTATAATGTCTCTGAAATTTTTGTCGAACTTTTTCATGGTCTGGTTCGACAAAAACGTAGATAAAAGACTTATTTGTCGAACTAAAGTTGTTCAGGTTCGACAAAATGGCGCGCACGATTCTGTATTGTCGAACTTTGCACTGCCTTGGTTCGACAATTCTTCCATCTATCTGTGGTATTTGTCGAATATAAAAGGATAGAGTTCGACAAATCATCTACCATTTATACAATTTGTCGAATTTTTCTCAAAAAAGTTCGACAAACTATAATATATATTAAATAATTGTCGAACTTGGAAGGCTATTTTCCCACCACATCCCCTTACCGTGACGTCCGAAACAGCAGCTTTTTCAGCGCAGGCCAGTAGAACGGAATCAAAGGGAACAGGTAGCTGTGGCCGCTGACGGTTTTGGTGGTTACCAGCATGAGGAAGGCCAGAAACAGTCCGCCAAAGAAGCCCCAGAATCCCCATAGATGGCAGCCAATCAGTAGCATGACACGGATAAACTTAATACCGTAGGACAGTTCCATACTGGGCTGGGTAAAGGATGCCAAAGCCACCACAGCCATCACCAGAATAGTCTGGGCGATAAACCAGCCAGAATCGATGGAGAATTCACCGAGAATCAAAGCACCGATCACTGACAATGACATGCCAAGAGAATTCGGTGTATTTAAGGAGGCCAGTTTCAGTGCGTCGATGGCCAGCTCCAGCAAAAGAAACTGCCAGAAGACAGGCAAGGCATAATCGTCTTTTGGTAATATGAAATCCAAATCAAAAGGTGCCTCAATATGACCCTCGCAGGTTAACAGATAAACAGGCGTTGCCAGCAGAATCAGCACCATATTCAAAATCCGCAGAAGCCGCAGGTAATTACCGGTAATCAGGGGAAAATAGTAGTCATCCATATCCTGTGTAAAGTTGAAAATACCCACAGGCAGCAGCAGTACCGTTGGCGTGTTATCGACGATAATTGCAATTTTTCCTTCGGTCAGATGGGCGCAGACTACATCTGGCCGCTGGGTGTAACGGACCTTTGGAAAAGGATTGAAGGAAGAAGCAAGACCGCCCCGGCCACGATGAAATTCTTTCATCAACTGCTCCACAATGGATTGATCACCCACGGAAATGCTGTCAATTTTGATATTGTCTAATGCCGATGTGACCTTTTCCAATAGGGCATCGTCGACAATACCTTTCATGTAGCAGACTGCTACATCTGTTTTCGATTTCGCCCCAATCATGTGATATTTGAAAATCAATCGGTTGTCCCGGATTCTCCGTCGGATCAACCCAATGTTACTCATAATGCTCTCATTGAACCCGTCTTTTGCCCCTCGCAGGGTCTTTTCTTTCTCAGGCTCTTCAATTCCACGCAGTGGATACCGACGGATGTCTACGATGAGAATTTTGTCCAGTCCGTCTAATAGAATGGCAGCAAGGCCTGCGTACATCTGCTTGGCAGCCATGTTCACATCTGACTCGGCAGTGGCCGTAATAAAAGGCACCAAAGAGGCCAGAAACTGGTCGGCACTTTCGATATTCTTCATCTCCCGGACGGAAATTTCCATGAGAAAATCCAGAAGGAGCTGGCCTTTTTGTCCGTCAGAGAGGCCGTCAAGAAAGTACATTCGGCCGTCACGTCCGCCGATAGAAAGACGACGCTCTACCAAATCAAAAGACTCCCCCACAGGCAGCTGGCCTACAAAGGTATCTAAAAAATATGGATAGTTGTTTTTTACCATAATCTACACCTCCATGAGAGATATTTTTCCAAACCCCTTGAAATCTATACCCATTCACGGGTATAATATAAAAGTTAATGAATATATCCAAAACGGAGGACAAGACATGAATTATGCAAAATTAGCGGAACTGTTATTCCCTAACATAGAAAAAACACCGGCAGAAATCGAAGCGATGTATCCTGCCCGTGAATTACCGGAAGGTGCAAAGGTAACAAGATTAGGACCTTCCCCAACAGGCTTCATCCACTTAGGTAACCTGTATGGCGCTTTTGTTGACGAAAGACTGGCACACCAGTCCGGCGGTGTATTCTATCTGAGAATCGAAGACACTGACGACAAGAGATACGTAGAAGGCGCAGTAGAAATCATCATCAACTCCCTGAAGTTCTTCGGCATCAACTTTGATGAAGGGGCAACCATGGAAGGCGACATGGGCAACTACGGCGACTACACCCAGAGCAACAGAGGCCCGATCTACCAGGCATTCGCAAAGAAACTGGTGGAAGAAGGCAAGGCATATCCTTGTTTCTTAACTGAAGAAGAAATCGCTGAAATCAGAGCTGGACAGGAAGCAGAAAAACTGAACCCTGGTATTTACGGCCAGTTTGCAAAACATCGTGACTTAACGATGGAAGAAATCGAAGACAACATCAAAGCCGGCAAGCCTTACGTAATCAGACTGAAGTCCCAGGGAAACCCTGATCAGAGCGGCGACGATGTAAAGAAGTTTGCCGTAGAAGATGCCATCAGAGGCACACTGGAAATGCCGGAAAACTTCATGGACGTCATTATCCTGAAGGCAACAGGCATCCCAACCTATCATTTTGCTCACGTAGTGGACGACCACCTGATGAGAACTACCCACGTAGTAAGAGGTGCTGAATGGCTGCCATCCCTGCCAATCCACGTGGAACTGTTCCAGGCACTGGGTTGGGAAGCTCCGATTTACTGCCACACTGCACAGCTGATGAAGCTGGACGAAGAAGGCAACAAGAGAAAGCTGTCTAAGAGAAAGGACCCTGAACTGTCCTTAGACTACTATAGAAACCAGGGTTACCACCCTGCAGCAGTGAGAGAATACCTGCTGACCATCCTGAACTCCAACTTCGAAGAATGGAGAATGGCAAACCCAGATGCACCAATCGACGCGTTCGAATTCACCACAGAAAAGATGAGTAACTCCGGTGCACTGTTCGACCTGAACAAGCTCAACGACATCAGTAAGGACGTGCTGCTGAAGATTCCTGCATCTGAACTGTACGACTTCCTCAAGGGCTGGGCAGAAGAATTCAAGCCAGAAATCATGCACATCTTCGAAGACCGTGCTTACCTGGAAAGAATCCTGGACTTAGGCCGCAACGAAGCAAAGCCTAGAAAGGACCACATCTACGCACAGCAGATGATCGAGTTCATCAGCTACTTCTTCGACGACATGTTCAAGATTGAAGACGAAATGCCTGCAGAAGCTGCAGCAGACGTACCGGAAATCCTGAAGGCTTACCTGGAAACTTATGACCACAGCGATGACCAGAGCCAGTGGTTCGAAAAAATCAGAACCATCACTGCCGACATGGGTTACGCAGTGAAGCCAAAGGACTTCAAGAAGCATCCAGAAGAATACAAAGGCCACGTAGGTCATGTCAGCACAGCGATCCGTATCGCGCTGATGGGCCGCAGCCAGTCCCCAGACGTTTGGGAAATCCAGCAGATCCTGGGCGAAGAAAGAACAAGAGCAAGAATCGCGAATTACAAATAGAATCTATCAAAGCGTCCATCAAAGGCCCGCCGGCATCCCGGCGGGCCTTTCCCATTGCCAAACCCCCGCAAATTTGCTACAATATAGAGTAATCAACTTTTAAGAAAAAGGAGTTTTATCATGTCAGATATTGCATTATATTTAGGAATTTGTATGGCAGGGTATGTCGCTGCGATTCCCCTGCGTAAAGTAAAAGATAGATTAAAATGGATTGGTCTGGCGCAGACCCTTTCCGTTCTGATTTTGGTATTCACCATGGGTCTTCGTATCGGGGCGAACGACGAGATTGTAAAGAACCTGGGATCCTATGGGCTCTATGCCCTTGTGATTACCGTTTTCACACTGGCGGGATCTCTGATCTGTGTATTCTTTGTGCGCAAAGCCCTCAAAATGGACCGCTACGGCCTGGTAAATACCGATGCTGCTGCGGAAACAAATAAGGAACACGAAGAGAACAAGGAGCAGGCAAAAGGCAAAATCGATACTATGACACTTCTGATTGTCTGCTGTGTAGCGGCAGGTATTCTGTGCGGCTACTTTGTCTGCAAGAATCTCTTTACATTTGATGTATTTAACGCGGCGGCAGGCACAGCCATTACCATCGAGCTTTGTGTGCTGTTAGTCTTCGTCGGATTGGATCTGGGCTTGGAAGGACAGGTATTTGCAAACTTCAAAAAAGTAGGCATCAAGATCGTGGCAATTCCAATTGCCATCGCCATCGGAACGTTGGCAGGCGGCGCAGCTGCAGGCCTGTTTCTGCCAATACCGCTCAACGAAAGCGTAGCAGTCAGCGCAGGTCTGGCGTGGTATTCTATGGGATCTGCCATCCTGTTAGATGCGGGCCTGGTTTCCGCAGGGGCGATCTCCTTCATGCACAACGTTATGAGAGAACTTTGCGCGATTATCTTTATCCCGATCGTAGCGAAGAAGCTGGGCTATGTGGAAGCGCTGGCGCTGCCGGCTTCCCCGGCCATGGACGTATGTCTGCCGTTAGTGGAACGCTCCACAAGCGGAACCGTGGCAGTCTACTCCTTTATCTCCGGGTTCGTCCTGTCCATGGCAGTGCCGTTCCTGGTACCACTGTTTATCTAGAAAAAAGAGGAATTTTTTATGGCATTTACACATTTACATGTCCATACGGAATACAGCCTTCTGGACGGCGCAGCCCGCATCCCGGAAGTCGTTGCCCGCGCCAAAGAGCTTGGTCAGACGGCCCTGGCCATCACGGACCACGGCTGCATGTTCGGCGTCATCGACTTCTACAGAGAATGTAAGAAGCAGGGCATCAAGCCGGTTATCGGCTGCGAGGTTTATACCGCGGCCCGCAAGATGACCGACAAAGACGCCGACAAGGACAAGTATCAGGGCCACCTGGTGCTCCTTGCCAAAGACAATGAAGGCTACAAAAACTTAATCAAAATCGTATCCCAGGGTTACACCAGGGGATACTACTATAAACCGCGTATCGACAAAGACGTCCTTGCTGCCCACAGCGAAGGCATCATCGCTTTGTCTGCCTGCCTTGCAGGTAAAGTCCAGCAGTGCCTTTTGAACCGGGACTACGACGGTGCCCGCACGGAGGCCATGGCGCTGGATGAAATCTTTGGTCACGGCAACTTCTACCTGGAGCTGCAGGACCAGGGGCTGGATGAAGAGGCCATGATCAATCCAATGCTGGTGAAGCTGTCCAAGGAACTGGATATTCCGCTGGCGGCTACCAACGACGTCCACTACGTGCGCCAGGAAGACGCCGAGTGGCACGATGTTCTGCTGGCCATTCAGACGGCTACCAACATCGACGACGAGAACCGCATGCGCTTCCCAAATGACCAGTTCTACCTGAAAAGCGAAGACGAAATGCGTAAGATTTTCGCCTTTGCGCCGGAAGCCATCGATAATACCCAGAAGATCGCCGATGCCTGCAACGTGGAGTTCACCTTTGGCGAATACCATCTGCCGGAATTCATTCCGCCGGAAGGCAAGACTAACGCCCAGTATCTCCGTGAGCTTTGCCGCGAAGGCCTGGCCAAACGTTACGATGACGTGACGCCGGAATTGGAAGAAAGACTCAGCTACGAGCTGGATGTCATCGAGAACATGGGCTACGTGGAATACTTCCTCATCGTATGGGATTTCATCAACTACGCCAAGGTCAACCACATCATGGTGGGACCGGGCAGAGGTTCTGCGGCGGGAAGCCTAGTCGCATACTGTCTGCAGATTACAGACATCGACCCGATACGCTACAGCCTGATTTTTGAGCGTTTCCTCAATCCGGAACGTGTCAGCATGCCAGATATCGATATCGACTTCTGTATCGAACGACGCGGTGAAGTCATCGACTACGTAAAACGCAAGTATGGCGAAGACAACGTGTCTCAGATTATCACCTTTGGTACCATGAAAGCCAAGGCGGCAGTCCGTGACGTTGCCCGCGCCCTGAACCTGTCTTACGCAGACGGCGACCGCATCGCAAAGGCCATTCCGTTCGACCTGAAGATGACCATCGACAAGGCCATCGAGATGAATCCGGAGCTGAAGTCCATGTACGAAGGCGACGAAACCGTGCGCAAAGTCCTGGATGTTTCCCGCTCCATCGAAGGCATGCCGCGTCACGCATCCACCCATGCAGCCGGGGTTGTAATCTCCAAGCTGCCACTGGACGAATACGTGCCGCTGTACATGGCGGACAAAGGCGTTGCCACCCAGTTCAACATGACCACCATCGAGGAGCTGGGCTTGCTCAAGATGGACTTTTTGGGCCTGCGGAACCTGACGGTCATCCGCGACGCCTTGGAATTAATTGAAAAGAATTACGGCGTGACCATCGACTTCGCCCGCATGGGCTACGATGACCGCGGCGTGTACGATATGATTGCCAGCGGCAACACCGAAGGCGTGTTCCAGCTGGAAAGCGGCGGCATGACGGCTTTCATGAAGAACCTGAAGCCGACCTGCTTCGAAGACGTGGTAGCGGGCATCTCCCTCTACAGACCGGGCCCGATGGACTCCATTCCGAAGTACATCGAGAACAAAAAGAACCCGGACAAGATCAAATACGTGACGCCGGAACTGGCGCCAATCTTAGACGTAACCTACGGCTGTCTGGTCTACCAGGAGCAGGTAATGCAGATCGTGCGTGAGCTGGCAGGCTACAGTTACGGCCGTTCTGACCTGGTGCGCCGTGCCATGTCAAAAAAGAAAAAAGACGTCATGGATCAGGAAAAGGAATACTTCATCAACGGCATCGTCCGCGAAGACGGCACCGTGGAAGTACCCGGCTGCATCCGTAACGGCATCTCCCGCGAGGCGGCAGAAGCCATCTTTGCCGACATGGAAACCTTCGCTCAGTACGCGTTTAATAAGTCCCATGCTGCGGCATACGCGGTGGTTGCCTTTGAGACCGGCTACCTGAAGAAATACTATCCTGTAGAGTTTATGGCTGCCCTCATGACATCGGTCATGGGCGATGCGAAAGCCATCTCCAAATATATCCGTAACTGCCAGGACATGGGCATCGAGGTACTGCCTCCTTGCATCTACGGCAGTGAGAAGAAGTTCTCCGTGGTGGACGGTAAGATCCGCTTCGGGCTCCTCGGCGTCAAAAACGTAGGCGAAGGCGCCATCGACGCCATTATCAAGGCCCGCGAGGAAAAGGGCAGACCGAAGGATATCTTCCAGTTCATCAACAACCTGGAAATCTCCGAGGTCAACAAGAAGGCGGTAGAAAGCCTGATCAAAGCCGGCGCCCTGGACTGCCTCAACGAAAACCGTGCGGCCCATCTGACCATCTACGAAAGCCTCATGGAATCCGCCCAGGCTAACGCGAAGAAGAATATCGCAGGCCAGATGTCCCTCTTCCAGACCAGTATGGAAGAGATGAACACAGGTGATACCACAGGAAGACTGCCGGATATCAAGAACTTTGACCAGGACGTGCTGCTGGCCATGGAAAAGGAAATGCTGGGCGTTTACATCACCGGCCATCCGCTCAATGACTATGCAGACCGCATCCGGGAGCTGACCTCCGTCACCAGTGAAGACCTTGCATCGGCGGCAGAGCCGGAACACAACGCTGACCATCACATTCAGGACGGTATGTCTGTCATCATGGCAGGCATGATTACCGGCCAGAAGAAGCTGGTCACAAAGAATAATAAGATGATGTCCTTCGTGGATTTAGAAGACTTATACGGCACCGTAGAAGTGGTGGTATTCCCTAACGTTTACGACAGGTTCATGCATACCCTGGCCGAAGACAACGTCGTGGTCATCAAAGGCAAGCTGAACTTCAAGGAAGAGGAAGTACCGAAGCTGCTGGCCGACACCATCGTGGAAATCCACGCGGTAGAAGAAAACATGGACCTGCTGAAGGCGGATGAGGACCGTGGATATGGCGACAGACCTCGCCAGAGAGGATCCCAGCCGGGTCCGCAGCGACAGACATCTGCGCCGTCCACACCGTCAGCCGACGCGCAGAGGGCAACCGCTCCGTCCGCAGCGTCCGCATCGCAGCATTCCCCACGCGGGGGAAATCCGGGAGAAAATGCGGTGAAAGTCCGCATCCCGGAAGACGCCGACGAGAAACAGGTTCTGCAGGACCTGCAGCTGATTTTCAGGGCCTTTGCCGGCGACACACCGGTGCTCATCTACCTGCAGAATGGCAAGATTGTCAGAACAAGCCCACAGGGCGGCGTCCATCCGACCATTGAATTCTTTGATACGGTAGCCGACCTGGTAGGACGACCTAACATCAAAGGAAAACCGGTATTTTAGAGGTAAATCATATGAAACGAATTGGAATTTTAACCAGCGGGGGCGACTCCCCCGGCATGAACGCGGCCATCAGAGCCGCCGTGCGCTGCGGCATCGAAGCAGGCATGGAAGTTTATGGAATATACAGAGGATACGAAGGCCTGCTGGACGGTGAAATCAGACAGCTGAACCGCAGCTCCGTAGGAGACATTCTGCAGCGGGGCGGCACCATGCTGAAGACCGCCCGCAGCGAGCGTTTCCGCACAGAGGAAGGGCAGGAGAAGGCCATGCAGATGCTGGAGACTTTTGGCATCGAAGGCCTGATCATCGTCGGTGGCGACGGTTCCCTTCGTGGCGGCCTGGACCTGAGCAACCGTGGCATCAAAGTCATGGGCCTGCCGGGCACCATCGACAACGACCTGGCATACACCGATTACACCATCGGTTTTGATACGGCGGTAACCACCGTGCTGGAAGCCATCTCCAAGATCAGAGATACATCTTCCTCTCACGAAAGAACCACCATCATCGAGGTTATGGGCAGACACTGCGGCGACATCGCGTTGTATGCCGGCCTGACAGGCGGCGCGGAAGCTGTTCTGGTGCCGGAGATTGAGTTCAACCTGAACGAAGTCTGCCAGCGCATCGTCATCGGTGCCAACCGCGGCAAGCAGCACAGCCTGATTATCAAAGCCGAAGGCGTGGATATTTCCTCACAGGACCTGGTGGAAGCCATCGAGCGCAAGACTGGCAGAGAAACCAAGCTGGTCGTTTTGTCCTACCTGCAGAGAGGCGGCAGTCCGACCCTGCGTGACCGTCTGCTGGCGACCCAGTGTGCGTCAAAAGCGGTAGAGCTGCTCCACGCAGACTCGGAAAGCAAGGCCATCGGCACGGTAAACGGTCAGATTACGGCATTACCGCTGCAGGAAGCCATCGAGCAGGAGAGAGAAGTCAACCGCGAAATGTTCAACCTGATTCGCGTGCTGAGCAAGTAAGGAGACTTTGATATGAGAAAAATCGCAGTAGTATATAAGAGCAAAAGAGGCAGCACCAAGCAGTACGCCCAGTGGATTGCGGAGGAGACGGGGGCTGATCTCTTTGATGTGGATCAGTGCAAGGGCTCTGACCTGTCTGACTACGACACCATCGTCTTTGGGGGATGGCTCCGCGCAGGCGGCCTGCAGGGCATCGAGTTCCTGCGAAAGAATATGGGAACCTTTTGCGTCAAAGACGTCTTCGCCTTTGCGGTGGGTCTCAATACAGACGGCATCGCGGCGAGACAGGAATGCAGGGAAATCAACTTCAAGAAAGAGCTCGAGGACGTGCCGTGCTATTTCCTGCCGGGCGCATACAAACCGGACGAAATCAAGGGCGGCGACAAAATCATCATGGGCATCATGAAGAAACTGATGGACAACAGCAATCCGGAGCTGAGAGATGCCATCGTCAACGGTGCGGACCGTGTGGACCGCAGCGAAATCAAGTACATCGTGGATGCACTGAAGTAAACAGATATTATAAAAAAGGCAATGCGTGAGCGCGTTGTCTTTTTTTGTCGGTATCCTTGAAATGGGAAATTCTGTAAAATTTTTCTTGACTGGCCGCTGGCATTTGCTGTAAAATATTTCCAGAAAGGAGTGTGGAGATGTACGACGTAAAAGACTTTTTGGAACGCGCACTGCGCCAGCATCGGAATATGATGAAGATTTGTGAGAAGCAGTTGAGATCTTTGCCCGAAGGGAATCTGTCCGTCTATCAGAAGAATGGGAGAAATTATTACAATAAATATGATCAGGGGAGTACCATCTATTTGGGCAATGAGAATCAACATGAGGTCCAGGAGTTAATGAAACGCAAGATACTGTTCCATACGGCAGAAAGAATGAAACATAACGAACAGCTGATGATGGATTTTCTCGAGGCGTATCAGGACCCAAATCCCGAAAGCGTAAGGGAGAGCCTGGGCCAGGCATATCAGTCGGAGCAGATTGATTTGTTTTCTGTGCATAAGCGAAAAAGCAAATTAGACTGGGGTGACCAGCCCTACAGAAGAAGCGAAAAGTACCCGGAACAGCTGACCCACAAAACGATGAAGGGTGACATGGTCCGATCTAAGTCAGAAGTAATTATTGCAAACACCTATTTCATAAAAAATGCGCAATACCGCTACGAAGAAATCACAGAGATAGGCAGCAAATATTTTGCACCGGATTTCAAGGTGCTGATTCCAAGAATAAACAAGATAAAAATGCATGAGCATTTTGGCAGGATGGACGATCCAGAATACCGCAGAAACGCAATGTGGAAAATAGAATACTATATCACCAACGGATACCGGCCTTACGAGGATATCCTGTTTACTTTCGATGATCTGGATGGAAATATCGATGCGCAGGCTTTGGATAGGCTGATTACAAACTTTATGATGTAAGTGCGAAATGAAAAGTTCTAGAAAACTATTACGGAAAGGTATGTTTTCTAGAACTTTCCGTTTGCAGGTTCTAGAAATGAGAGGTTCTGGAAGGGGTTTTCTAGAAAAAACAAAGAGTTTCCTGGAAAAAGCAGAGAGTATTTCTAGAAAATGAGCAGGAAAGCCCAATTTTTCTAGAAAAGCAAAGTAGAATTTTCTAGAATTTCAATGCAAAGCCTGGGATTTCTAGAACACAAAAGAAAAAAGTTCTAGAAATCGGCCTCAAATAGCAGTATTTCTAGAACTTCTCAGATTTGCCAAAGCTAAATAAAATATAATCAAACCAAATCATTATCAATCATCTGGCCGAAGGTAATAGAGCTGTCGCCGAACTTGCGGCGAATGTCGTCCATGGCTTTGTCCAGGGATTCGTCGCGCTCACGCTCGATGACAGGAGCATCGAACAGGGAAAGCTGTTCGTCGGCCATTTCGCCGGTTAGGTTAATGGCGGTGATGGTCAGCAGGCGGATCGGATCCGACGGCCGCCAGGATGCAGCGATCAGTTCCATGGCCGCCTCGCGCACATCCGCAGTGGAATGGGTCGGGTGAGGCAGCTGTTTCTGGCGGGTAATGGTTCGGAAGTTGGGGTCTTTGATGTCTACCTTTACGCCCCGGGCTTTGAGCTGCTGTGCCCGCAGCCTGGTTGCTACCGTATCAGCCAGAGCTGTCACCGCGGTGGTGATATCATCGAGGCCAATCAGATTCCGTTTGAAGGTGATGCCGTTTCCGACGGATTTTACAGGTTCCCGCTGGTCGTAGCGGCGGACCGGGTCGTCGTCCAGGCCGTTGACGTAGCGGTGGAGCATCGGGCCGTGTTTTCCCAGCAAGGCTTCCAAAGCCAGCGGGTTGGCACGGGCCAGATCCCCGATGGTGGCAATACCCATCGAACGAAGTTTCTCCGCTGTGGCCGCGCCGACGAAAAACATATCGCCCACATCCAGGGGCCAGAGCAGATCCCGGTAGTTCTCCCGGGAAATCACGGTGGTAGCATCCGGCTTCTTATATTCACTTCCCATTTTAGCAAAAATCTTATTATAGGACACGCCAACAGAGAGGGTCAGGCCCAGTTCCCGTTTTACCCTCTCACGAATCTGATCTGCAATTTCAACACCGTTGCCGAAGAGCTGCAGGCTGGCAGTTACATCCAGCCAGGACTCGTCGATACTGAACGGCTCCACCATGTCGGTGTACTGCAGATAAATCTGGTTTATTTTTTTGCTGTACATTTTGTACTTCTCATGATGGGGTGCCACCAGCTGAAGATCCGGACATTTTTTCTTTGCCTGCCAGATGGTCTCGGCAGTCACAACACCGCACCGCTTGGCCAGTTCATTTTTAGCCAATATAATGCCATGCCGGCTTTCCGGGTCACCGCAGACGGCCATCGGCTTGTCCGCCAGATCCGGCCTGTCCAGAAGTTCCACAGATGCGAAGAACCCATTCATGTCACAATGTAAAATTACTCTGTCCATACACCCATTTTAGCACAAAAGGTTGAATTCACAACGGAAATTCTGTATAATTAAAATATCTATGAAATAAAAGGAGGTAGACCCGAATGAGAATTATTACGATCATTGCAGGGGCGATGCTTGCACTTTTGGGTATTGTGGCTGTGGCAAGTGGAGGATTATCCTTCCTGTCTTTAGCGTTCCCAATCGGATTAGGTATGTTAATCGTGGGCATTGTAGAATGTTTTGCATATAAAAAGGCTGTTGACGACGAAGAGGACAAGCACTGGATTTTAATCGAAGGTGTTACCACATTCCTGCTGGGCGTGGTTGTTATTTCCGGTGTACTGGCGGCAGACGTTGCGGTACCGGCAGTATTCGGTATGTGGAGCTGCATCTCCGGGATCAGAGGCCTGGTAGTTATGTTCTCCATGAAAGAAGCCGTACCACACGAAGAAAAAGACGTCAACTATTACTGGGATCTGGTGACAGCGCTGCTGGCCAGCATCTTTGGTCTGGTTGCATTCTTCAACACCCTGTTATTCAACATGTCCGTACTGACACTGGTAGGTCTGATTATCACTGTACAGGCGGCAGTCGTGATCAAGATTTCCTTCTCCATCGCTTACAACAAGCCTGAACTGATTAAGTCCAAGGCACAGAAAGTAAGAGAAGCAGAAGAAGCTGCAGCACAGGCGAAGGAAGAAATGAAGGAAGCCATCGACAAGGTGAGAGAAGCGAAGGCTGCACTGAAGGAAGTGGAAGAAGAAAAGGAATTCCACGAAATCATCGCAGAACCGGTCGTTGTGGAACCAATCAGCATCGCAACCATTGCCGAAATCAAAGAAGAAGCGGCAGCGGCGGCAGAAGAAGCGGTGGCAGAAGCCAACAAAGCCTACGAGGCAGACAAAGAAGCAGCGGCGGCAGAAATGGCGAAGCTTGCAAAAGAAGCCGCAGCAGAAGAGCCGGCTGAAACAGACGCAGAGCCTGCAGAAGAGCCTGCAGAAGAACCAAAAGAAGACTAGGAAAAAATTAACATGCTTTGGCAGTAGAAGATACCTGCCAAAGCTGTTTTTTTTGTGATTCTGTGGTACAATAAGGAGAACTTATAGGAAAGGCAAAAATACCATGATCGATATTTGTATTGTTGGCGGCGGGGCAGCCGGCATGACGGCCGCAATCTACGCAAAGGAAGCGAACCCCGCACTGCACATTTGCATCATAGAAAAGAAAAACCAGCTGGGTAAGAAGATTCTGGCATCCGGCAACGGCAAGTGTAACCTGTCCAATCTGGCCTGCGCCCGCGTCACAGAGACGCTGGACTTCTTCAGAAGACTGGGCGTGATTACCAGAGCAGACAGCGAGGGCAGACTTTACCCTTATACTGAGGAATCCCGTGCCGTACAGGAAGCCCTGAAACACAGGTTGCACCAACTGGACATCGAAATCCGCACTTCCGCAGAGGTACTGGAAATCGAGAAAAAGGAGCATTTTATCCTCCATCTGAAGACCGGCCAGCTCCACGCGAAGAAGGTACTCATCGCCTGCGGCGGCAAGGCAGGTCCCCAGTTTGGAACGACCGGCGACGGCTACCGCTGGGCAAAGGCTTTCGGTCACAAGGTGGAAAAACCAATCCCGGTTCTCACCGCAGTAGACATCAAAGAAGACATGACCCGCCTGGCCGGCATCCGTGCCAAGGCAGCGGTTTCACTGACATATCATAACGAGGAAATTTTCCGGGAAAGAGGGGAAATCCAGTTTACCAAGACCGGCATTTCCGGCATCTGCGTGTTCAATCTGTCCAGATTCCTGCTGATTCCGGAAGGCAGAAGCTTCCTGGACGGCTTCGATGATTACCGGATTTTTATCGACTTTTTCCCTGAAATAGAAGCTGCAGAACTGACAAAGCTGCTCCGTCAGCGTCAGGAGCTGGGTTTCCGTGAGGAATCCATACTGGAATACCTGGTCCGCGGCCCGGTGGCAGACATGATTTACGCGTCAGCGAAGGGCGATCCGTCAGATTCGGCAACCCTGCTGAAGGCATTCCCGCTCTCCCCGAAGGGGGCCAAAGGCTGGGACTTTGCCCAGGCAACCAAAGGCGGTGTAAGCCTCGACGAGGTGAACCCGGAAACCATGGAATCCAGGAAAATCAAAGACCTGTATTTTGCAGGCGAAATATTAGATTTTGACGGCCCTTGCGGCGGATATAATTTGCAGAATGCCTGGGAAACCGGCACTATTGCAGGAAAGGAGATGGCGCGATGAACCAGAATATGTACAGAATTCACCAGATCAAAATCGGCATGAACGAGTCCAAAGGCGATATTCCCCGCAAGATCATCCAGCGGATCGGGAACCGCAACCTGATCCTCACCGACATGGAAATCGTCAAGGAATCCATCGACGCCAGAGACAAAAACGACATCAAATTCGTCTATTCCGTTGATTTTCGTGCAGTGACAAGGCAGAATCCGAGGCAGGCAGTAACCATCCCGAAGACTAAGAAAAACGGCCTGGAAGACGCGCCCGATATGCGCTATCAGGAAGTCCCTGCAGGCGATGCAGAGATGCGCAACAGACCGGTCATCGTCGGCTTCGGCCCGTGCGGTATGTTTGCCGGCCTCATCCTGGCAAAGCGGGGCTACGCGCCGATTATCTTAGAGCGCGGCAACAAGGTGGAACAGCGTGTGGAAGATGTGGAGCGTTTCTGGAAAACCGGCGTCCTCAATCCTGAATCCAACGTCCAGTTCGGCGAAGGCGGCGCAGGCACTTTCTCCGACGGCAAGCTGACCACCGGCATCAAAGACGTCCGCATCCGCAAGGTTCTGACCGAGTTCGTCAAGGCCGGCGCAGACGAGGACATCCTGTATAAGCAGAAACCACACATCGGCACCGACGTGCTGCGAACCGTGGTAAAGAACATCAGAGAAGAAATCATTGCAAGCGGCGGCGATATCCGCTTTGGTGCAAGGCTCACCGAGCTGCAGACCAAAGGCAGAACCGTCACCGGCGTAACCTATGAACAGAATGGAGAGACATATACGCTGGAAACCGATGACGTCATCCTGGCCATCGGCCACAGCGCCCGGGACACCTTCCGCTACCTCTACGAGAAAGGCGTCAAGATGACCCAGAAACCGTTCTCCATCGGCGTCCGTATCGAGCATCCGCAGAGTCTCATCGACCGTGCCCAGTACGGCGGTACAAAAGGTCTGCCGCCGGCAGAATACAAGCTTTCCCATCGCTGTGAAAACGGCAGAGGCGTCTATACCTTCTGCATGTGTCCCGGCGGCGAAGTGGTCATCGCATCTTCCCAGGAAGGCGGCGTAGTGACCAATGGCATGAGCAACAGAAACCGTGACAGTGGCACCGCCAACAGCGCGCTGCTGGTTGACGTAAGAGTAGAGGATTTTGGTTCCACTCATCCGCTGGCAGGCATCGAATTCCAGGAGAAATACGAGAGACTGGCCTTCGAAAACGGCGGCGGTACATACAAGGCGCCGACCACCACCTGGGGGGCATTCCGCGACGGTCATCCGTCAGCCAAAGCCGTAGAAAACTCCATGCCGGACTTTGCGGCAGAGGCCATGCGCGAAGCCATGCCGTTCTTAGGCAGGAAAATCAAAGGCTTTGACGCAGACGACGCAAAGATGACAGCGGTAGAAACCAGAAGTTCTTCCCCTGTCAGATTCCCTAGAAACGAAAATATGGAAGGCACTTTCACCGGCCTTTATCCTGCGGGAGAAGGCACCGGTCATGCAGGCGGTATCACCAGCGCTGCATGCGACGGCATCAAAGCCGCGGAAAAAATCATCGCAAAATACACAGAACCGAAAGGGATTTAACCATGAGCAACACCAATCAGGAACAAAACAAAAAACGCAGCATATGGAGTATCATCATCGCAGCGATTTATGGCATTTCCGCCATCGCATTTCTGGTAGCCCTGTTCTTCTTAGACGTGTTACCGCTTACATATTTCCTCATTGTAGTTTTTGCAATGGCGGTAGTCAGCGGCTTCCTCATTCGCGGTCTTTTGTTCTCCAAACACCGCGGAAAGAAACACGTGGCAAGTGCAGTGGTAGCCGCGATTCTGGCACTAGTCCTCATCGCAGGATCGGCCATGATTTCCGGCACCATGAGCTTCTTTAACGATATCCTGGCAGGCAGCCAGTCTTACGACTACCATGTGGTGGTGAAGGGTGACAGCAGCTACGCAGAGGTGACAGATATCGAGAACGAAACCGTATCCGTGCTGGACATCCAGAGCAGCACCCAGGAATCGGCCAAGGAAGAACTGACGAAAGAAGTCGCAGTCATGTTTAAGTCCGAAGAAAGCCTCGGCGACATGACGAAAAAGCTTTTGAAAGGCGAAACCAACGTCCTTCTGATGAGCTCTTCCTACTACGACATGGCTGTTGAAGAGGATAACGGCTTCTCCGAAGAGACCGTGAGAATCCTGAAAACTTATAAGATTACCGTGGAAAACACTACCGCTGCGGCCGCATTGGATCCGACAAAGGACCCATTCAGCGTCTATGTCAGCGGCATTGACACCACCGGTTCCATCAGCAACGCGTCCAGAAGTGACGTAAACATGGTCATGACCGTGAATCCAACGGAACGTAAGATTCTGCTCACATCCATTCCGAGAGACTATTACGTAACCTTACATAGCTACGGCGCACTGGAC
Source organism: Bacillota bacterium (assembly GCA_017522185.1). Classification (GTDB taxonomy): domain Bacteria; phylum Bacillota; class Clostridia; order Peptostreptococcales; family Anaerovoracaceae; genus Senimuribacter. The sequence continues at coordinate 34,839 of JAFWZZ010000033.1, read as the reverse complement.
AAGCTGACCCACGCAGGCATCTATGGACCGGAAGAATCCAAGGCCACCATCGAAGACCTGCTGGGCATGGACATCCAGTATTATCTGAAGGTGAACTTCACGACTGTAACCAGCCTGGTTGATGCACTGGGCGGTATCACCGTAAACTCCGACAAAGAATTCACTTCCAGAGACGGTTTCTACTACACGGCAGGTGAGAACTACCTCAACGGTGAACAGGCCCTGTCCTTTGTACGCGAGAGAAAGGCCTTCTCCGAAGGAGACCGCCAGCGTGTGAAGAACCAGCAGGCGGTTATCTCCGGCATCATTAACAAAGCCACCGGCAGCACCGCCATCCTGACCCAGTACAACGACTTACTGGTTGCCATCGCCGACAACATCGAAATCAGCATGACTGCCAAGGACATGAAGTCTCTGGTAAAGATGCAGCTGGGCGACATGCGCGGATGGGAAATCGACAGCTGCAGTCTGGACGGCAGCGGCTCCACCGAAGCCGTTTACTCCATCCCGGGTGCCTACGCATACGTTATGATTCCAGATCCTGCTTCCATTGAAGAGGTGAAGGGCGAAATCAGCGCAGTGATCAACGGTACGCCGGCAGAGACAGACGTCGCAGACGGCGAAGAGACAGAAGCCAAATAATTCCGCAACAGAAATTACTACAGAAACGAAAAAGAAGCAAAAGTGTGAACTTTGTATTGAAATGCAGATACACTTTTGCTTCTTTTCTTTTGTTTGTAGTAATTATTTCTTTCTGAGCCGTGATTTTCATATACACTTTTGTATGAAAAACGCTGTTTCCAGTAACATCTGTTGGGGATTCTGGCCCAGACCCTTATTTCCCTGCCTGATCCTTCAGCCAGATCTGGTACAGGGCCTCGCAGCCCGCCTTTGATAACTTCTCGATAGCATCCTGGGAGTGATCCAGCTGGGTTTCCGGATCGAAATTGCCGTCTTCGCCGGAAACGGTCAGCATGTTGTCCAGTGTTACAGCGATGCCGCCGGCACGCAGTCCCCACAGACGAGCTAAAACCATGATGATAGAAGCTTCCATCTCGGCGCCGTACACGTTCATCCGCTTCAGGTCCTCGAAATAGTGTTCCCAGGAGGAATGCCAGTAGTTATTGAAGGAAGAACCCGGTCTTGGATGTCCCGCAAAGAAGGTATCCGCCGTTCGGGTCGCGCCAACGTGATGGGCGTAACCCAGGTCTTCACAGGCAGCCACACAGGCATTGATCATCTGATAATGAGCCGCCGCAGGATATTCCACCGGTGCATAAGCCTTGGATGCACCGTCGTAGCGGCAGGCGGAGTCGAAGACGATGATGTCCCCGTTTTTGATGAACTCCTGAAAAGTACCGCAGGTGCCGATACGAAGGAATGTGGTTGCACCCACCTGAGCCAGCTCTTCCATGGCGATGGAAGTAGAAGGGCATCCCATGCCGGTGCTGGTGCAGGAAATCGGCATGCCTTTGTAAGTGCCCGTATAGGTCACGTGTTCACGGTTGTCTGCCACCAGATGTGCTTCGTCCCAGTAAGAGGCAACGGTTGCGACTCTCTTTGGGTCTCCAGGCAGCAGCACGTAAGGGGCGATGTCGCCCACGTCTAGTTTTGTATGATACTGTAATGCCATCTTGAACCTCCTATCTTACAACCAGGCTTCTGCCTGTCATTTCTTCCGGAATATCCAGTCCCATCAGATCCAGCATGGTAGGTGCCAGGTCAGCCAGCTTGCCGCCGTCGGCCAGCTGCACAGGTTCTGCTGCGATATGTACCAGCGGTACCTGGTTCAGGGAGTGGGCCGTTACCACGTTGCCTGCTTCGTCCACCATGCAGTCCGCGTTGCCGTGGTCTGCGGTCAGCAGGATCTGTCCGTTCTTTTCCAGAACCGCATCGACGATCTTTGGAATGCAGTCGTTCAGTGCTTCGATGGCAGCTACCGCCGCTTCCATGATGCCCGTATGGCCTACCATGTCGGCGTTGGCGAAGTTCAATACGATGCAGTCATACTTGTCAGCCGCAATCTGTTCCAGCACCCTGTCGGTCACTTCATAAGCGCTCATTTCCGGCTGCAGGTCGTAGGTTGCAACCTTTGGGGAAGGCACCAGGATACGGTCTTCACCGGCCGCAGGAGCTTCCACGCCGCCGTTAAAGAAGAAGGTCACGTGGGCATATTTTTCCGTTTCCGCGATACGCAGCTGTTTCAGCCCCTGAGAGGAGATGTAGTCCCCGAAGGTGTTTTCCAGGGTCTGCGGCGGGAAGGCGATATCCACGTTCGGCATGGTCGCATCGTACTGGGTCATGCAGACGTATTTCAGGTTTTCGATTACTTTCTTTCTCTCAAATCCATCAAAATCCCCATCCACGAAAGCGCGGGTGATTTCTCTGGCTCTGTCCGGTCTGAAGTTGAACATGATCATGGCGTCGTTGTCATTGACTGTGCCGGCGCCGGTAGCAGTCGGCTGTACGAACTCGTCGTTTTCGTCTCTGAGGTACGCAGCGTCGACTGCCGCGCAGCCTGTCGCAGCATCAAAAGCGGCAAAGCCCTGGCCCAGTGTCATGGCGTCGTAAGCTTTCTCCACTCTTTCCCATCTCTTGTCTCTGTCCATGGCGTAATATCTGCCGGAGATGACCGCGATTTCACCGAGACCGATTCTGTTCATGTGGTTCTGCAGGGCCTCGATGTACTGCCCCGCACATCTTGGCGGCACGTCACGGCCGTCTAAGAAGCAATGTACCAGGACCTTCGTCAGGCCTTCCTTCTTTGCCAGATCCAGCAGGGCAAAGAGGTGGCTGATGTGGCTGTGCACGCCGCCGTCAGACAGCAGGCCCAGCAGATGCAGGGCGGAATCGTGCTGCTTTACGTGAGCGATGGCAGACAGCAGGGCTTCGTTTTGGAAGAAGTCGCCGTCTTCGATGGCCTTGGTGATACGTGTCAGTTCCTGATAAACGATTCTGCCGGCACCGATGTTCAGGTGTCCCACTTCAGAGTTCCCCATCTGGCCTTCCGGCAGGCCTACTGCCAGGCCGCAGGCATCTAATCTCGTGCCCGGGTAGCGTTCAAATATCTGATCCAGGGCAGGTTTTTCTGCCTGGGCAATTGCGTTTCCTTCACTCCGGGGGTTCAGCCCGAAGCCGTCGAGAATCATCAGCATGGTTGGTTTGTTTTTGATTTCCATAATTTCTCTCCTGTTTTTTATGATACATCTCCATTATATCAAAAAATTTGGTATAATCAAGGAAGTACAAAAAAGAGGTATGCATATGAAATGGACCAAAGAACAACAACAGGCCATCGACGAGAGAGGCCGTAATATACTGGTTGCAGCGGCCGCCGGCTCCGGAAAGACGGCGGTTTTGGTTGAGCGTATTAAGAAGCTGATCATCGAGGACGGTGTGCCTATCGACCGGATGCTGATCGTGACCTTTACCAACGCCGCTGCGGCGGAAATGAAGGAGAAAATCCGAAAAGCCTTGCACAAAGAGGCGGAAGAACACCCGGAAAACGGACCGAAGATGCGGCAGCAGCTGGCACTTTTGCCCCGGGCGAATATCAGCACATTCCATTCCTTTGCCTTGGATGTAATTCGCAGATTTTTCTACGAGGCTGACGTGGAACCGGGCTTTTCTATCTGTGACGACGCACAGCGAACCATCATGAAGGAAGACGCCATGGACGCCCTGCTGGAGCAGTGGTTTGAGCGTGACGAACCGGAATTCTACGACTTCCTGGGATGGTATAGTGCGGACAAAAACCAGAACAAAATCAGGGCCATGCTGGATGAAACTTACGGCACCCTGATGGCCATGCCCCACCCGTGGGAATGGCTGGACAGACAGGTTGCAGCCCTCTCTGCGGACAAAGCGACCTTCACCGCAGGGGAAACCATGGAGAAACTCTGGAGCTTTTTTGGGGAAACCGTAGAGAAGAGCATTCAGACGGAGGAACAGGCCATGGAAATCCTGGGAGGTAACGGTCTGGAACGCATGGCGGAAAAACTGGAGAAAGAGGAACTGGCACAGTATCTGGAGATGGAAGAGGCCGTGAAGGTACGGGACTGGGAAGCCCTCGCAGAAAGAATGGCTAACTTTGCGGCACCCCGCCTGGTGGCAAAAAAAGACGAGAAACCGGACTACGAAATGGTGAAAAACACGGTGGCGTCTTTGCGGAAGAAGGCCTCCGGCGGTATCGGATCCATCAGCAAATCCTTCTTCCTGGAGCCTTTGGAAGACCAGATTGCGGAGATGAACCAGACGGCACCGAAGGCACAGACCCTCCGGAAACTGCTGCTGGATTTTGACCACATCTTCCGCAGCGCCAAGGCGGAAAAGAGAGTCATCGACTTTAACGACATCGAACACTTCTGCCTGGAGATCCTGGAGGCGGGAGAAGCGGCCAACTATTACCGGAACAAATTTGACCATATCTTCATCGACGAGTACCAGGATACCAACGTGCTGCAGGAGGAAATCATCAGCCTGATCAGACGGGAAAACAACCTGTTCATGGTAGGTGATGTGAAGCAGAGCATCTACAAGTTCCGTCTGGCTGAGCCGGAAATTTTCAAAGCGAAGTACAGCGCATACCAGTCGGAAGAACAGTCGGTCAAGCTGGACCTGAACCGGAACTTCCGAAGCAAATCCGTCATCCTGCGTGAGATCAATGAGATCTTTGACGGCCTCATGGAAGACTATGACGACGAGGCAAAGCTTTATCCCGGGGTGGATTACGACGGCCCGTATCTCTATACGCCGGAAGTGAAGGTGGTGGACGTGGCGACAGTGGACAGAACTGATGAAGAGCTGGCCAACTTAAAGAACGCGGAACTGGAAGCCCTGGAAGCGGCGGACCTCATCGAGGAAAACCTGGGCCGTATGTTCTTTGATCATAAGCAGGGCGTGGAGCGGCCGCTGGGACTGCACGACATGGTGATTCTCATGCGCGGCACCAGGAACTACGCCGATATCTTCTATCAGACCCTGAAGGGCAGGGGCATTGACGCCTTTGTGGACGAAAGCGACGGCTACTTTGACACCATGGAAATCAGTGTCTTCATGAACCTGCTTTCTGTCATCGACAACCGGCAGCAGGACGTGGAGCTGATTAGTGTGCTGCACTCCGAGATCTTCAAGTTCTCCTCCGCCGAGCTGGCGCGGATTCGTGGAGAGAACAAGAAAGGATCCTTTGCGTCTGCGGTAATGGACTATGCACAGAACGGTCAGCGTCAGGCGCTGCGGAAGAAATGCGCGTCTGCGCTGGAGGACATCAAAGGCTGGAAAGCAAAATCCCTGACACAGCCCCTGGGCGACTTCCTTTGGGAACTGATGCTGGAAACGGGATATTATCTGGAAATGGGGGCTATGCCGGGCGGTGCACAGAGACAGGCCAACCTGCGTGCGCTGATTGACAAGGCCGAAAAATACATGGAGAACCGGCAGGTTTCTCTCTACAGCTTCATCCGCTATATCGACGCGGTGAAGAAGAGAAAGGTGCCGATGGGACAGGTAAAACTGGTCGGCGACCAGGACGAACTGGTCCGCATCATGACCATTCATAAGAGCAAGGGACTGGAATTCCCGATGGTCATCGTCTGCGGCATGGGACGGAACCTGACCTATACCAGAATCGGTGCAGGCGTGGTGCTGCACAAAGACATCGGCATCGGCATGACCCTGGCCGATTACCGGGGACACTGGCACAAGCAGACCCTGCTGCAGAAGCTCATCGCCAGACAGGTCCACATGGAGGAAGTGCAGGAAGAAACCAGAATCCTCTACGTGGCGCTGACCCGTGCAAAGGATTTCCTGTTCATGACGGGAACGGTGAAAGACGGGGAAAAATACCGGGAATTCCTGGAACAGGGACTGGCAGGAGAAGGTACCTATCTGGAAATGATCGGCCAGACTACCAGCCTGGAAATCATCCACGGGGACAGACTGTCACCGGGGAAGAAGCAGACGGGCAGGGCAAAGAAGCGGATTACAGACCCCGGATTCTTTGCCGGAGAACCGACGGAAGCCCAGAAGGCGGAAGTGGAGAGACGACTTTCTTACGTCTATCCTTACGAAGCGGCGAGACAGCTGAAATCAAAATATTCCGTGTCGGAGCTGAACAGGCTTGCGCAGGAACAGGCGGCGACAGGCACTACGGGTACTGCGGGTGAAGCCGGAGCCGGACAGTCCGGACAGCAGGCCATGACTCTGGCCGTTCCGAAGTTCCGTCAGGGCGAGAAGAAACTGACTGCGGCCGAAAAAGGAACCATCTACCACGGCATCATGGAGCGGATCGATTTCGCCAGGGCAGCTGTCGAAGGCCTGCCATATCTGGAGCAGGCAGCTGCGGATATGATAGACAGAACCATTTTCACGGAGACGGAAATCCAGGCAGTAGACCTGGGACGGATTGTGGATTTCTTTGCCAGCGACCTGGGAAGAAGGGCGGCCAAGGCCTTTGAGCGGGGCGTGCTGGAGAGAGAGCGGCCATTCGCGCTGCAGATGGACGTAGAAGGCGAGCAGATTATCACCCAGGGGATTATCGACTGCTACTTTGCAGAGGAAGACGGCTTCGTCCTGCTGGATTACAAGACCAACTGGATCGACCCGTCCAGGCCTTTTGAAGAGGAAGCAGACCGCCTGCGCAAAACCTACGCGAAGCAGATGGAAATCTACCGCAGGGTGCTGGCAGAGGCGGCCGGCAGACCGGTGAAAGAAGCTTATCTGTACCTGTTCGGGGCAGGTGCGGCCATAGAAGTATAAGGAAAGATGAAAGGGACTCAAAAGACGGGTCCCTTTTTTCGTGGCGCCAGGGCCTGATGCATAGTGAATCTATATATTCGGAGAAAAAAAGTGGACTTCACAGGGGAAAAGTGATAGAATATAGGTTGGATAATTCCATCCGTTTGTTTTTGCGCGCACTTCGCAGAAGCAAACCAGAAAGGAAGGAAAAATGGGACAAAAGATTAAGAAAATATGGGAAATCATCAATGTCCTTCTGATCGCGGTGATTCTCTTCCTCGCCATCGCGCTGGCAGGGGTGAAGCTGATCGGATGGGACGTATACGTGGTACTTTCCGGTTCTATGGAGCCGACCTATAAAACAGGTGCCGTTCTCTATGTAGACGATGTGGATACTTCCACCCTGCAGGCAGGCGACCCGGTTACCTATGTTATAAACGGGGATGTCAAGGTAACCCACAGAATCGTGGAAGTGGTGAAGCAGGACGGGCAGACCTTCTATAAGACGAAGGGAGATGCCAATAACGTGGAAGACGGCGGTCTGGTAGCCGAATCACAGGTCATCGGCGCACCGGTATTTTCCATTCCGTATCTGGGGCACCTGGTGACATTTATCCAGGGACCGGCAGGCATCTTTGCCATGATCGCCTTTGGGGCGGCAATGCTGCTGATGATGTTCCTTCCGGAAATGCTCTTTGGGGATGAGGATGATGAAGAGGATGAGAGAGATGAAAAAGAAGAGAAAGCTGAATAAACTATACATTCTGTTTCCTTTGTGCGTGTGCCTGATTGCAGGGGCATCCATTATGGCGACGCTGGCTTTTTTGACAGACGAAGAAGAAGCCCTCAACGTATTTACGACGGGCAAAGTCGACATCGGCCTGACGGAGGCAGTCGTGAATACCGAAGGAGAGCCGCTGAAGGACGGTGCGCCGGTTGCTGATGTCAGGGACGCAGACCGTACGAAAAAGGGAAACGCATACCATCTGATACCCGGTCTGACTTACGTGAAGGATCCGACGATTACCGTAGAGCCGGACAGTGAGGAAGCCTTTGTACGTGTACTGGTTAGCTTCAACTGCATGCGGGAGCTGGATGAGATTTTTAAGCCGGACGGGGCAGATCTGCTGAAGATTTTTAATGGTTATGATTCGCAGACGTGGAAATATGTTGACGCCGAGAGGGATGATGCGGAAAACACCATAATCTACGAATTCAGATACAAAGAAAAAGTAAAGAACGAGGGAAGAGAGGCTGTGAAACTGGATCCGCTGTTCGGATCGTTTACGGTACCTGAGACGATGACCGGCGATCAGCTGGCATCCATCAAAGACCTGAAGATCCGTATCAAAGGGCAGGCGATTCAGACCGCAGTCATGGATACAGAGGAAGATGCCTGGGCGGCATTCGAACAGCAGTATCCGAACTAAGGAAGGGGGCGTTTTATGACGAAAAGAAAGAGAAGAAACCTGATTCTTCTGAATCTGCTCCTGGCGGTTACCCTTTTGCTGTGCATGGGAACCAGCGCGACGCTGGCCTGGCTGTCTGACGAGACAAATACGCTGGAAAACACCTTTACTTACGGCGATATTCATCTGGCGTTAGAGGAAACCAAAACCGACGAGAAAGGCGTGCCGGAGCTGGATGCAGACAATAACCCGGTAAAGACCACCGCGGGCAACACCTACAGTATGCTGCCGGAAGAATCCTATCTGAAGGATCCGGTTGTTACGGTGAAGGCGGGCAGTGAAGCCTGCTGGCTCTTCGTGAAACTGACCGAGTCCGGCGGATTCACAGACGGAAGCGGAACCGTTTACGGATTTGACGACTTCCTGACCTACCAGGTAGAGGACGGCTGGACAAAGCTACAGGGCGGCGACAGCGAAACCGTATACTTCCGTCTGGTGGAAGCAGATGCGGCAAAGGCAGGCACCGCTTACGCGATTCTGAAGAATCATCAGATTTCCGTGATCAAAGATGTCACAAAGGATATGCTTAACGGCCTGGACAACAACGGCAAAGACAAGGCCAATGCAACATATCCGAAACTGGAGCTGAAGGCTTACGCCATCCAGCATTCCGGTTTTGAAGCCGAAGGCACACCGCCGACGACAGAACAGACAAAGGCTGCTGCAGAGACAGCATGGAGCAAGATCAAAGACTCCTACGGCAGCACAACACCATGATGTAAACAGGAACACCTGTTACATAGAAGGACTAGTTTATAAGAAAGGATAAGAGAGATGAACAGAAAGAAAAAGAAAGCACTTTCGATGCTGGCAGTGGTTGCACTGATTGGTATCATCGCAGTCGGCGGCATGCTGGCGTACCTGAGCGACAAAGACGGTGAAGCGAACGTATTTACTGTTGGTAATGTTGATATTGACCTGACAGAAGAATTCGCACAGGGTTCTCCATTGAAACCAGGCGTAACAGTAAAGAAAATCCCAACTGTGAAAAACACAGGCAAAGATCCGGCTTGGGTTTGGACCACTGTTGCGGTTCCAGAGGCACTGGATGATGTGATTGAGCTTTTAGATAAGCATTCTGACTGGGACTGGGGTACGGTAGCATCCAAAACAGAGACCATTGATGGCATCAAGTATACAGTGTATACCGTACTGCATAACATCATCCTGGAACCAGGAAAGGAAACCGAACCTGTTTTCGAGCACGTCAAACTGGCTGGTTCCGTAGATGTTGATGAAAACGGAAAATGGTCCAATGTTGTAAACGGAACAGTAACCGATTTAGGCTGGAAAGATGCAAACGGCAACCCTGTAATCTATGTAAACGCATATGCAATGCAGACAGAAGAAGTTGCTGATGCAGCAACAGCTTGTCTCCTGTACGAAGGACAGTGGGGTTCCACTGCAGGCGATTATGGTAAGGTTGTAAGCGTGGAAAGTGCAGAAGAACTGAAGACTGCTATTGCAGGTGGTGCGAAGAGCCTGTATGTAGAAGGTGCTGAGTTTACAGAAAAAATGAGTCTTGGTACCGACGTAAGTGCAATTTTTGTGGACTGTGAATTTACCGGTAATAACGCATGGGGATATGCTAACAATGCAACATTCCAGGGATGCACTTTTGATTCTCCAGATGCTGCAATTCATTTTGACCAGCTTAAAGGTGAACTTGTTGTGAATGATTGCACATTTACAGCGGGTAAAGTTCAGGTTGGTGCGCCAGGAACTTCAGTGTTTAACAACTGTGAATTTGCCGGAACTACAAATGATAGCATTTGGTCTGAAAAAGGTATGCGTTTCTATGGAGAAGTTACCTTTAACAATTGTGAGTTCAATAACCGTGTAGTATTAGCCGGCTTTAACGATATGCCAATTACTTTCAATAACTGCACAATGAATAATGGATCTCCGGTTTACTATGTAGATAATACAGATGGTATTATCCGTGGAGGAAATATCCCTAAAGTTACAATTAAATAGTAAGCTATGTCGATTCTAAGTGTATGCCTGCGAAAGTACAGCATGCAGCACAATCGACAAATAAAGCGATATATATCGCTTTTGAAGCATAACAAATCGACATTTTAAAGAATTGACTATAATGGAGGAATAAAAAATGTCAAAGAAAACAAAGAAAATGATGTCCATGCTCTTTGTGGTTGCATTAGTTGCAATCATCGGCGTGGCAGGTATGCTGGCATACCTGAGCAGCGAAGACAACGATGTCAACGTAATGACATTAGGTAATGTAGAAATCGACCAGATTGAACAAGAAAGAAATGCTACTGGTGACCTGGTGGAATTTAAAAATGGAAAGCCTTTATATCCTGCAGTATTTGAAGGTTCCAGTATTCCTTGGGCTGCAGAAGCAAACTGGGTAGTTCCTGGAGATCAGGCTTGGAAAGTTGTTGAGGCCAATGCCAATGTAGTGGACAAGTTTGTAACTGTCAAGAACACAGGTAAGTCTGATGCGTATGTACGTACAATCATCGCTTACGAAGGTGATATGACTTACGGTCCTGAAGGCGCATATATCCATGTGGTACATAATGGCACAAATGTAAACCCAGCAATTGCAATTACATGCATCGGCATTGTAAATGTAAACGGTACAGATTATACTGCTTATGAGTATGTATATCCTGAAGCTTTGAAAAAGGGTGAAACAACTGATCCAAGCTTAAAGCAGGTATACATGAACAAAGCTGCTACAAATGAAGTCGTTGCAAAATATGGTGATACATACGACATCTTAGTTTTATCCCAGGCTGTGCAGACAAATGGATTCGCTGATGCAAAGACAGCATTAGATACTGCATTCGGTGGAGCAACTGCTGCAAACGTAGCTGGATGGTTTGGCGACGTGAAAATCCCTAAAGTTGTTGAAGCAGCTGACGACTTAGTTGCTGCACTGGAACAGGGTGACAGTGTTGTCCTGACTGATGATGTAAAAATTGATCCTGCCGGAATGAGTAACGCATACGGCACAACAGGCATCAATGTGAAAAACGGTCAGACTGTTGATGGCGGCGGAAACGTATTGGATATTAAGGGTGCAGGTGGCACATGGGATTCCGGTATCAACACAACTGGTGGTACAATTAAGGATATTACCATCACAGGTTCCTTTAGAGGCATCTTTATAAACCACAATAGCTCGCATAGCGAACCTGTTATTTTAGAAAATGTTACCCTTGATGGAACCACATACACAATCAGCTGTGACCAGGGCAACTATCAGACATTGTATGCAAAGGATAGCACTTTCAAAGGATGGACCAGCTATGCAGCAACATTAGGTAATGCTACTTTTGAAGATTGCTATTTCGGAAAAGGTAACGGATATGCGTACATGCGTCCATATGCGCCAACTACATTGATCGGATGTGATTTTGAGGCAGGATTCAGAGTGGATGCTAGAGCTGCTGTAACATTTGAAGATTGTACAATTGGCGGCGTTGCGTTAACAAAGGACAATCTTGCTACATTAGTAGTATCTAACATTGCGAACGCTACAGTAAAATAGCTTTTTACCCGCCCTTCCCCGGAAGGGCGGCAATCAAAGGTCTCCCTGGCGACGGCTGAGACTTTTGATTGCTAGAATGAGGGACTATACATAATCGAACTTATTTTAGAAAGGAAAGGGAAGTATGAAAAAGAAAACAAAGAAAGCGATGTCCATGCTCTTTGTTGTTGCGTTAGTTGCAATCATCGGCGTGGCAGGTATGCTGGCATACCTGAGCAGCGAAGACGACGATGTCAACGTGATGACAATGGGTAATGTGAATATCACGCAGCACGAATACGAACGTGTTGTAAATGCGGATGGTACTTATAAGACTGATACCATCGATGGTGTAACCAGCTATGTCTTGAAAGATTTTACTCAGGAAAAACCTTTGTATCCGTTTGTAGGTGCTGTGAATAACGGATATGATTCAACTGAAGTACGCCTTGCTCAGCTTGGACATAATAGCCGTGGTGGTATGTCTATGCTTCCGGCAGCAAACGTACAGGATAAGCTTGTTGTTGTTGAAAACACAGGAGAAAGTGATGCTTATGTTCGTACGCTGGTTGCTTTTGAGGCGGGCTCCGTAGCTGAAGAAGACTGGTGGAAGAAAATTTCTTATACAAAACATTTCACATGGGACGAAACACAGGACTGGTTCGTTACTGAAATTGATGGAAACAACTATTATGTTGTAGAGTTTGTCTATAAAGGATATGGAAATGTGCAGCATCCAAACGGTGTGTTAACCCCAGGAGACTACACTTATAACAGTTTGGCTCAGGTTTATATGTTTGATACTGCAACGAACGAAGATGTTGAAGCTATAGATGGAAATGACAATGGAATGTTCGATATTCTGGTACTGTCCCAGGCAACACAGACAAATGGATTTGCTGATGCAAAGACAGCATTAGACACTGCATTTGGTGCATTTAACGCAACAAACGTAGTTGAATGGTTCAAAGGCACAGAAATCCCTACAGGAGTTGCAACAGCTGCTGAATTAACAGCGGCATTAACAGCTGGCAAGGACGTATATCTGACAGAAGATGTCACAGCTGATGCTGACACTACAATGGTAATTGGAGCTGGAACCGATGCAGCGTTAGATTTAAATGGTCATACATTATCTGTTGAAAACACCAGAACGGCTACGCACAATTTCTTTATCGATGTAAAGGGCGGTACGCTGACAGTTTCTGATGGCACGGTAGCAATGAAGCATACCGGCGCTAACATGGGATGGAACGGGGCTACAACCGTAATTGATGTAACTGCTGGTGGTGTTCTGAACCTTGAAAAGGTTACGGTTAAAAACGAAGGTGGTACAGACATGAACTTTGGTGTTCATCTGAACAACTGGGGTGAAGTTACACTGAATGCAAATAACTGTGTATTCGACGCAACATATTGCGGCGTTCGTGTATTTAACAGCGGATATGATATGAACAATGTAACCATCAAGAACAGTACGTTAAAGGGCGCGACCAGAGCGTTCTGGGTACATAACTACCTTGGTGACCTGAACTCTGCACAGCATAGTGATGAAGCGATTAAGGCAAGATTGAATTTAGATATCTACGGAAATGGAAATAACTTTGAATTAACAGGTACAGCTACATCACCAATCCGTTATGGTTTTGGAACTACTGTTTTCTTTGACGAAAACGGAAATAAAGTAAACTAACATTTTACCCCGCCCTTCTGCGGAAGGGCGGCAATCAAAGGTCTCCCCGGCGACGGCTGAGACTTTTGATTGAAGAAGAGGAAAGGAGGCTGAAACGGATGAAAAGAAGAAAAAAAGACCTGTTTATAATTGGCCTTCTTTTGATGCTGGTTTTGGCAGGCGGTATCGCCAGTGCGGCGACGGCCCATGTGAAGGCGGCTGGCAGTGGGACGACGTCCCTTGATCCACCGGTGCAGCTGGTCATGGAACAGCGGGGCGCGGCAGGCCTGGAAGAATACCGGGATGGAGCGGCGGGAAAACTGCTGTATCCGATTGTCGGCGCGCTTAACACGAAGCCGGTTGACCTGGGCGAATACACACTGAATCTGCCTTCCAATGAAAACTTTGTGGACTGCATCGTCTCTGCAGACAACCAAAGCAGCGAGGAAGTTTATGTCCGCATGCTTTTCGCGGTTCCATCCGCATTAGACGGCGATGAGCCCAAAGCATTGCATGTACAGGTATACGACGACACGGAACAGTCGGCCTGGGAGCCTCCGGTAAAGATTTCCGAAGGGACACTTTGTGCCGGCGTAATATGCAACGTCTACAGCTGTAAGTACAAAAACACACTGCCGGCTGGAGAAAAAACGCCGCCGGTGATTTCCGGTATGTATCTGGACTGGAAGGTAGATAACGACAGAGACGGATACACGCTCAAAGGAAAGAAGATCGACTACGACTTCGCACAGGGCGTGAAGATTCCGGTTGCAATACAGGCAGTACAGACAGATGGACAGACAGATCCTTTTGGCTCACTGGGGGCCAATCCTTGGGATGATACGGCGGCGACAGATGCCGCGTCGGTAAAACTGTCTGTAGACAGGGATGTTTTATAGAATCGAAAGAACTAAAGGGGGGAGGATCAGTTGATCCGGTTTATCAAAGAAAAGCTGAAACTGAAAAAGATGACGCAGGGTGCAGTTCTGCTGGCGGCGCTGTTTATTCTGGCCACCGCAGGAATTGGATCTACTTTTGCGTACCTCATAACGGGAACTTCACCGCTGACCAACCTGTTTACCAACGGGCTGCATCCCGATGGAAACCTGGTGATCGAAAAGCAGGTGAAACATCCTTATGGAGACCGGTACCAGGTGCCGGAGGCGTTAACCTTCGACTTTGAGGTCGGCCTGGGTGACGCATACGGGGGCGCAACAGTGAAGACCACTCTGGGCAACCTGACCGCCGACAAAGACGGCGTGCTGGCCATTCCGGTCAAAGCCGACAGCCGCGTGACCATCTATGATATCGACGAAAACACAGAGGCTGTCATCAAAGAAGTCAACATCGCCAAAGGCTTCACGACGCCTGAGGCATCAAAGAAAATCGTGATTGAAAAGTACAAAGACAATCTGGTTTCTTTTGAAAATACATATCAGCCGGAAAAGGCTGATACCGGTAAACTATCGGTAACGGGTACCAAGGAACTGGACGGCCGTGACTGGCTGGAAGGCGATCATTTTACCTTCGCATTGCAGTTATACGATGCAGAGAAGAAAGAATGGACACAGGTAGGGGAAACAAAGGTTGCATATGAGAAAAATGCGGAAGGCATCATCGAGCCGGACTTCAATCAGTTCAGCTTTAACGATGTGATCCGCGGGTTTACTTTTGATGAAATCCGCACCTATCATTTCCGTATCAGTGAAACAGAAGGATCCATCGGCGGCATTACCTATGACAGCACCAAGGGAGATTTTGATGTAGCTGTCACCGACGTAGACATGGACGGTGCGCTGGAAATCGCAGAAGTGAAAACGCTGTCTGAAAACGTGAAGGTCGAAGGCCAGGACGTAAGTGCAGTCTTCCGGAACCGTTATGCGCCGGAGGGAAGCGCCCAGGCAGTCATTTCCATTGAGAAAACCATGGAAGACCTGTCCGGACAGGGCATGACGCCGGCAGGATACACCTTTGAACTTTATGATGAAGCCCAGAACCTGCTGAAGACCTCTGTAGCGACAGATGTAGGCGGGAAGACGGCGCTGAACCTGATTTATCCGCCGGAAGAAGCAGGAAAGTCTTTCGTATATGTGCTGAAGGAAACCGATGCCGGTCTGGAGAAGGACGGATTTACCTATGATGACAGAGAGTATCTGCTGCAGGTCAATGTCATCGATAACCTGGACGGCACGGTACGTGCTGAAATCTTTGAAAAGGATAAGGAAAACACAGGCGCAGCGGATTATGATGCTGACTTTGTGAACAAATATGATCCGGAGAATACGACGGTCAGCCTGGAAGGCAGGAAGAAGCTGGACGGCAGAACGCTGAAAGCCGGAGAGTTCGACTTTGATCTGTTTGCAGCAGACAGAAATTTTGCGGTGAAGAAGGATGCACAGCCTGTCTCTTCCGTAGTCAACGGAGAGCAGGGTGGATTTACCTTCGATACGTTGCATTTCGACAAGCCGGGCACATACTATTTTGTTGCGAAGGAAGATAAGGGCGACGGTCTGAAGGGCATTACCTACGACAAGGCAAAGTACTTTGTAACCGTGACTGTGACCGATGAAAAGGGCGTTTTGACGGCCGAAACTTCTATCGTCGATGAAAGAGGCGCCAAGGCGGAAATCGTCTTTGAAAACGAGTATCTGCCGGAAGCGGTGAACTGGAATCCGGAGGGCACCAAGGTGCTGGAAGGCAGGGCACTGGCGGCAGGCGAGTTTACCTTCGCACTCTACGCTGCAGATGATGAGTTCACGCCGCAGCCTGAAGCGTTCCTGACGGCGGTCAACGACGGGGAAGGCAGAATCGCCTTTGACAAGCTGACATTCAGTCATGCAGGCGATTATCACTATATCATCAAAGAAGACACATCGGCGCCGTTGGCAGATGTGACTTACGACAAGTCGGTTTACCGTCTGAAAGTCACGGTAAAGGACGATGAAAAAGGAAATCTTTTCGTGGCAGAAACTGCTCTGACAAGAGACGGTGCAGCGGCGGAAGGTCTGTTATTCACCAACGTATATCAGGCGCCAGGCGACCAGCCGGGCGGTGATGATCAGCCTGGCGGCGATAAACCGGGCGACGGGGAAGGCGACAAGCCGGGAGACGACAGCGGAAGCGGCGGTGGCGGAGGCCACGGCGATTCCTCTACGGAAGACACCGACAAACCTGGCGGAGACGATGATGAGCAGACGCCGGGAGGACCTTCCGGTTCCGGAGATGACGGTCAGAAGCCGGGTTCCGGACAGCAGGGAGACAGTCATCAGCCTGGTGATGCAGACGGGGTTGACACAGGAGACCCGAACCATCTGACAGCATATCTGCTGTTAGCGATTGTATCTGAAATCGCACTGCTGATTATGATTCTGAGAAGAAAAAATAATTAATAAATAAGCATGAAAAAAGAGGATTGCCAATCGGCAATCCTCTAAATTTTTTGGTTTAAGTATGTAATTACTGATTATACAATACCCTGAGCCATCATAGCCTGAGCAACCTTTTCGAAACCAGCGATGTTAGCACCCTTAACCAGGTCATAACCTAAGCCGTATCTTTCAGCAGCTTCCTTGGAGTTCTTGTGGATGTTAACCATGATAGTTTCTAACTGTTCGTAAACCTGAGCTGGGGAGAATACTGTGTGACCAGCGTTCTGACCCATTTCGATGCAGGAGCAAGCTACGCCACCAGCGTTAGCAGCCTTGGAAGGACCTACTACAACGCCGTTTTCCATTAAGTATGCTAATGCTTCGTTAGTTGTAGGCATGTTGGAACCTTCGCACAGGAACTTACAGCCGTTAGCAACCATTGTCTGAGCATCTTCCATTCTGATTTCGTTCTGAGTAGCACATGGAATGTACAGGTCAGCCTTAACTTCCCATGGCTTCTTGCCAGCGTAGAATGTTGCGCTTGGGAACTTTTCTGCGTATGGAGCGCAGATGTTCTTGCCGGATGCTCTTAATTCTAATAAGAAGTCTTCCTTTTCGCCAGCTGTTACGCCTTCTGGATCGTAGATGTATCCGTCTGGACCGGAGATAGTAACAACCTTAGCACCTAACTGGTTCAGCTTCTGTACTGTACCCCAAGTTACGTTACCGAAACCGGATACTGCAACAGTCTTACCTGCTAATTCTTCACCGCAAGCTTTCAGCATTTCTCTTGCGAAGAATACGATACCGTAACCAGTAGCTTCAGTTCTGCCGGATAAACCGCCGTAAGCTAAGCCCTTACCAGTTAAAACGCCTTCGTATCTGTTAACGATTCTCTTGTACTGACCGAACATGTAGCCGATTTCTCTAGCGCCTACACCTAAGTCACCAGCAGGAACGTCTGTAGCTGGACCAACGTGTCTGTATAATTCAGTCATGAAGGACTGACAGAATCTCATAACTTCAGCATCGGACTTGCCGTTAGGATCGAAGTCAGCGCCACCCTTACCGCCGCCGATAGGCAGACCAGTTAAGGAGTTCTTGAAGATCTGTTCGAAACCTAAGAACTTGATGATGCCTGGGTATACGTTTGGAGCGAATCTCAGACCGCCTTTGTAAGGTCCGATAGCGCTGTTGAATTCATATCTGTAACCTCTGTTAACCTGAACTTTACCTTCATCGTCAACCCAAGGAACTCTGAAGCTGATACCTCTTTCAGGTTCGATCAGTCTTTCGATCAGACCTGCTTCTACGTATTCAGGATGAGCTTCTAATACTGGCTCGATGGAAGTTAATACTTCTTCAACTGTCTGTAAGAATTCTGGTTCGCCAGGATTTCTCTTTTCAGCAATTTCAATGTACTTGTCTACTAATTTGCCCATTGGTAATCTCCTCTTTTCTGTTCTCTTATTCACTAAAAATACTCGCACGAAAAAATCGACGAATATATTTATACGTTACTTAAACTATAGCACTTTGGATATTTTTCGTCAACCCCCGTCAGGGGTATAAAAAATCATTTTCCCAGTTTTTCTATAGTTGCCAAGTTACATGGAAAAGTGGTAGAATAAGATGTTAAAATATGTTCAAAAATCAAACGAAAGGAAGTGAAGACATGGATAACGGGCCTGTCCCTAACCGAATATCTTTTGTGCAACCGAAGAAGATCACCCTGTCTTCGCTGGAGAAATAGATTCAGAGCGTTTCTGTCTGCGTCAATTTGTTTCTCCGGCAAAGGGGAAACTGACGAGAAAGAGAGGAAATGCCTATGGAAAACAGAATCCTGCTTCCTGATACAGATTTACTGATGGAAGAATCCCTGGAAAAAATCTACGGCCTGCTGGAAGAAAAGAAGTACTTCCAGGCCAGAGATGAACTCCTGAAATACAACGCGGTAGATATCGCAGAAATGCTGGAAGAAATCACGGAAGAATACGACTACGAACGCAGCATCGTTCTGTTCCGTCTGCTTCCGAAAGCCATCTCTGTCGACGTCTTCGCAGAACTGCCATCTGACGACCAGGTGGAAATCGTCAACCGCATCACCGATAAGGAAATCAACTTCATCATCGGCGAGATGGACTTTGACGATAAGATTGACATGCTGGAGGAACTGCCTGCCAACATCGTCAACCAGATCTTAGAAAAGACACCAAAACAGGAAAGAAAATTAATCAATACCTTCCTGAACTATCCTGACGACTGTGCCGGCAGCATCATGACGCCGGAATACATCAGTCTGGACAAAGAATGGAGCGTCCGCCAGGCCCTCGACCATATCAAGAAAGAAGGCATGGAAGCGGAAACCATCTATACCTGTTACGTAAGAGACTTCGGCCGTAAGCTGATCGGTATCGTTTCTCTTGCCACACTGGTAATCGCACCGGACGAAGAAAAAATCAAAAACATCATGCGTACGGAATTTGTCTTCGCCCACGTTTTTGATGACCAGGAAGAAGTATCCGAAGACTTTAAGAAGTACGGCTACCTGGCACTGCCGGTTGTAGATAATGAACAGCGTCTGGTGGGTATCGTCACCGTCGACGACATCCTGGACGTTATTGAAGAAGAAACCACCGAGGACTTCGAGCTGATGAACGGGGTTATCGACTTTGAGGACTCCGACAAAGACTACCTGGACGTTTCCGTGTGGCAGCATGCCCTGAACCGTCTTCCGTGGCTTATTGTCCTGATGATTGCCTACATCTTCACCGGTATGATTATCACCGGGTTTGAGGCCAAGCTGTCTGAAGTCATCTGTCTGGTATCCTATATGCCAATGCTGATGGGTACCGGCGGGAATACAGGCTCCCAGGCATCCACTTTGATTATCCGTGGTCTTGCCACAGACGAGGTGGACACATCCGACGCGCTGAAAATTCTTTGGAAGGAATTCCGTGTCGGCGCACTGATCGGGCTCGTGCTCAGCATCGTGAACTTTGCCAGAGTCTGCTGGCTGGACGGCAACGGCGTATGGATTGGTCTGACCGTATCCATCTCTATCCTGGGCATCGTTATCATCGCAAAAATTATCGGCTCCATGGTGCCGTTGTTAGTTAAGAAGTTCAAGCTGGACCCTGCGTTGATTGCGAATCCGGCCATCTCATCCGTATCTGATATCATCGCGCTGGGCATCTTCTTTGCCATGGCGACGGTGATTCTGGGACTGTAAGGAGAATGACAATGAAGAAACTTATTGCGCTGCTCTGCTGCTGCATCCTGGCCTGTGCGCTGGGTGCATGCGGGCCGGAACTGAACAAAGAGGCCCTGGCGCCTTTTGTGGGCAGCTGGAACTGTCAGGAAAGTGCGCTGGAAGAACGGGGTACAGAAGACGCCTTATATGTCGGCTATCTGAGTCTCCGCGTGGAAGAAGATGGAACGTTCAGCCTGTACGATGTAGAGGCGGGAAATCCCGGCATGGCGGGGAAGTTGTACCCGGACGGTGGGGGCGTTATCCAACTGGACTGTGAGTCGGACGATTTTGACCCACCGTATTTATGGTATATTTTAGGAATCACCGAAGACGGGCAGCTGAAGTACAGCTTCCATGAGGAAGATGGAACTGAGCTGCTGTATCTAAGCTGTGAGAACGACAGAGGCAGCGTTTCTACCCTTGTCTTCGAACGATGGGAATAAACATGAAAATTTTAGGTTTAACAGATAGAGATTTTGTCCATACTGTCATTAAGAAGCGACCTCGGGACATACATAAAGGGGATTGCGGACGGGTGCTTTTGATCTGCGGCTCGGAGGAAATGGCAGGCGCCGCCATTTTCTGCACCAAAGCGGCCATCAAAAGCGGCAGCGGCCTGGTGTACACCTGCACGGACCGCCGCATCTATCCGGTGCTGCAGATTTCCGTACCGGAAGGCATTTGTAAGTCCTGGGACAAGGTAAAGAGTGACTTATCGCAGTATGATGCTGTAGCCATCGGACCGGGTCTTGGGACCGGCGGAGACACGAAAGCGATGCTGCACGCAGTGCTGTCTTCTTATGACGGCCCTGTAATCATCGACGCCGACGGACTCAACGCCGTGGCGGCAGAGCCTGATCTGCAGGCTTTGATCAGAGAAACCCGCGCCAAAGTTATCATGACGCCCCATGTGGGAGAAGCAAGAAGACTGCTGGGTGGACAAGCTGCAGACGGGGAGCTGAGCCGGGAAGAATTGGCGGCAGCTTTGATGGACAAGTATCGGTCTATTATCGTCATGAAAGGTGCCGGCACCATCGTGGCCCTTTCTGCCGATGAAGCATATATTAATACTACAGGAAATCCTGGAATGGCCACAGCCGGCTCCGGTGATGTTCTGACAGGCGTGATCGCATCCTTTGCGGGCCTGGGCATGGCGGCTGGCGATGCGGCGCGGGCCGGCGTCTTTGTACACGGTCTTGCGGGAGACATGGCTGCGGAGCATGTGGGAGAGTACGGACTCACCGCCAGTGATATTGCTGATTATGTCCCTTTTGCCTTGAAAGAATTGACTATCTAGAAAGTAAGGAGTGTTGGACTTGATCGTAAAGAAGGGAGACCTTTTCTTTGCAGATCTGAGTCCCGTTGTTGGCTCTGAACAAGGGGGAGTCAGACCAGTACTTGTAGTTCAAAACGACGTAGGAAACAAATACAGTCCCACCATCATCGTGGCGGCTGTAACATCACAGATTAATAAGGCAAAATTGCCGACCCATGTAGAACTCAGGGCCTCCAGTGGAGGACTCAGTAAGAATTCGGTGGTGCTGCTGGAACAGCTGCGTACCATCGACAAGCAGAGACTGAAGGAGCACATTGGTACCCTCAGCGAGGACCAGATGCCGGGAGTAGACCGTGCGCTGGGTATCAGTCTGGGGATGAAAGAATGATTTTTGATTTCGTGGGGGGAGCTGAAAAAGCAGTTTCCCCCATCAAATAGATAAAATGGAGGATAATCATGGCGAACAAACATTTTGAAGAAGTGGCTGCAAGAGTCAGAATCGATGTAGTCCGCGCAATACATAAGGCAGGATCCGGCCATCCGGGCGGCTCCTTATCTGCGGCAGACATCGTGACCGCACTGTATTTCAAGGAAATGAACATCGACCCTGCTGAGCCAAAGAAGGCAGACAGAGACAAGTTCATCTTATCCAAGGGACATGCAGGTCCTGTGCAGTACGCTGCACTGGCTGAAAGAGGCTATTACCCTGTAGAAGACATGATGAGCCTGCGTAAGATGGGAAGCATCTTCCAGGGACATCCAAACATGCACAAAGTACCTGGCGTGGAAATGTCCACAGGTTCTTTAGGTCAGGGCATCTCTGTCAGCGTTGGTATGGCACTGGCAAACAAGATTGACAAGAATCCGGGCAGAGTTTATACCCTGCTGGGTGACGGCGAAATCCAGGAAGGCCTGGTTTGGGAAGCAGTGATGTCTGCAGCCCACTACGGTCTGGACAACCTGGTTGCCATCGTGGACTTCAACGGTCTGCAGATCGATGGCGACAACGACGACGTTATGAAGGTAAAGCCTATCGATGAAAAATTCGCAGCTTTCGGCTGGAATGTTGTCTGCATCGATGGACATAATTTTGATGAAATCTTTGATGCTTTTGATCAGGCGCGCGCATGCAAGGGCAAGCCGACTGCAATCTTAGCAAAGACCGTAAAGGGCAAGGGCGTTTCCTTCATGGAAAACCAGGCAGGATGGCACGGCAAGGCGCCAAGCGAAGAGGAAGCAAAACAGGCAGTAGCAGAACTGGGAGGTGAATGGTAATGGCAGATAAGATGGCAACAAGAGAAGCTTACGGTAAGGCACTCGTTGAAATCGGAGCAGAAAATCCGAATCTGATCGTTATGGACGCCGACCTTTCCAAGTCTACAAAGACAGGCGACTTCCAGAAGGTATACCCTGAAAGATTCTTCAACATGGGTATCGCTGAACAGAATTTATATGGCACGGCAGCCGGTCTGGCACTGTCCGGCAAGGTTGTATGTGCATCCACATTCGCCATGTTCGCATCCGGCAGAGCTTTTGAAATCATCAGAAACTCTATCGGCTATACAGGCGCAAACGTAAAGGTTTGTGCAACACATGCAGGTATCACAGTAGGGGAAGACGGTGCCAGCCACCAGACTTTCGAAGACATCGCCCTGATGAGAACCATTCCGGGCATGACTGTGGTAAACCCATCCGACGGCGTCAGCGCAATGAAGCTGATGAAGCAGGTTTGCGCATTCGAAGGTCCTGCTTACGTTCGTTTAGGCAGAGCATCCGTTCCTGTGTTCTACGATGAATCCGCAGACATCGTGCTGGGCAAAGGCCACGAACTTAGAGCCGGCGGTGACGTTGCAATCATCGCAACTGGCATCATGGTGGCAGAAGCCATGAAGGTAGCAGAGTCTTTGGCTGAAGAGGGCATTGAGGCTCGTGTCATCGACATCCATACCATCAAGCCATTAGATGAAGAAATCATCATCAAGGCTGCATCCGAATGCGGCAAAATCGTAACTGCCGAAGAACACTCCGTGATCGGCGGCCTGGGCAGTGCAGTTGCAGAAGTGGTTGTAAAGAACTGCCCTTGCATGATGGCAATGGTTGGCCAGAACGACACCTTCGGTGAATCCGGCAAACCAGACGAATTAAAAGAAAAATACGGCATGACAGCTGCAGACATCGTTGCGGCTGTGAAAGGACTGTAAGATATTGTGAACGAAAAAGGTCTCTTCCTGGGGAAGAGGCCTTTTGTGTTTTTGGAGATATAACCAGCCGAAAACGGCGGGGGATAAGTAAGATATGAAAAGTTCTAGAAAAATGACAACAAAGGGCTATCTTTCTAGAACTTTTTTGATTTAATTCTAGAAAACAAAGATTGAACAGGTCAGTTTCTAGAACTACTGCTTCGGAAATAGAGATTTTTTTGTTAAAGTTCTAGAAAAACACCTTGAATCGATTGTAATTCTAGAACACTCATGACATATTTTCTAGAAATCGGGCAGGCCAAACTGAATTTCTAGAATCGACGAGTGTAAAGTTCTAGAAAACAACATACCAGGGATCCAAATTCTAGAACTCCAGGCCGAAATTTCTAGAACTTCCAGCCGCACGGCCGCACAGTTAATCTCCTTTTTATCTTCTTTATCTTCGTTTTTCGCGGGATGTGTTGTATAATCTGCTTAGAAGCATAAGTCTTTGGAAAGTAGGAAGGGACTATGGTGAAAAGTATGAAAAGCAGAATAAAAACTTTGACATATATGCTCTGCATGGCGGTGCTGGCGGCAGCCGTTTCGCTGATTGTGTTGACACCGACCCCGGTCTGTGCCGAATCCGACTGGATTGTGCAGGGTGATGCGATGGAGACGGAAGACGGCATCCAACTGACGGAGACGGTAAGCTCTAATCAGACCGGTGTATATTCCAAAACCACGCCGATCGATCCGAAGAACGGTTTCACCATTTCCTTTGATTACTGGATGGGAGATGTATATAAGCGTGCGCGGGGCGGCATTCAGTTCATCATGATGGATCAGCCGGTGCCGGAGTATGGCGTATGGGATACGTCAACGTATCAGAACTACTATGTTGTGGAATTCGATACCTACGATAACTACGAGGGCGATATCTATATCAGGCAGAAGAAGGCGCAGGAGTCGATCGCTTACGTTTCAACGGAGGACTATCCTTTCAAATCCTGCGATGAGACGTGGCATCATGCGGAAATCACCTACGCCAATGGCCTGCTCAGCGTGACGGTAGACGGCCAGGTGGCGCAAAGCAATATCCCATGCGACTTATATGATCTGACATATATAGGTTTTGATGCGGAGACCGGCTACTACGGGGCGCTGGTTCATAAGGTAAAGAACGTAAACCTGTGGGCAACAAATGCAAGCAAAGTATTCCTAAATCCCAACGGCGGAACCTGCGACATGGAAAGTTTCTTCGCGGTGCCGGATATGGCAGTGCAGCTGCCGGAAGCGACTCGCGAGAACTATACCTTCAAGGGCTGGTATACGGATCCGGGCGGCGGCACAAAGCTGGACGGCGCACCATATGCCTATGGAGACGGCCAGACCATCTATGCCCGCTGGGAAGATAACCGGCGCACGGTAACCTTTAAGCCAAACGGCGGGACAGTGAAAACCAAATCCAAGAAAGTGCTGAAGGGCGAGATCATTGCCTCCTGTCCGACGCCGACGCGAAAAGGGTACACCTTCCAGGGCTGGTACACCAAGAAAACAGGCGGCGTGAAAATCACCAAACAGTATGTGGTGAAAAAGAACGTGACGCTGTATGCCCGCTGGATCATGAACACGAAGAAATTCACGGTGAAACTGTACAAAAACGGCGGATCCTGTAAGAAGACTTCGATTACAGTCAAATACAATTACAAGTTCAAGTCTCTGCCGAAGGCAACCCGCAAGGGCTACACCTTCCAGGGCTGGTACACCAAGAAGACTGGCGGCGTCAAGGTGACGGCATCCACTAAGATGAAGGACATTTATCCAACAACAAAGCTTTATGCACACTGGAAAAAGAAAACTGTCAAGTCGCCATCAAGCAGCAGTTCCTCATCGGGCAGCGGCGTGCCAAACAGCAGCGTGACGAGACCGACCCATTTGGAATGCTCTATTTGTAAAGGTTCGGGTGACTGCACAGCCTGCGGAGGTGACGGATACCGTCACAGCTTCGCCATGGATAATGAAAAGTTAAACTGCTATAAATGCAATCGGACCGGAAGATGCGGTTCCTGCAACGGAACAGGAAAACGATATTAAACGCATACCTGCTCCGCCCGACGCATACACTGTAACAAAGTGTTTGGAAGGGGCAGGAACATGAAGAAACAACTGATTGCCATCGGTGTGCTGGGAGCTGTACTGATTGCATTAATCATCGGTTTTGGCGTTTATGGCGGAAACGGCCGGATTGGTTTTGAACCGGTGTCGGAGAAGGAAATGCCGCGGGAGCTGGAGGCGGAAATCATCCCAAATTACAGGGATATCGAACGGGCGCTGGCCTGTAGGGTCGGGGACGACGTTTATGTGCTGGCTATGCGTGGAGAAAAGCCGACCAGCGGCTATGAAATCCAGATTACGGATCTGGAGCTGGTGAGCGAAAAACAGGGGACGAAGCTGATCGTTTATGCGGATTTTGCGGATCCGGCAAAACCGGAGAACATGGCGCGGGTAAAGAGTTACCCGGTCTCGGTGGTAAAGGCAGAGCTCAGTGGATTGCCGGACAAAATCGAGCTGAAATCCAGCTATCCGAAGGGATAATACTTGCGCATTAATTACATATATGGTAAAATCTCCCAAAAGGAGGTTTGCCATGGAACGGATTTTCTTTCGGGAAAAACAGGAGCGGCCGCAGCCCGAGGGGGCAGAGCGGTACCGCATCGGTGTAACAGGACTTGGCCGGGGCGTGGGAACAACTTTTGTTGCTGCAGCCCTGGCCTTTTATTTTCGTGATCAGGGGAGACAGGTGTCTTTCAACCAGTGCCTGGACCCGGCTTCATGCAGCGGCCTGCTGTACGACCAGGTGGCCATGGATAAGAGGTTTGCCCACAGGCAGTTTGAACCCGTCTATCAGAAACTTGCAGAAGAGGCGCCCATGATGCGCCGTCAGAACAAGGAAGCGGGCGTCCTCTGGCGCCTTCCCGTACCGGATGACTGCGGGAAGAAACGGACCCTGACGCCAAGACAGCAGGCGAGGCTCATGGCGGCGGCAGGAGAGGAAGTATGCATTTTTGACATGGAGGCAGACTATAGCTGGGACGACTACCTGATGGATATGGATGTCATCTTTGTCGTGGTGGATCCGCTGCCGTCGAAATTGATCCGCAGCAGGGAACGGTACCGGGTGCTGAAGAAGATGGAGCTGGCCGGCTGCAGGATCATCTGGGTCGTCAACAAAATGAGCCCCGGCGTGGACAAAAAACAGGTAAAAAACTATCTGAAGGCAGACTACATCTTGTGGATGGAGGCCGTCGATACCCGTCACGTTTACGAGGACGAGTACTTTTGCCGCTTTCATTGGGAAAACGCGGAAATTCAAAGGAAATTCATAGAAATTTTCACAAAAGTTTCACGATTTCACAGCAGTTTATCATGGTTTTCTATTTCAAAAGATGTCGAAATGTAGTATAATAAGACGTTGAAATTTTTGTAGAAGGGGAATCAACATGATCACATTTGAAAATGTAACGAAGACATATAACGGCAACAGAGGTCTTGTCGAAGCCAATGTCCACATTGATAAGGGTGACTTTGTGTTTCTGGTAGGCCCCAGCGGCGCCGGAAAATCCACATTCATCAAGCTGATTCTGAAGGAAATCAATGCAGACAGCGGTAAAATCACGGTAGGCGACTGGGAAGTCACAGGCTTAAGCAACCGTGAGATTCCGGAACTGAGACGAGGCATCGGTATCGTATTCCAGGATTTCCGACTGCTGCCGAAGAAGACAGTTTACGAAAACGTAGCCTTCGCCATGGAGGTTATTCATAAGTCCAAGCGTCAGATCCGTAAACGCGTGCCGCAGGTATTGAGTCTGGTGGGCATCAGCGATAAGGCGGACAAGTATCCGGACGAGCTTTCTGCGGGGGAACAGCAGCGTGTTGCCATCGCGAGAGCCATCATCAACAATCCGAGCCTGCTCATCGCCGATGAGCCGACAGGAAACCTGGACCCGGATACGGCCACAGAAATCATGGATTTACTGAACCAGATTAATATCACGGGTACCACCATCGTGATGGTAACCCATGCCAAGGATATCGTTGACCGCATGAAGAAGCGTGTCATCGCCATCGAAAAGGGCCATATCGTCAGAGACGAGTTCGGCCAGTACGGATTTGAAGAGGAGGGAGCAGCAGAAGATGAACAGTTTGACATATAATCTGAAACAGGCCCTGCAGCAGATCTTCCGTAACAAAGGTATGAGCGTGGCATCCATCTTCGCCATTACGGCCATGATGCTGATCCTGGGACTGTTCTTTGTGTTGACCGTCAACGTCAACCTCTTTACCGAAATGGTAAAGGCGGACTACGACCAGATCGAAGTATTCCTGGAAGACAGCACCAGCAAGGCAGAGGCACAGGAAATCATGGACCAGGTTGCGGTTCACGAACACGTTGAGGATGTAGAATACAGAAGCAAGAAGGACGCGCTGAAGATCATGAAAAAGCGCTGGGGTGAAAACAGCTATCTGCTGGATACCCTGGGCGAGAATCCGTTGCCGAATTCTCTGCTGATTACCATTGACAACCTGGAAAGCGCCGAGGATGTTACGAGCTATCTGGGAGAATTCAAGGGCATAGAAGACATCAAATACTACAAAGAAACTGTAGAAAAACTGACCATGGTAACCGACTTTCTGCAGATTGCGTGTCTGATTATCATGGCGTTCCTGGTCATCGTATCGGTGGTCGTGGTGTCCAACACCATCAAGCTGACCGTCATGGCAAGAGCAAAAGAAATCTCAATCATGAAATATATCGGGGCAACCAACTGGTTCATCAGAGGGCCGTTCTTTGCGGAAGGCGTAATCCTGGGGATCTTCTCCTCACTGGTCTCCGCAGGCATTACCTTTGCTGTGTACAGTAAGGTTGTAGGTGCAATCGGAACACAGGTTATGACCATTCTGTCTTCACCGCTGGTACCGGCAGGATATATGGCAGGCAATCTGATCTGCATTTTCCTGGCGATGGGCATTAGCATCGGTGCATGCGGCAGTATCATTTCCATGAGACGTTTCTTAGACACCTAAAAAAGGGAGGATTAGAATGAAAAAGAAAGCAATCGTATGCCTGCTTGCAGCCGTTTTGATGGTGACAGGCGGCATGTGGAATGTGGCCTTTGCTGACAATCTGGACGAGCAGCAGGCGGAAGTCGAAGCCGAACAGGAAGAAGTCTCCAACGAGCTTTCCGAAGTCAGTGAGAAGGTAGAGGCGGCACAGGCAGAGGTAGATGCGATTCAGTCCAGCATCGAAGTCAAAGAAGGCGAGATCTCGGCGGCGGCAAGCGAAATCGAGCAGCTGAAGGTCGACATGCAGGAGCGTGAAGAGGGACTGAACGAGAGACTGCGTGCCATGTACAAGAATGGCTCCGTCGGTTATCTGGACGTACTGCTGGGTTCCAACAGCATTTCTGAGTTCCTGAACAACATCGAAATGATTCAGCGTATCTTCAAGAATGACCAGGATACTCTGAAAACACTGGAAGAGCAGCATGGCATTCTGGAAGAAAAGCAGGCCGTTTTAGAAGAAGAAAAGGCAGCGCTGAGCCAGCAGAAGGAAAAGCAGGCTGCAAAGCAGGCTGAGCTGGAAGAAAGCAAAGGCGAACTCCAGGCACAGCTGGATGCGCTGAATGCGGAAGCGGATCGTATTTCCGCAGAAATTCAGGCAAGACAGGAAGCCCTGGCACAGCAGCAGGCCCAGAACGGCACCAGTGGCGGCGGCAACTACAGCGGCGGCGTCATGATGTGGCCATGCGACTCCACGTATATCACATCTGAATTCGGATATCGTATTCATCCGATTACGGGCATCTGGACGGGACATACCGGTATCGATATCGGCTGCAGCATGTACGCACCAATCTACGCGGCTGAATCCGGCACGGTTATCCTGGCAGAATGGTACGGCGGTTACGGCAATGCAGTGGTTATCGACCACGGTGGCGGTATCACGACACTGTACGGACATAACGAGGAATTATATGTCAGTGTCGGCCAGAAGGTAAGCCGCGGTGAAACCATCGCCGGAGCAGGTTCCACAGGATGGTCCACCGGTCCGCATCTGCACTTCGAAGTCAGAGAAGGCGGCAACTACGTAGACCCAATGGGATATTTATAAAACTTAGACAGGTGTAGGATGAATTTACAACCAAGAATCAAAGAACTTTTATATAACAGAGGAATTCGGACGGAAGAAGAGATCGCAGAGTTTCTGTCCGACAAGCCGAAGAAGACTTATGATCCATTCCTGCTTCTCAATATGGAAGCAGGGGTGGATTTCATATTGTCTGCCATAGAAAACAACGAGAAAATCTGCATCTACGGCGACTACGATGCGGACGGTGTCACCTCTACTGCGGTTTTGATGGAGGTGCTGTCCCAGCTGACAAGCAACCTGACCTATTACATACCGAAGCGTTTTGACGAAGGTTACGGCCTCAACAAAGACGCTCTCCGCAAAATCAAAGATGCCGGCGTGGATCTGGTCATTACCGTGGACTGCGGCAGCGTTTCTTATGACGAGGTGGAATACGGCAAGTCCATCGGCCTGGATATCGTGGTTACTGACCACCACACGGTGACAGATAAGATCGCGGATACCATCGTTATCAATCCGATGCAGCCGGGATGTCCGTATCCTTTCAAACATCTGGCGGGCGTTGGTGTCGCGTTCAAACTGGCTCAGGCCATTGCGGCGGAAACAGGCCTGCCGAAGAGCATCATCAACCGTACATTGGATCTGGTGGGCATCGGTACCATCGGTGACATCGTGCCATTGACAGACGAGAACAGAACCCTGGCCAAGTACGGCATCCGTGCGGTAAACGTGAGCCAGAGACCAGGCCTGGTGCAACTGATCGAAGGCACAGGCCTGCACAAAGGGCAGATTCGTTCGGAGAATATCTCCTTTGTCATTGTGCCCCATCTCAACGCGTCAGGCCGTATGGAAGATGCCAAGGTGGCAGCCGGTCTGATGATGACAAAATCAGAAGAAACCAGCAGGACAGGCGTGGAAAAACTGATCCGCTATAACAGCGAGCGGAAACGGATTCAGGAAGAGACTTTCCTTCAGTGCAGGAACCTGGTGGAAACGGAATACATGGACGATGATTTCCTGGTCATCGATCTGGAACATGCCCACGAAGGCATTACCGGCATCGTGGCAGGGAAGATCAAAGAAACCTTCTATAAGCCGGCGATTATCATGACACCGACGGCAGATGACTGCCTCAAGGGCACCGGACGAAGCGTGGAAGGTGTCAACATCTACCGGATGCTGAAAGAGAACGAAGAGCTCTTTGAACGTTTCGGCGGACACAGTGCGGCCTGCGGATTTACCATGAAGCAGGAACACCTGCAGGAGCTGCGCCAGCGTTTAAACGGGCAGCTGGCCGCTTTGATGGAGACAAAGCCGGACCTGCTTGAGCAGGAACTGAAGGCTGACATGGTATTGCAGCCGGAAGACGTATCCATGGACCTGGTTAACGATATGCAGAAACTGGAGCCTTTCGGATGTGATAATCCGAGACCACTGGTGGAAGTGGAAGTGACGCCGGTGAATCTGCGCAGAATGGGTGCCAGAAATCAGTTTACCAAGTTTACAGGGGTGCTGGCCGACGGCAGGGAAGTGCAGTGTGTCATCTTCCGCAATGCGGAAAGCTATGATGCAGTCTTGCAAAAAGGCGGTAAAATCAGTATAATAGGCACATTAGGTGCCCAGACCTGGAATGGCAGGGCATACTTACAGATAACCGTAATGGGGGTAAAGTAAGAACATGATAAAAATTAAGAAAAGCAGATTCATTCTGACTCTGGTCGGTGTGGCTGCGTTGACATTTTTGCTGACCGGCGCCGTATTTTTCGGCGTGATGGAAGTGGGCAATATGGCCCTGGTATCCAAAGATGACTATCAGAAAGCGGCGAAAATGGTCGATAAATATGAAAAACTGTATGCAATTCAGAAGACCATCGACGATCAGTTCCTGTGGGAAACAGACAGCGAGGCACAGATGGACGCCATCTGTAAGGAAGCGGTAGACGTCCTGGATGACAAGTATTCCTACTACATGAATGCGGAGGAATACAAGGAGTGGGCCGACAAAGTGACCGGCACCTTCTACGGCATCGGTGTGGCCTTTACCCAGGATGACGACGGTACCTATGTGGTAAACCGTGTCATGGCAGACAGCCCTGCAGAGATTGGCGGTCTGAAAGCCGGCGACCTGCTTCTGAAGGTAGATGGCAAGGCCTACGAGGACTCCAACAAAATGGCGGCGGCCATTCGCGGAGAAGAAGGATCTTCTGTAGAAATTACATATAAGAGAGACGGTGCGGAAAAGACAGTCAGCCTGGTTCGCGGCGAGGTCAAAGAAATCTCAGTATATGCGTCAGACATCAACAAAGACTATGGATATATCCAGATTGCATCTTTTGAAGAAGAGACTGCAAAACAGTTCGAAACCGAACTGGAAGCCATGGAGCAGAAAGGTGTTAAGGGTCTGGTTATCGACCTGAGAAATAATCCGGGCGGTATGATGGATCAGTGTATTCAGGTTGCAGATATGTTGCTGCCGGAGGCTATGATTACATACACCAAGGATAAGAATGGTCAGGAAGAAACCTATAACTCTGACGAGCATTGCACGGATCTTCCTTTTGTACTGTTGATTAACGGCAATTCTGCCAGCG
Organism: Bacillota bacterium; assembly: GCA_017522185.1. Lineage (GTDB taxonomy): Bacteria > Bacillota > Clostridia > Peptostreptococcales > Anaerovoracaceae > Senimuribacter. The sequence continues at coordinate 2,639 of JAFWZZ010000033.1, read as the reverse complement.
CAGCAGAAATCGTTGCAGCAGCCGTAAAGGATAACGGCGGCAAGCTGGTAGGCGAGAAGACTTTCGGTAAAGGCGTGATTCAGGGAACCATCGACTTACAGGACGGTTCTGCCATGTCTCTGACCATCATGGAGTACTTCTCACCGGACGGCAACAAAATTCATAAAAAAGGCGTAGCACCTTCTCACAAAGTTGTGCTGACGGAAGATGCGAAGACGGATGTGCAGCTGGAAAAGGCGCTGGAGCTGTTGAAATAGCCATCTGGCGGAATTAAGGCTTTACTTTAGTATGTAAAAGTGGTATACTTTCGGTAATTACTATAACAGAAAGGAGACTTTTGCAAATGGCATACGAATCCAAGTTTAAGAGAGAGGATCTGGATGAGCTTTTTGATGCAGTTCTGACGTTAGAAAACAGAGAAGACTGTTATCGTTTCTTTGAAGATATCTGCACCATTAATGAATTACACGCGATATCTCAGAGACTGCAGGTGGCAAAGCTTCTTTCTCAGAAGAAGACCTATAGCGAAATTGAGGAGCTGACCAAGGCCTCTACTGCAACCATCAGCCGTATTAACAAGTGTCTGGTGTATGGCGCAGAAGGCTATCAGCGTGTTTTAGAAAGACTGGAAAACCAGGAGAAATAAACGAAATCAAACAGAGGCGTCTTTCGGGACGCCTTTTTTATTAGCGGGGTTAAGATGAATCAGATTTATATTTACGATGGGTCTTTTGACCGGGGTGATGCCGGCTGGATGCTGGTGAGAGAGGCGGCAAGCAGATATGGTGGAGAGCTGGACCTGTCTTACGAATTTGAGACTGCGGAAATCAGACGGACAGACAGCGGCAAACCGTTTTTTGTGGATGTGCCGGTGGAATTTTCCCTGTCCCACAGCGGGGCCATGTGGATGTGCATGTTTTCCCAGCGTCCCTGTGGCCTGGATCTGCAGGTTGTAGAGACTGACCGGGACTGGCAGGCTATTTGCCGCAGACGATATACGGCGGAAGAACAGCATTATGTGGAGCTTTGGGGCGTAGAAGGATTCTATGAAATCTGGGTGCGCAAAGAAGCCTTCGGTAAATGTACCGGCCGCGGCATTTTTTCCGAAATGCCGTCTATGGTAGATGAGAACTTTGATTTGCGAGAACAGATGGAATGGGAAGGCGTGGCGTATGCCTTTGGTACCGTAGCCATTATGCCGGAGGTCAAATGTGCTTACTGTGTAGCCGGTGAAGAGGCAGCGTCAGCAGAATTGAGGATATTAGGATGAGTCATTTAGATATCAGGGACGTGGCGGCGAGATATTTAGCCTACCGCAGCCACACATGTAGGGAAATGCAGAAACATCTGCTGCAGAAGGGATTTTCCGAAGAGGATACTGCAGCGGTGATTGCAGAATTTATAGAATTTGGCTATTTGGATGACAGCCGTTACTGCATGCAGTATTTTGACTACGCCTTCGGGAAAGGCAAAGGGAAACGACTGGTTTTCGCCGAGCTGAAGGAAAAAGGCGTGAGTAGCGATACCATCCAGTTCGCTTTTGAGGACTGGGAGGCAGAACATGCGGGAGAATATGACGAGAAAACACGGGCACGTGAAGAGGCGGAAAAGGTCCTTCGCATGGCCGGCAAAGAGGAAATCGACGAGAAACTGCTGGCAAAAATCGGCCGCAGACTGCAGTCAAAAGGCTACAGCAGTGACGTGATTTATAGTGTGATAGGAGCGTTGAGACGATGAGCAGACACGAAAGAACCATAAGTATGATCGGTCAGCAGGCCATGGATAAACTGGCAGGTGCCAAGGTGCTGGTCTTCGGCGTCGGCGGTGTCGGCGGCTATGTCTGCGAAGCATTGGCCAGAGCCGGCGTTGGACATATCGCCATCTGCGATAACGACGTGGTCTCTGAAAGTAACATCAACAGACAGATTATCGCCACCTACGACACAGTAGGATTGCCTAAAACCGATGTGATGGAAGCGCGTATCAAATCCGTGAACCGGGACTGTCAGGTTGAGAAGTTTGATTGTTTCTACCTGCCGGACACCCTGGGGGCGGAGCGTTTTGACTTCAGCAAGTACGACTATGTGGTAGATGCCATCGATACGGTGGCGGCGAAGATTGATATCATCGTCCGCTGCAAGGAAGCCGGTACACCGGTGATTTCCTCCATGGGCACAGGAAACAAACTGGATCCGACCCGTTTCGAAATCGCCGATATCGATAAGACCAGCGTCTGTCCGCTGGCGAAGGTCATCCGCAAAGCCATGCGTGACCGTGGCATCAAAGGCGTCAAAGTTCTATATTCCAAAGAAGAACCGGTGAAGACGGGAAGTCGCACCCCGGGCAGCATCAGTTTCGTGCCGTCTGCGGCCGGACTGATCATTGGCGGAGAAGTGATAAAAGATTTAATTGGGTAGGGTTTGCTTTCTCTGGCTGGGTGAGCTGGCGAAAAGTATACCGAAATTCGATTATTTTGCAAAAAGTGTATACCGAATTTGTAAACTACTACCTATGTCAAGGACACGGAGCTTTTAATTTAGGTTAATTTCCGTTCCTTGCATGAAAACTGGATATTTGCCTGTCAAAATATATTGATAGTATTCGTTAGGGGCTAGATTTTCTAGCCTCTTTTGATATCT
>JAFWZZ010000032.1 GCA_017522185.1 Bacillota bacterium | reverse complement strand
TTTACAGACCGTACTTGTTCTTGAACTTTTCAACACGACCGCCACGGTTGATGAATTTCTGCTGACCTGTAAAGAACGGATGACATGCTGAGCAAACATCTAATCTCAGTTCTTCTTTTGTAGATCTAGTAACAAAAGAATTACCACATGCGCAAGTTACTTTACATTCCTTATAATCAGGATGGATTCCTTCTCTCATGTTCTTACCTCTTTCCTGCTCAGGCACTCGCCCGTGCATAATTTTTGCCTTGTCTTTTACAGCCCCTATACTATATCACAACGCACAGCAGGAAACAAGTGTTTTTTTGCTGTTTTGCAATGTTTTTTGCTTCTTTTTGCTTGCAATTACTTCTTCTTTGGCGCCAGGGTCGCAAAGATGATGCGGTCTCTGTTCGCCAGATCCTGCAGACCGGTAATGTTTTCGAATTGTCCGGTCTCTTCCAGCAGCGCGCAAAGCTCTTCTCTCTGGTCGTGGCCGATTTCGAGCATCAAAACGCCTTCCTTCTTCAGGCAGCCGGCCGCATCGGCGATAATCTGTCTGTAAAAATCCAGGCCGCTTGCGCCGCCGTCCAGGGCCATCATCGGTTCGTGATCGCGGACTTCCTTCTGCAGGGTCGGAATGACGCTGGTCTTTATGTAAGGCGGATTGGAGATAATCATGTCGAACTTCTTATTCTTGAATCTGCCTTTAAACGGCATCAGCAGGTTGCCCTCTTCAAAGGATACCTTCTTTCCGCCTGCCAGCTTTGCCGCATTCTGCTTCGCCATGGCGATGGCGTCTTTGCTCAAGTCAGAGCAGGTGACTTTGACCTTCGGGCACAGGGCCGCAAGGGATACCCCGATGGCACCGCTGCCGCAGCAAAGGTCCAGAACGTCGTAGTCCTTCTTCGCTTTGATGGTCAGCGGCTCTCCGCGAAGCTCGTTCTTATTGATGACATCCAGAGCGTCCTCTACGAGAGTTTCTGTATCCTGACGCGGAATCAGGACATGCTCGTTTACCGCAAACTCCAGACCCATGAACTCCTGGACACCGGTAATGTGCTGCAGGGGCACGCCGCTGCTTCTGATATCTAGAAGCTTGAAATACTCGTCGCACAGGGCATCAGAAAGAATCTGCTGATATTCCAGAATCAGCTGTGTGGTCGTGATGTTCATCAGATGACAGTACAACAGCTTGCTGTCGATGGCCGCGTCTGCGATGCCGCATTCTTCCAGCTGGCGACATCCGATATTCAATATTTCTTTTACCGCTAAACTCATGCGTCCTTCCCTCTTTCTATCTTATGTTCTTCTACTAAGTTTCCTTCTAAATCACAAATGCCCTCAAAATACGGTGTTTCTGCCGGTACCATCACGGCTTTCATGGCTGCGATGGCAACCTCCAGTTGATCCGTTTCCGGCTCTCTGGTCGTCAGTTTCTGCATATACAGCCCGGGGATGCTGAGCGTCTTCACCAGCCAGTTATCGCTTCTTCCCGCCCAGCGGAGCACTTCGTAGGAGAGGCCCGCTACTACCGGAATCAGGAGCAGTCTGGACGTAATACGCCAGAACAGGTTTGGCCAGCCAAGCAAAGAGAACAGCACTAGGCTGATCACCATAACGAACACCAGGAAGCTGGTTCCGCATCTCGGATGAAGCGTATAGTACTCCTGGGCGTTTTCCGGCGTCAGTTCCAGACCCTTTTCGAAACAATGAATGGTCTTGTGTTCTGCGCCGTGATACTGGAACACTCTTTTGATGTCTTCCATCTTGCTGATGAGCACCACATAGATGACAAAGAGTACGATTCTGACTATCCCTTCAATCAGATTCAGGGCGACTGCGTTTTTCGTAACGTGCTCTGCAAGATCAACAATTGCCGTCGGCAGCAGAATGAAAACCCCGATGCTGAATGCGATAGCGAAAACAACTGACAGGTACACCATCAGGTTCCATGCCTTCTTTTCGCCAAACTTATTGTTGAGCCAGGCTTCAAACTTATCTTCTTCCAGGCCCTCCTCTTCCGGCCAGTATTCCTCAAGTACATCCGCAGAGTACATCAGCGTGCCTGTGCCCTGAACAAGAGAGGTCACAAAGGACACCACGCCGCGGATGAGGGGCACCTTAGACCATTTGCCCAGTTTTTTGTTGGCGTAGGTTTTCATGTGGATGCGGCCGTCCGGTATGCGGACAGCTACGGCGCTTCTCTCCACGCCACGCATCATAATCCCCTCCATGACGGCCTGACCGCCGATGGATGTTGGGCATGCGTCTTTCAAAAAAATCTTACTTAAATCCATAGTATATCCCTTTTTACATAAATATCTTCTTGATAATCTGAATGAAATTCTCGTTGGTTCTGGTATGTGCCAGGTTGTCGATGATGGTTTCTGTCACATCCTGGGTCGGTTTGTTCCCCAGCTCTCTTCTCATGGCCCAGATTGCCTCGATTTCGTCCTGGGTCATCAGCAGGTCTTCCTTACGTGTGCCGGATCTGTTCAGATCCATGGCTGGGAAGATGCGCTTTTCGGAAAGCTTTCTGTCCAGGTGCAGTTCCATGTTGCCTGTACCCTTGAATTCTTCATAGATAACGTCATCCATACGGCTACCTGTATCCACCAGGGCCGTTGCCAGGATGGTGATGCTGCCGCCTTCTTCGATATTTCTCGCCGCACCGAAGAACTTCTTCGGCTTATGCAGGGCTCCGGGATCCAGACCGCCGGATAAGGTTCTTCCGGAAGACGGAATCACCAGGTTGTATGCCCTCGCCAGTCTTGTGATACTGTCTAACAGGATGACAACGTCTTTGCCGTGTTCTGCCAGACGCTGTGCCCTCGCCAGTACCATTTCCGCTACCTTCACATGGTGCTCCGGCTGTTCATCAAAGGTGGAATAGATGACTTCACCGCCGTTGACCAGGGAGCGCTTCATGTCAGTTACTTCTTCCGGTCTTTCATCGATAAGCAGTACGATCATCTCGATTTCCGGATGCTTCTTCTCGATGCTGTTAGCGATGTTCTTCAGCAGGGTCGTCTTACCTGCCTTTGGCGGTGCGACAATCAGGCCTCTCTGACCTTTGCCGATTGGCGCAATCAGGTCGATGAGACGCATGGAAAGATCCTTCGGATTATCTTCCAGAGTCAGTCTTTCTGTCGGGAAGATCGGCGTCAGATCTTCGAAATCCGGTCTTCTGATGGCTGCACCTGGCTCGTCACCGTTAACCGTCAGTACGTACAGCAGGGCACCGAATTTTTCGCCTTCGTTTGGCAGGCGGGAAATACCCTTGATCTTATCCCCGGTCTTCAGGTTGAATCTTCTGATCTGTGTCGGGGATACGTAAATATCCTTTTCACTTGTCAGGAAGTTATCAAAACGCAGGAACCCGAAACCGCCGTCCGCGATCTCCAGGATGCCTTCCACTTCCGGTCTCGGCTGATCCGGTTTCCTCTTTTCTTCCTTTTCAATGGCTGTTTCTTCGACTTCCGTCTGTGCAGCCTCAGTTACTTCTAAAATGTCTTTTTCCATTATTTTTTCGGACACAAAAAGAGTCCTTCCTTTCTATATATTCAACTGGTAAACTTACTTTTCTTGGGAAATATTCGAATGCAGATATAAACTCGTTAAGATAAAAAATCTTCTACTATTATATACCACGCGATTGAAAATTTGAAGAGGGATTTTTCGACACATAAAAAGGACTGCCCGAAAGCAGTCCTTAAAATCACGCATATGTAGGTTGAATCTTATTTGCTGTAGTCGTAGAAGCCAACGCCTGTCTTTCTACCTAACTTGCCAGCTCTTACCATCTTCTTCAGTAATACGTGTGGTCTGTACTTAGGATCGCCGTATTCAGTGTACAGAACGTCCATGATAGCCAGACATACGTCTAAACCGATTAAGTCACCTAATTCTAAAGGTCCCATTGGGTGGTTAGCACCTAACTTCATAGCTGTGTCGATGCCCTTTGCGTCAGCAACGCCGTCAGCTAAGATGCCGATACCTTCGTTGATCATTGGGATTAAGATTCTGTTTACTACGAAACCAGGAGCTTCAGCAACTTCTACTGGAGTCTTGCCTAACTTTTCGGATAATTCAACGATAGTAGCCTTAGTTTCTTCGGAAGTAGTTAAGCCCTTGATGATTTCAACTAACTTCATAGCTGGAACTGGGTTGAAGAAGTGCATACCGATAACTTTGTCAGGTCTGCCAGTTGCAGCAGCGATTTCAGTGATGGATAAGGAAGAAGTGTTAGTAGCTAAGATAGTTTCTGGCTTTACTAACTGGTCTAATTCAGCAAATAATGCTTTCTTAGCTTCCATATCTTCTGTAGCAGCTTCGATGATCAGGTCAGCGTCCTTAACGATGCTGATGTCTGTGGAACCGTGGATTCTGCCCATGATTTCAGCCTTGTCAGCTTCTGTGATCTTTTCTTTCTTTACTAATCTGTCTAAGTTCTTGGAAACTGTAGCAATACCTTTTTCTACAGAAGACTCTCTTCTTGCTCTCAGTACTACTTCGTAACCGTTCTGTGCCAGTACCTGAATGATGCCAGCGCCCATTGTACCTGTGCCTAATACACCAACTTTTTTCATTGTGAAAACCTCCTACTTATTTACGTACATTTATTTTGTTAAAAAATTAACTCACAATTACCATTTATTATATCATATAAAAAAATAAAGTAAACACCTTTTCCAAAACTATTGGGGAGTAACTTTTTTCGCGGGGAAAACACGGAGAAAAATGTTGGAATATGTTGGAAAATGTTGGAAAATTCGTCCCCACAAAAAAATATGTTCTGGTATAATAACAGGTGAAAATGATAGTTTTTATACCAAAGGAGGGTGTGGGGTGGACATCAATACGCAACAAAAATTAGCCGAGAATTTAAAGCTTTTGCGTAACGCCTTTGGATATACACAGGCGGAAGTTGCGGAAGAACTCCACATCTGCCGCAGCACCTACACCCTCTACGAGCTTGGCAGGAAACTCCCCTCCATGGATTTGCTTGTAGATCTGGCAGCACTATATAATACTCGTCTCGACGTGCTGTTGGATTCCAAAACGAATCTCTACGTCCAAAAAGTCTTTTCACAGGAAAGAAGCCGCCGTGATGTGGCGCATCTGGTAGAAGCGTACTTCCAGCTGCCGCCTCATGCACAGGGGAAACTGATGGAACGTGCAAATGTACTTTTGGAAAAAGAAGGGTTTCTTGCCCTCGGCTAAAAATCGCGTCTGAATGTAAAAGGCTGTATTGTCCGACTTTCCACCGGACTATACAGCCTTTTACGTATTCTTAAAACTTTATCGTCTTACATATGTTCTTTAGTTTTTCTTCCACCACATGGACGTCCCCTTCTGAGCAAAGGATGATGAGCTTGTCCCCGCCCTTCAGCACCGTACTGCCGCTTGGGACGATTTCCTTCTTTTCTCTCTGCACGGAAACCACCAGACATCCCTTTGGTAGCAGCATCTTCTCAATTTTCTCGCCGTCCATACGGCTGCCGATATATACCTGACTCTCCAGAAGCACCTTGTGGCCCTTTGTTTCCTTTGTTGTGCCGTGCTTCTTACCGCCGGAAAGCATTCTGTCCAGCAGCTGGTCGTAAATCGGCTCCCCTTTCAGCATATCTGCCGTCAAATATGCAATCAAAGCGATGACCGCCAGCGGCAGGAAGTTCTTGAAATCGCCGGACATCTCCGTAATCAGAATAACCCCTGTAATCGGCGCTCTAACGATGGATGCGAAGAGACCGGTCATGCCCAGAATCACGAAATTCGCCATATACATACTGTCATTTCCTGCAAACTGTTCCATCAGGGTTGCGAACAGGCCTCCTGTCAAAGAACCCAGCACCAGCAGCGGCAGGAAAATACCGCCCGGTACACCGGAACCAAAGCAGAAAATGGAATAGAAGAATTTCACAATCAAAAGCACTGCCAGTGTCTGCAGCACGAAGTGCCCATCAGCCGTTTCTGCAACCAACTCGTGGCCGCTGCCCAGTACAATCGGATAGCATACAGCCAGCAGAATGACCGCCCCGAAGGGCAGTGCAACCTTGAGAGACTTTCTTGGAATTTTGTCATAGAACTCCTGCATTCTTGCCGTTGTCCAGTTGTAGAAAACGCCTAACCCCCCCAGCAGAATGCCGAGAAGGATCAGCTGCCAGTAATGAGACAGCGGCAGTTTGCTCTCTACGTGGATGCCAAAAACCGGTGTCAACCCGAATAAATAGGAAGACACGAAGTCAGACGCCACGGAAGCTGCCATGGTTGCCAGCAGAATCTCTGTGGAGAAGTTCTTGTGCAGCTCTTCCAGGGTAAATACGACGCCTGCCAGCGGTGCACAGAAGGCACCGGAAAGCCCCGCACCTGCACCGCAGGTCATCAGCAGTTTTTCTTCTGTCCGCAGCTTACCAGTCAATCTGGAGAAGCCCTTACCCACCATGGCACCCAGCTGGATGCTCGGGCCTTCACGACCCAGGGAAAGTCCTGCACCGATAGCTGCAACGCCGCCAAAATACTTGGCCAACAGCACCTGCCACCAGTTTTGCTCTATCTTGCCCAGCAGTTCCCCTTTGACCTGGGGGATACCGGAGCCTCCACAGAGCGGAACCTTGCGGCTGCAGAACCAGACGATGAGGTAAGCCGCTGCCAGAAGCAGCAGCGCCCACATCACGCCCTGACCTGTTGTTTCTATGCCACGCAAAACAGAGCCCCGGAAGGACTCTGCTTTCTGTAAACTCAATCGAAAGAAGGATACGGTCAGGCCGGTAAGCACACCGACACCAACGCCTTCTAAGATATTTCTGTATTTATTTGTTTCTAAATTCTCCAGAATTCGTTTCGTTTTGTTTCCCATAATTATCCTGTATAAAGGTTCGTAGTGATATATTCCGGATCACAGGTTACATCGATACCCAGTGCACGAAGCGTCTGCTCATCGCTGTCACTTAAGATCGCTGTACAGTGTGCCTTACAGCCCTTCAGCTGCTTCAGCTTGTCCACAGCAACCTGTGCCATTGGATTCTGCGTGCCGGAGATGGACAGTGCCATGAGAACCTCTTCACAGTTCAGGCTGGTTCTGTCATAATCCAGAATATCCGTCTTCAGTTTCTGTGTTGTCTCCAGTACCTGCGGCGTGATAATCAGCATGTCATCAGCAAGTCCGGACATCTTTTTGATTGCATTGAGCACTGCCGCAGCTGCTGCAACCATACGGCGGGAGCTTCTTCCTGTCACGATACAGCCGTCAGGCAGTTCCAGTGCCATGGCAACCATGTTCTGATAACGATCATTTCCGGCTACTTTCTGCTCTGCATATACTCTCGCAGCCTCTACAACCTTTCTGTCGCTGACATCCTTGCCCACTTCCTTCATGAGAAGCTTTGCTCTTTCTAAAGACCCCTCATCGATTTTGCCCTTCTTGTAGTCACATTCTGCGATCAGATATCTTCTGATGATTTCCTGATATGCGGCTTCCTTGCAGACTTCGTCATCGGTGATTACACAGCCGATACGGTTTACACCCATGTCTGTCGGAGACTGGTATTCTGAAGTTTCTCCTGTAATCTTTTCAATGATTCTCTTTACAACCGGGAAGACTTCCATATCACGATTGTAGTTGACTGCCATTTTGCCATAAGCTTCCAGATGGAAGGAGTCGATCATGTTCACGTCCTTCAGGTCAGCCGTCGCTGCTTCGTATGCAATGTTTACCGGATGCTTCAGCGGCAGATTCCAAATCGGGAAGGTTTCGAACTTGGCATATCTGACTTTGATACCTCTTTTGAAGTCATGATACAGCTGAGACAAGCTGGTTGCCAGCTTGCCGCTGCCACCACCGGGACCAGTTACCACGACCAGAGGCTTTGTAACTTCAATATATGGATTTGCACCGTAACCTTCGTCACTTACGATAGTATCCACATCGGTCGGATAACCCTTGGTGAATCTGTGCTTGTACGTTTTGATGCCTCTTCTCTCCAGCTTATTGATAAACATGTCCACCGCCGGTGCATCTTCGTATCTGGTTACCACAACGCTGTTGATTTCCAAATCGTATCTTCTGAAAGTGTCGATGAGACGCATCACTTCCAGATCATATGTGATACCGAAATCGTGGCGGGTCTTGTTGGTCATAATGTCGCCGGCATAGATGCAGATGATGATTTCCGCTTCGTCCTTCATCTTCTGCAGCAATTTGATCTTTGCGTTTTCATCAAATCCCGGCAGCACACGCATAGCATGTTTATCATGAACAAGCTTGCCTCCAAACTCCAGGTATAACCTTTCTGCGTCTCCCTGACCGATGCGCTCTAAAATGTATTTTGACTGTTCCTCGATGTATTTTTCAGCATCAAAACCCTTCTTCATTGCTGTCCTCCGATTTTCTTCTATACCCACAACATCAGTGCACCAAATACACTGGTTCCTACTAAAGAAATAATTAAAGCGATGACGATAATCTTCGCAATCATTCTCTTTTTCTTTTCGTTCACTGTCCTTACCCCCTATTGTGTTACTTCTATACTCAAACAATTCCTACCTTCTGTCATGCCGCTCAGACTGACATGGTAGTCAATGAAAATATCGCCCGTGCCTTCCGGCGTCAGGTTATTCACCACGTTGTTGGTCAGCACTTCCATATCAAAGATGCCATACGGCGTTCTGTAGCTGCTCTGGAAGCGCTTTCCTTTCTCAAAGACAAACTCCATGCCAAAAGCTTCCCCGCCGATGCGTTTCATGCGGATGCTTTCCGGCGTCAACTTGAGAGATGTCTTGCATCCCGGCATGCCGGAAAATTCGCTTTCCTCATACACCAGATACATGGCGCCGTTTCTTTCGTAAAGCTTTCCTTCTGTCACAAATTCCATCTGATCTTCTTCCTGATCTTCGGAATACTGTTTTCCAATAATCTTCAGTGTAATATCTTTCATCTTTCTGCCCCTATGATCTGCCGCCTGTTACCTGGGCGTAGATCTTTTCTAAATGCTCCTTATCAAAGAAGTACTTGCTTTCGCAGAACTGACAAACCAGTTCTGCCTGTCCGTCTTCTTCGATCAGTTCTCTTAAATCCTTTGCACCGATGGTCATGATAAGCTGCTCCAGACGTTCCTCACAGCAGTCACATTCCCATCTCATATCTCTTACTTCTTTCTTGTCCACGGTGTAGCTTTCTGGCATTTCTGCGAAGATGTCATACATCAGGTCTGTAAGCAGGCCTTCTTCACTCTTGCCTGCGCCATTACCCATCACTCTTTCGATGATGGTAGTCAGCGGTTCCATCTTTGCCAGCATCTCTTCCAGTGCGTCTACAGCCGCCTCTTCAAAGCCAGGCAGCATCTGAATGATCATACCGCCGGAACAAAGTACGGAGCAGTCAGTGTCAATCTTCACGCCCAGTGCTACAGAAGAGTTCTGCTGTTCGGAAATGAAATAATATGCCGTTAAGTCATCTGCGATTTCCCCACTTACCAGGGCAATCTTGCCAACATACGGTTCTTTGAGGCCGATGTCCTTGATTACGGTCAGCTCACCGATGCCTAAGGAACCTCCCACGTCCAGATGATGGTCATCACGCAGCGGAAGATCCACATTCGGATTCGCAATATATCCTTTTACTCTGCCGTCGCCGTAAGCTGTCGCCAGAATCTGCTGTGCAGGGCCATCGCCCTTGAACTGCAGGGTCAGCTTTTCGCTGTCGTTCTTCAGCATCAGGCCCATCAGGCCGGCACCAGTCAGAACCCTGCCCAGGCCTGCCGTCGCCAGAGGTGTTGTATGATGAATTTTTCTCGCCTCTTCCACCATATCTGTACTGATTGTCAGGTATACGCGGAAAGAGCCGCTTCTGTCCATTGCTGTTAATACTTTACTCATTTATTTCAACCTTTCATTCTAATCTGCGATTTAACTTATATATTTTATCACACTCTTTGCAAAATGAACACCAAAAAACCACAATTCTATTGTATAATTTAGTCATATCGAAGATAAAATGCTAACAATAGGAAAGGCAGGTTCATAAATGGATTATAGAGATTATGAAAATAACGAAACAAACGACAGCACTCCGAACTTTGTCATGGTCGGAGATGCTTATGACACAAAAGAAGAAAGCGTTGCGGAAGAACCGACAGTATATTATGATCCTTCCGCATTCCGCGAGGAGGCACCAAAGAAAAAGAAGGAACCGAAGTACATTACCAGGAAGGCTTTTGTCCTTTCCATGATTATCTGTATGATCCTCACTTCAGCACTGACCATCGGCGGTTACACGCTGGCATCCCAGTGGGGCGTCGGCAGTACCACCAAGCGGATCTCCGCTACCAACTACACCCTGGAGAAGGCAACGGGCAGCGAGAAGACCATCGAGGAAATCGTAGCCATGAATGAGAATGCCGTAGTTGAAATCAGGACGGAATCCGTTTCCATGGATATCTGGATGCAGAACTATGTTACAGAAGGTGCCGGCAGCGGCGTCATCGTGGATACCAAGGGCTACATCCTCACCTGCAACCACGTGGTTGAAGGATCCAACAAAATTACGATTACCCTGAAGGACGGCACCGAGCTCAATGCTAAGATCGTCGGCACAGACCCTGCAAACGATCTGGCTGTCCTCAAAGTTAACGCCACAAACCTGGTTGCCGCTTCCTATGGAGACAGCGAAGAATTATCTGTTGGTGACTTGGTTGTTGCCATCGGCAACCCGCTGGGCGAACTGGGCGGCACAGCATCCCAGGGTATCGTCAGCGCGCTGGACAGAGAACTGACGGTAGACGGCAAGAATCTTACGCTGCTGCAGACAGATGCTTCCATCAATCCGGGTAACTCCGGCGGCGGCCTGTTTGACCAGTACGGTCACCTGATCGGTATCGTAGTAGCCAAATCCTCTGGTTCCGATATCGAAGGTCTGGGCTTTGCCATCCCAATCAACACGGCGGCAAAGATTGCTAAGGCCCTCATCGAAGACGGCGACGTAGAAAACAGTAACAAAGCTTCCATCGGTATTCAGGTTCTGGAAATTACAGATGCTCAGATGGCAATGCAGTACGGCGTACAGCATACCGGTGTATACATTCAGGACGTAACCTCCAAAAAAGCGAAGAAGGCCGGCCTGAAGTCCGGAGATATGATCTATTACCTCGAAGACAAGAAGATTGAAACCTTTGACGACTTATCTTCTGCCCTCAGCAAACACGAGCCGGGAGACAAGGTAAGCATCACCGTCATTCGTGACAACAAAACGGTAGACATCGAAACGGAACTGATTGAAACAAAATCATAATCTATAAGCACGAAAGAAAAAGGGCGAATCTGCTGTCATGCAGGTTCCGCCCTTTTTTCCTGTTCTATGATCATTTCTTTGATTTTTGATTTCAAAACCAGTTTTTCACTGCCGCTTTCTTCACCAATGAGGCAGAGCTGGGGGAATATGACGCACCACCAGTTCTGTCCTTTACCTTCCCCCAGTGTAATTTTAAGCGCTTCATAGTTTCCTGCCGGCAGCGTCAGATCCTCGTAGCTTTTTTCCGGAATAAAGCTCACCTTCCGTTCTGCCTTTGCCCCATAGGAGGCGCCACCCCCACGGATAACGGTCTCCGCCAGAGCCTCCATTTCCTGCAGGTTCCCATCGATATAAGTACGTGCGGCTTCTATGTCATCCTGCCCCTCCATCATCCGGATCATTTCATTTCGGACTTTCCGCTTAAGCATCTGATCTTCTGGCGTATCGCTGTTGGCCACCACATGGAGACGAATCATCCCCGGATGTTCGTTGACCGGATGATTCTCATGATAGGCGAATATTCCGCCAATGGCAGTTATCATCAGAAGCAGCAGCGCTACTTCTCTCTGTAATCTCGTAAATCTCTTACCCATTTCTTCCTGTCCTTTCCTTTGATGTAAGGAGTATGGACAGAACTTCGAAATTTATACCTATTTAATAATCAATAATTTTTGTGTTGCTGCCGGACTGCTTTCCAGCCGGTTTATACTGCGGATTCTGGCTTCCGTCGTGTGATGGCGTTTTGCCAGCGTCCAAAGATCTTCGCCCTCTTCCATCATGGTAATGACCATGGCTGCCCCTTTGTGCAGGTCTCCCTCCACGAATCCCGGTGATGTAAGCAGAAGGATTTCCTTCTCAATGCATCCTTCCCAACACAGGTTAAGAGCTCCTGCCAGCTCCATCTGCCGTTCACTAAGCAGTGTCAGGCGGCAGTCCTTCGGCATAATTTCCAGGTTTACCTCTGTCGTTGGCTCCATTCCTTCCGCTTCCACGGTCTGCTGCAGGCTGTGTTTCACCTTTGTGATTCGGTATTCATCATCCGTCTTCCACAGACAGACAGCTTCCATCTCCACAGACAGGTGCAGGCGGTCTTTTTCTGCCTGACAACTCCAGCTGCACGGATGACAGCGGACACAGACAGCATCTTCTGCTTTTGCTCCTTCCGGAAGGTGGATCAGCTCCCGGAAAGAAAGCTCATTGGTGCCAATACAGGACAGATCCTTTTTCCTTTGCGTCTGGAAGCTGCAGGAGAAAGCCTTATCCTGATGGTAGGCATCTGCAACCATCTCCATTTCTCTGTTCTCATAGAGGGAAACAAGGGTTTCCACCTTCCCTTCCACGTGAAAGCCCGGCATACCGTCTTCCTTCTTTTCCAAGGCGGCTCGTAGTCCCCGGCCGGAAAAACCGGTCTTTACCAGGCTCCACTTCTTCCCCCTGTATTTCTTCTCCAGCGGAAGGAACTGGGTAAACTCGATGCGGCCTTTCTGACAACAGATATTTTCCTTCCCCTCTTCGTCCCGCGCGCGGTACAGGAACTCGGCAAACACGAAACCATTGAGCACGATTTTCTCACTGGTAACCTGCCGGTAGTTTTCTGTCAGGATATAGTTCTGCTGCAAAAGCTCTGTTGGTTCATTCTTGCTCCCGCTGCAGTCCACCCAGGCATCCAGGTCCAGCACTTCCTTCTTTGTTGTCGTCAGTGCGCAAAGCGAAACTTCCTCCGTCTTCATCTCCAGTTCTTCCTGCTCCAAACCCTGGAAAAGCGAAAGCTCCTGTTCCATATAGAGCATACAGGAAAACTCCAGGGTCACCTTTACGCGGAATTTCCGTTCATTCATCACCATGGATTCCAGGGATTTGACTCTGCATGAGAACCGGCCTTCTGCCGGATCTGAACATTGCAGATGCCACTGGTATTGATATGGCACTTTTGATGTGATGGAAACCGGCAGACAATCCGCATACTCCGGACGGTAAAGAGTCTGCACAGTGAGCGTTCCCGTCAGATTCAGCAGGTCATCACCCTTCTGGCTCAGTTTCCGCTCCGCAGGCTGCACATCACAATCTGCCTCCATCAACAGGATCTCTGCCATATCCTCTTTCGTGTCGGGGACAAGAATGTCCTCCTCAAACTGGTAAACCGCAATCTGCCTGCCACCCGGTGTCATCATGTTCTCTGTATGATAAACTGCCTGGCAAGGGATGATTCGTGGCGCCCTGGCTACCTGCAGTGCATATGCGGGAATATCCTTTTCTTGTGTCATGTTCCTTCTCCTCCCAAAACCTTCTTGTTTTATGCCTATGCCGCCTCCCGAAAAAAAATGCAAAAAACAAAAGGGAACCGGACAAAAATCCGATTCCCGTATAAAAACTATTTTCTTTTCTTTGCGGCTTCGCGAGCACGTTCGATTTCCTGCTGATGCAGGATTTCTGCTTCTCTCTTTTCCTTTTCTTCCGGAGATACATCCCCGATGAACATATCAGGATTCTTGGAAGCAGCCAGCTGCAGGATACCTTTTACCTGAGATTTCTTCATGGTGAAGGCTCTGATGGAAACATCTTTATTAAAGTGAACCATCACATTTGGGGCAGCTTTCTTATAGTCGGTCTGCATTGCTGTAATCTCACTCCATTCCCAGCGGTTCACATGTTTCCAGCCAAGAACGTTATATCTGATGTCGACACCGTCTTCGCATACTACATGTTCCTTCTCCAGGAAAGCAGCAACGATAACAATGAGTGCAATGGCCATGTATGTCGGCTTCTTGTCCGCAAAGGCAAAGAAGAACATGAACAGAGCCGCTGCCGCAACCGCATATTTTACCCAAGGCTCACGTGCCTTTTGAATACCTTTAAATTCCATAGCTTTCTACTATTTTGCAGCTCTCATTGCTTCTAAAGCAGCCATAGCCTTTGCGTGTGCATCAGCAGGAGCGCCAGCAGGAGCCTTCTTCACCATCTTGCCGAAGATGTTTCTTCTGGAACCATCAGCGTACAGGATGTTGATGCCTAACTTAACAGTTACTAATGCGAATACTGGGTTAATCAGGTTCATGAATGTCATAGGCAGGTATGCAAAAGTGGATACGCCTAAAACGCCAGCGTGGTATGCACCGCAGGAGGACCATGGAACCAGTGGGGACCACAGAGTACCGCAGTCTTCCAGAGTTCTGGACAGGAAGTTTCTACCCAGACCCATTTCGTCATACTTATCCTTGTACATTGTGGATGGGATGATCAGACCTAAGTACTGGTCGCACATTGTAGTGATACAGAATGCACCTGTAATCATAGTAACTACTACTAACTGGAATGGAGTCTTTACTCTCTTGATCAGGCCGCCTAACAGGGATTCTACCATACCGATCTTCTGTAATACACCACCGAAACCAACAGCGATGATTACTAAGTTGTTTGTCCACAGCATGGAGTCCATACCGCCTCTGTTTACTAAAGCGTCGCACAGTTCGTTGCCAGTTTCAGCTTCGTAACCGTAGTGTACCATTGTGATACAGTCAGAGAATGTTGCACCCTGGAAGATTACAGCGAATACGCAGCCTACTGCAGATACTAACAGTACGGATGGGATTGCAGGAATCTTCATTAATGCTACTACAACGATTAACAGTACTGGGATTAACAGCACTGGGCTCATGTAGCTGTAGTGGTCAACGATAGCCTGGGATAATTCGTTTGCTAAAGTTGGGTCATAAGTACCGGATGCGTTTACACCTAATACAGCGTAGATTACAACTGCGATTACCAGAGATGGGAATGTAGTTGTGATCATAGCAGCTACGTGGTCAAACAGACCAGTCTGTGCGGAACCTGCAGCCAGGTTTGTGGAGTCGGACATTGGGGAGAACTTGTCGCCGCAGCAAGCGCCGGATAAGATACAACCAGCGATCAGAGCAGGAGACAGACCCATTGTCTGGCCGATAGCCATGAATGCTACACCTAAAGTAGCAGTTACTGTCCAAGCGGAACCCAGGGAGATACCTACTACTGCACACAGTACGCATGCGAATGGTAAGAAGATTGCTGGGCTTAATAACTTCAGACCGTAGAATACTACAGCTGGGATTGTACCACACCATGTGAAGGAACCAATCATACAACCTACGCACAGGATGATGATGATAGCTTCCATGGACATGTTAACAGCTTCTAAGAAGCCAGTCAGCATATCCTGGTAGGATGCGCCACACAGCTTACCTACGCCCATAGCTACTGCACAAGCGATTAATACTGGGATATGTGGGTCCTGGCCCCATCCCAGAACATAGTTGGAGATCATGAGTGCCAGCAGAACAACGATTGGAGCTAATGCTTCAATTTTGTTCGGCAGACGTACAGCTTTTTTCTGTTCTGTCATTTTTTCATTTTCCTTTCATACATTAAAATAATATTAGTTATGCATTTCTGCTTATCATAACGCAGATTTTGTCTGAAGCAGACAACATTCGCTATTTTACTATTTATGCTAGATAGTGTCAAGGACTATTTTCAGAAAATCCACAAAAAACCAGTAATTTCAAGGGGTTTCGCCCTCATCCCTTTAACAGGGCGAAGTGCTGAACTACTTTTCATAATGCATAAAAATACAGGGCGCATACGAGATGCGCCCTGTGGTTTATCTTCATATCGGTTTATTCATGCTTAAATGCATTTTCCCCTTCGCGGATGACGAAGTCCTTCAGTCTTTTCACATGGGTCTTTGCACATTCCTTTGCTGCATCCGGATCCTTGTTTTCGATGGCCTCCAGAATCTGCTTGTGCTCCATCGGCATGGAGCCGTATCTGGACAAATCATCGTAGTACAGATAACGGAAACGTAATGCCAGTTCCTGTACGGTTTCACTGATCTGAATCAGTGTCTTGTTGCCGCTGGCGTTAACGATACCCTTGTGGAAAAGCTCATCGTAATGGATCATCTCCTCCATGTTGTTGTTATGGATGGCGTTGGTGTAACCGTTGGTGATACGTTCCAGCTCTTCCCTCTGCTCTTCCGTCATGGTCTGGGCTGCCAGATATGCTGCAAGGGACTCCAGATGCTCTCTAACCTCCATCGTATCGACCATATCCTTTACAGAGATATCAGAAGCATAGGCGCCTCTTCTCGGTTCGATAGTGACCAGTCCTTCCTTTTCCAGCTTTCTGATCGCTTCTCTGACCGGTGTTCTGGAAACGCCCATCTCATCTGCCAGTTCTACTTCCATCATACGGGTTCCCGGTGTGATTTCGCCAGTCAGAATCTGTCGTTTCAGCTGCTCATATACGATTTCCCGCAGCGGTCTATGGTTGTGTAAATCAAAATTTAACATATTTTTCTCCTAATTACTTTGTGGTTTTTGTCCAGTAGGCTTCGTATCCCTGCTCTCTCAGGATAGAGCATGCTTTCCTTGCCTCTGCAATTTTCTGATACAGCGCAAATACGGTCGGTCCGCTTCCGCTCATCAAAACTTTCTCTGCCCGCTGGTCCTGCAGCAGCACTTCCTTCAGTTTCTGTACTTCAGGATAGGCTTTCAGCGTGTAGTTTTCCAGTACGTTGATACACTCTTCCAGAAAACTTTCGTTGTTTTTTTCGTAAATAGCTTTTATCATCGCATCGTTATCAGGCCGTGCCGTAATCTCACAGTGGTCGATTCCCTGGTATACCTCCCGGGTAGACACACCAATCGGAGGTTTCGCGATGACGACAGCCTTCTTCACGGAATGCAGTGGTTCCATGTCTGTACCTGTTCCGGTTGCTCTGGCACAGGAAACAGCGGAACTGTCTTTTCTGATTTTGTGCGGCAGACGGTAATTCATTCTGGCCTGTCCCATGACACAAAACGGAACATCGGATCCCAGAGCAG
Source organism: Bacillota bacterium (assembly GCA_017522185.1). Classification (GTDB taxonomy): domain Bacteria; phylum Bacillota; class Clostridia; order Peptostreptococcales; family Anaerovoracaceae; genus Senimuribacter. Next base: position 18,901 of record JAFWZZ010000032.1, on the reverse strand, counting down.
AACCCAGATTACAGAGTTCTTCCAGCGACAGGTCCAGATTCCATAGTACATTCAGGCCATGGAGTACAGCCGCACCGTTTCCGCTGCCGCCAGCCATGCCTGCAGCTACCGGGATTCTCTTCTGGATGTGAATCTTCAGAAGACCACCCGGAATCTGTTCTCCGAATCGCTCTGTCATCAGCTCTGCCGCCTTGTATGCCAGATTCCTCTGATCTGTCGGCAGATAGTATCGGTTTGTACTGAGTTCAATGGTTACATCGCCGCGTTCTGCGGTCTCTACCGGTACAAAGGACAGGTTCACATCATCGAAAAAATCGATCTGATGCATGATCATGTCCACGGCATGCATTCCGTTTTCCAGAACGCCGGTTACATCAATGGAAAAATTAATCTTTGCGTAAGACGATACTTTTATTTCTTTCATCTTTCTCACCAAATATCTAAAATGAGCGGCATAGCCGCTCATCTTACTTACTTCTTCTTTTTACCCTTTGCGTTTGCGGCTCTTCTTCTTGCAAGTCTTTCTTCTTCTGCCTTTCTGGCTTCAGCTTCGGCTTTTCTACCTGTAATAAAGGTACTGCCACTTGCAGAAATCGGTCTTGGTCCCTTTACTCTGTAGTTACCATTGTCTTCGATTTCTTCGTATTCAACTTCATCAACAGCATTCTTTGCAGCCTTCTTCGCCTGCTTTGCCGCCTTCTTTGCCTGTTCTTTTTCGTGAGCTGCAATGACTTCCTGTACGGATTTACCGGTTCTCTTTGCTTCTTTATATGGATTGAATGCTTCTTCCTTTACCTGGTGTTCCTTCTGTTCACCTTCCTGCTGTTTCTTCATCTGACGGGAAGTAAAGAAGAACATACCACCAAACATCACGAACATCATAACCATATAGATTGCGTTGTTTCTGCCCTGGTTCAGTGTTGTAAAGGTATACTTTGCGTCCTTTCCCAGCTTATGGCCGTCATTATCCATCAGATCTGCAGAGACTGTCATTGTATAATCTGTGTTGTCTTTGATGTCCAGCTTCTTCGTTGTGTCTGCCAGTACCAGAACCTGCTTTGTATCGTCTGGATGATAGAACACTCTGATTGGAATTTCCTTGCCTTCGTCATCTGTCAGCTTGAAACAATCCTTGTTTGCTTTTACAGATTCCTTATCACCCATTTCGTGGTTGAACCACAGCTTCACACACATGTTTTCAATTGTTGTGTTTTTCTGGCCATCTTCCGGATATGCTTCTACGATCTGCAAGCCTTCCGCACCAAAACAGATAGATGCTGTTAAAGTTACGATTAATGTTGCCAGGCATAAGATTCTGCCTAATTTCTTCATCTCTTATTCCTCCGATTTACTCTTTTTCTTTCTATTTCTAAGTCTAGCGAAGAATTCGCGCATTATGCTGCTACACTCTTCTTCCATGATTCCTGTCTCTACATTAATTTGATGATTCAGTTTATCACAACAAGGGATCTGAAAGACTGATCCACAGGCTCCAGCCTTGGGGTCCATGGCTCCAATATACAAATTATCGATGCGTGCCCAGACCATGGCACCTGCACACATACTGCAGGGTTCAATGGTCACATACAGATTGCATCCCAGCAGTCTCCAGCCGCCTAACACTCTGGCAGCCTCCCGCAGGGCAATCATTTCCGCGTGAGCGGTCGGATCCTTAGACGTCTCCGTCAGGTTATGACCCCTTGCGATAATTTGTCCATCTTTTTCAATTACTGCGCCAATGGGGACCTCGCCAAGCGAAAACGCAATGGCGGCTTCCTTTAGGGCTTCTTCCATAAACTTATTCATACACCCAACTATGTTACCACACTTTATATCAGTATTCAACATTTTTTTGTACTGATTTTGATGCAAAGTACATGTTCAAAGGGCTTTCAGGCTGTCGCTTTCCGCATCAAGCTCTGCAATCCAATATCCGAAAATCTCTTCCTGCTGTTTCGGAGTCATGAGATCCGGCCGTTCGAAAAACGCCTCCCCTCCCCGTATCGGTTGCCAAAGCAGGAAGATACCTTCTTCCCGAAGGGGTTGTTCCCTCTGCAGGAATCTTCCCGGCACACCGATATAGTACTGCATTTCTTTTCTTCCTATTATATAGTGTCCGTATTTTTCCATCCAGGTCCTGCATCCTTTTGCGCCCACAGGCAGACTGTCAAAGGCCTCTACGCGAAACCACTGCGCCCCGGTTTCGTCACATCCGGCAGAAAAAGCTTCAAGCCTCTTTTCCGGACAGCACAAATCCGTCCAGCAGGATTCCGCAGGAAACAGTTCCCCCTTGTAAACGATGTCCATTTCTTTGTCCTCCCTTTCCGCACAAAGAAGACAAAAACGGTAGGCTTCCAGCTCCGGCCCGCCGAAGGTTTTATAGCACTGCAGCTCACCACTCCCGCCCGTTCGTAAGGGTCCGAAATCTTCATGCAATACCTGCCCGTCGCTGCTCCCTATCAGAATCAGGTGGTATGTGATTTGCGGATGCAGGTTCCGCCCGTGGAAGAAAACCGCTCTTTTTTCTTTGTAACTTTCCACATAGCAGACCGGTTCCGCCGTCTCTCTTTTCCAGAAGACATAGGTCTCCGATTCCCTCTTCACAGGCACTATGATTTTTCGATATTTCCCCTGCATATGTAGTTCTCCTTTATTGATTTTTTGTATTGTTTTTAGTAATATAATATATGTAGAAAAATGACACCTATTCGTTTATGACAAGGAGAATTATGCGCCTCGAACCCGGTATGATTTTAGATATCCTGGCGGCGGTCATACTACTCTTATCTATCCTCTGGGGTGCACGAAAAGGCTTTGCAAAAACCTGTCTCAGTTTTACCCAATGGTTTATTTGCATCCTTGCCGGATTTTTCCTGTGCACAACGGTAAAAGAGCGGTTGATCGAACATACCACGCTGGATGAAGCCATTCACAACTATATATTGGATCAGGTCCAGACGACCATAGAAGCCAGCGCACCTTACCAGTCCATGCCGGATCTGTTCAGTCAATGGATACAGGACGCAGACAACGATTTCATCTACGGCTCCTGTGCTTCCATCACGGACATTATCCTGACCGTGCTGGCATTTCTGCTGATTATCCTACTGGTCAAAATCGCAGGTGGTCTGATGATTCTGCTTGTATCCAAAGACTATCATGACGGTGTTATCGGTTTTCTCGACGGCGTGTTAGGATTTCTCTTCGGAGCGGTCAGAGGGATTTTGCTGTTGTTTATTCTCTTTGCCCTGCTGGTCCCGGTACTCACACTGCTTCCGGGAACCTTATCGGTGGCATTGAAGACGGCCATGGACCAGTCCATGATTGCTTCGGTACTTTATGATGACAATCTTCTTCTGATTCTTTTGAGAGATTTGTTTTCATAAACCTATTGACACCGGCTTCAGGCTGTGATAATATGTTGAAGATTTGAGCAAAAATATAAATACGAGTTAAGAAAGGAGCCAAGAGACATGACAACTTTACTGAAAAACGCCACAGTTTTTACATCTAACGGATTCGAAAAGTGTGATTTAGTTCTTTCAGGCGGTAGTGTTTTTGTTAATGGTAATGACTCTTTAGATATGAACAGTGCAGACGTAATCGACTGCACCGATCGTGTAATTGTGCCGGGTTTTACGGATGTGCATGTGCATTTCCGCGAACCTGGCTTTTCTTATAAAGAGACCATTGCAACCGGTACCGCAGCAGCTGCAAAAGGCGGCTACACCTGCGTATGTACCATGCCGAACCTGAATCCTGTGCCATCCACCATGGAAAAGCTGCAGCAGCAGCTGGACATCATCGAAAAAGATGCCATCATCCGTACCATCCCTTACGGTACCATCACCATGAAACAGAACGGCGCGAGTGAGCTGGCAGACATGGAAGCAATGGCCCCTTACGTATGCGGTTTCACCGATGATGGTAAAGGCGTGCAGGCCGGCGAACTCATGGAAGAAGCCATGTTAGAAGCAAAGCGTCTGGGCAAAATGATTGTCGCACACTGTGAAGACGAAAGCCTGCTCTTCGGCGGTTACATTCACGACGGCAAATATGCCAAAGAACACGGACACAGAGGCATCTGTTCTGAAAGTGAGTGGGGACAGGTGAAACGTGACGTGGAACTGGCTGCCAAGACCGGTGTGGACTACCACGTATGTCACATCTCCACCAAGGAAACCGTCGACATCATCAGAGATGCGAAGGCAAAAGGCATCTCCGTAACCTGCGAAACAGGTCCACATTATCTGGTTCTCTGTGACGAGGAACTGCAGGAAGAAGGACGTTTCAAGATGAATCCGCCAATCAGAAGCGCAGAAGACAGAGACGCACTGATTGCAGGCATCGTGGACGGCACCATCGATATGATTGCAACAGACCACGCACCGCACAGCGAGGCAGAAAAGGCAAAAGGACTGGAAAAGAGTGCCTTCGGTATTGTTGGTCTGGAAACAGCATTCCCAATCCTCTACACATATCTGGTGAAGAAAGGGATTATTACATTAGAAAAACTCATTGAAATCATGTCTGTAAATCCGCGCAAGCGTTTCGGACTACCCGGAGGCGTCATCGCAGATGGCGAACCGGCAGACCTGACCGTACTGGATTTAGAAGCAGACTGGACCATCGACTCTGCGGATTTTGTCAGCCTGGGCAAGGCTACACCGCTGGATGGCTGGAACGTTACAGGTGAAGTCGTTATGACCATTGTGAACGGAGAGGTAGTATATGAAAAGACAAACGCTTAAAATTGACAGCATTACGGAAATCCAGAATGGCATCTTTGCCATGAATCTGGGTGGTGACTGCAGCGAGGTGAATGCACCCGGACAGTTCATCAATATCCATGTGGACGGCTTCTACCTGAGAAGACCGATTTCCATCTACAGCTACGGCGAAGACTACGTAACTATCGTCTTCAAGGTTGTAGGCCAGGGAACAAAGGCCCTGTCTGAAATGAAGGTCGGCGACGAACTTGATGTTCTGCTGCCTCTGGGCAACGGCTTTGATCCGGAAAAGGGCGGTGAAAAACCACTGCTGGTTGGCGGCGGCATCGGCGTGCCTCCAATGTACGGACTGGCGAAAGATTTCATCAACCGCGGCATTGTTCCTCAGGTTATCATGGGATTCAACAGCGCTGACGATGTGATTCTGCTGCACCAGTTCAAGCTCCTGGGTATCGAACCGATCGTAACAACGGTTGACGGCAGCATGGGCATCAAAGGTTTTGTAACCGATGCCATGAAAGATTTAGATTATGATTACGTGTACACCTGCGGTCCGGAACCGATGCTGAAGGCAATCTGGGACGTAGCACCAGACGGTCAGTTCAGTTTCGAAGCGAGAATGGCCTGCGGCTTCGGCGCATGCATGGGATGTACATGCGAAACAAAATACGGATACAAGAGAATCTGCAAAGACGGTCCTGTATTATATAAGGAGGAAATCATATGGTAGATTTAAAAGTAAACTTAAGCGGCATTACGCTGGATAACCCTGTGATTCCTGCCAGCGGCACCTTCGGATACGGCAAGGAATTTGCAGAAATTTACGATATCAACATCTTAGGTTCCATTTCTTTCAAAGGAACCACCAGAGATGCCCGTCTGGGCAATCCGCTGCCTAGAATCGCAGAATGTACCAGCGGCCTGATTAACTCCGTTGGTCTGCAGAACCCTGGTGTAGAGGCAGTATGTGAGAAGGAACTGGTGGACATGGCGAAGATTTACTCCAAGCCGGTCATCGCCAATGTGAGCGGCTTCTCCATCGAAGAATATGTAGAATGCGCAAAGGCTATGGACAAGCAGCCTCAGGTTGGGATTATCGAAGTCAATGTAAGCTGTCCAAATGTACATAACGGAGGCATGGCATACGGCGTTCTGCCTGAATCTGCTGCAGAAGTTACCCGTGCAGTCAAGGCAGTAACAACAAAGCCAGTATATATTAAGTTGAGCCCTAACGTTACAGACATCGTTGCCATCGCAAAGGCCTGCGAAGAAGCAGGTGCGGACGGCCTGTCTCTGATTAACACCATGCTGGGTATGCGTATCGACATCGCAAGAAGAAAGCCTGTTATCGCCAACAAGATGGGCGGGTTCTCCGGCCCTGCAATCTTCCCGGTTGCAGTCCGCATGGTATACCAGGTAGCAAAGGCTGTAAACATTCCTGTCATCGGCATGGGCGGCGTAAGCTCTGCCCGCGACGTCATCGAAATGATGATGGCCGGCGCAACAGCAGTACAGGTTGGCGCCGCAAACCTGGTAAATCCTTACGTATGTAAGGAAATCATCGAAGACCTGCCAAAGGTTATGGAAGAATTAGGCATTGAAAAGTTATCCGACATTATCGGAATCATTGAATAGTTAAAATCAAAGTTTAACGAAGAGAACGTTACGGAGGATTAGAATCATGGGAAAAGACGTTATCATCGCTTGCGATTTTCCATCAAAGGAAGCAACATTAGAATTTTTAGATAAGTTTACTGGCAAGAAGCCTTACGTAAAGATCGGCATGGAGCTGTTCTACAGCGAAGGTCTGGACATCGTAAGAGAAATCAAGGCAAGAGGTCACAAGATCTTCTTAGACCTGAAACTCCACGACATTCCAAACACAGTAGAGAAGGCTATGGCTGCTCTGTCCAGACTGGACGTTGACATGTGCAACGTGCACGCTGCCGGCACAAAGGCTATGATGGAAGCTGCAGTCCGCGGTCTGACCAGAGAAGACGGCACCAGACCTCTGTTAATCGCAGTAACACAGCTGACTTCCACAAGTCAGGAAAGAATGCAGGAAGACCTGCTGATCAACGAGGATTTAGACAAGGTTGTTATCAAATATGCACAGAACGCGATGGAATCCGGACTGGATGGCGTTGTCTGCTCTCCACTGGAAGCAGGCAAGATTCACGAAAATTGCAGTCCAGAGTTCCTGACTATCACACCAGGCGTACGTTTTGCTGATGCGGCAAAGGACGACCAGGTAAGAGTTACGACACCGGAAGGTGCGAAAGAACTGGGCTCCGACTACATCGTAGTAGGCAGACCAATCACCAAAGCAGAAGATCCGGTTGCAGCTTACGAAAGATGCTGCAAGGAATTCATCGGTTAATATATAGGAGGATTTGACATGAAACAGAGAATTGCAAAAGGCTTATTATCTATTGAAGCAGTATTTTTAAGACCTGAAGAACCTTTTACATGGGCAAGCGGTATCAAGAGCCCGATTTACTGCGACAACAGACTGACTCTGACTACACCGGAAGTTCGTACCATGGTAGAAGAAGGTCTGGTGGAAATCATCAAAGAACACTATCCTGAATGCGAAGTTGTCATGGGTACCAGCACTGCAGGTATCGCACATGCAGCGATCGTTGGACATTTAATGAATATTCCTATGGGTTATGTTCGCGGTTCCGCAAAGGATCACGGCAGAACTAACCAGATTGAAGGCAGATTATTACCTGGCCAGAAGGTTGTTGTTATCGAAGACTTAATCTCCACCGGCGGATCTGCAGTTGACACAGTAGAAGTACTGAGAGCTGCAGGTGCGGAAGTCCTGGGTATTGCGTCTATCTTTACTTATGGTATGCAGAAGGGTCTGGATCGATTTGCAGAACATGATGTAAAGAACGTAAGCTTAAGTGACTTAGACGCTTTAGTAGAAGTAGCAGCTGACACCGGCTACATCAAAGCAGAAGACAAAGACAAGATCATTAAGTTCAGAAATAACCCTTCTGACGAAGGTTGGATGAAAGGAGACAAATAGAAAATGAGTGACGTAAGAAACTTAATCAACATTACCGATTTTACGGTAGAAGAAATCGATGAACTCATCGATGTGGCAAATGACATCGTAGCTGACCACGCTGCATATGAAGATATCTGCAGACACAAGAAACTGGCTACATTATTCTTCGAACCAAGCACAAGAACAAGACTGTCTTTCGAAGCAGCTATGCTGGAAATGGGCGGTACCGTTCTTGGTTTCTCCGAAGCAGGATCCAGCTCCGCAGCAAAAGGTGAAAGCGTAAGCGACACAATCCAGACTGTTTGCTGCTATGCCGACATTATTGCAATGAGACACCCTAAAGAAGGTGCGCCTATCGTTGGTGCAAGAAGAACGACAGTTCCAATCATCAACGCTGGTGACGGTGGCCACTTCCACCCAACACAGACTTTAACTGACCTGTTAACCATCAAGAGAAAGAAGGGCAGACTGGACAACATGACAGTTGGTCTTTGTGGTGATCTGAAGTTCGGTAGAACTGTTCACTCCCTGATCGAAGCTATGCTGAGATACGAAAACATCAAGTTCGTTCTGATCTCTCCACAGGAATTACAGGTTCCAGACTATGTGAAGGAAACTATGGACAAGCACGGTGCAGAATGGAAGGAAGTTGAAAGCTTAGAAGAAGCAATGTCTGAACTGGACATCCTGTACATGACAAGAATCCAGAGAGAAAGATTCTTCAACGAAGAAGATTACGTAAGACTGAAGGACAGCTACATCTTAGACTTAGCAAAGTTAGAAACAGCAAAGGAAGACCTGACAATCATGCACCCACTGCCAAGAGTTAACGAAATCTCCGTAGAAGTAGACGATGACCCAAGAGCATGCTACTTCTTCCAGGCTCTGTGCGGCAAGCACATCAGAATGGCACTGATTCTGAAACTGTTAGGTATTAAGAAAGAAGCATAGGAGGTATTACTTTATGAATATTGATGGCGTAAAGACTGGTATTGTATTAGACCATATCAAAGCTGGTAAGAGTATGGATATCTACAAGTACCTGAAGCTGGACAAGATTGATAACACCGTTGCAATTATCAAGAACGCTTCCAGCTCCAAGTACGGCAAGAAAGATATCATCAAGATTGACCAGCTGATCGAATTAGACCTGGACATTCTGGGCTACATCGACAGCAACATTACAGTGAACATCGTAAAGGATGGCAAGCTGGCAGAAAAGAAGCACCTGGAACTGCCTGAAACATTAGAAAATGTAATCAAGTGCAAGAACCCAAGATGCATCACTTCTGTAGAACAGGAAATCGTACATACTTTCAAGCTGGTTGACAGAGAAAAGAAAGTTTACAGATGTGCTTACTGCGACGCAGAACACAAGAACAAGTAAACACTTTTATACAACAACAAAAAATGAAAGACCCGGAGGCCATACAGCCTTCGGGTTTTTTCGTTTCATCATATATCAGAATTCTTTCAGCTCCGTGAAAATCATTTTATCCTCACAGGTTACACCGCTGTACAGGCAGTCATCATACCGGCCCGTTTTCAGGTAATGCTCCAGCATAAACTTTGCGGTAAGCGGCATTTCCTTCTCCATGACTTTCGAAAGAGGCACCCAGCGGAGTTTCCCCTCGTCGGATTCCAGCGAAACTTCCACATCGTCTTTTAGCGATGCAAAGTAATAGTAATTCTGACGGATTTCTCCCTTCTTCAGACGGAGGGTCACATACTTGAACTGTAGATTTTCCAGCATTTCCCGGCGGATTGGCGTCTCTTCCTCCATTTCCCGCAGCACGCAGGCATAAGGATCGTTTAATTCCGATTCCTCAAAATGACCACCGATCCCGCACCAGGAAGGGTCCACGACTCTGGAGCCAACACGGTAGAGCATCAGCATTTCTTCTCCCCGCGTGATGTAGATGGCCGTCATGTTTCGTAGTTTTGTATATGAATCCATAGATTACCTCCTTTTCCCGCTTTCATTATAATATGTGCGTCTTCAAAAAGCAAAAAAACAGAGCCTTTCCGCTCTGTTTTTTGTGTTGATTTAAGGAGACGATCATTTTTAGTTTTCTATAAGTCTACAGCAGTCCTAAAATCTGCTGCTTTGGTCTTACGCCTAATGCTTTGTTTGCGATTTCGCCACCTTTGATGACGAATAAGCTAGGTACACTCATCACGCCGAACTGTGCTGCCAGTTCAGGGTGTTCATCGATGTCCAGTTTTACAACTTTCACATCTTCTCTTTCTTCTGCGATTTCGTCGATGATAGGGGACAACATTTTGCATGGTCCGCACCAGCTTGCGAAGAAATCTAACAGTACCGGTTTATTACTTTCTAACACTTCGGATTTGAAGTTCTCTTTATTTACATTTAAGTTTAACATATTTATACCTCCTCGAATTTGAGTGTTTGTTTTATCTTTATCTTGACCATATATTAACACGTTTACCCGAGGAAGATTGTGGCATTTGCAACAAAACAGAGGATTTTCAAAAAAATCCTCTGTTTTTTATGTTTTTTTGCTATTTTACTTCTACTAATTCATATTCTCTGCTGCCGTAACCCAGCTCTGCTGCTGCCTCGATGGTCAGCACGCCGTTTCTGGATTCGATTCGCTCAAGCAGGTGGTCTCTGCCCGGATCGTCGACTTGCGCATATACCAGATCGATGCAGGCCTGGTCGATGGCAATCGGGTCTGTAGAAACCAGAATACCGATGTCCTTCATGCAAGGGTCTTCCGCTACTGCACAGCAGTCGCAGTCAACAGACATGTTCTTCATCACATTAACATAAACGATTTTACCATCAAAGTAGTCCACTACGGATTTTGCTGCATCGGCCATGGATCTTAAGAAAGAATCATGGTCAGCTGTCCAGATTTTTTCCGGTTCACCGGCACCATGGATGTAGGCTTTGCCGAAAGAAGATCCTACACCGATGGATAACTGCTTCAGCGCGCCGCCATAGCCCCCCATCGGATGTCCCTTGAAGTGGGACAGCACCAGCATAGAATCGTAGTTCGCCAGATTCTTGCCCACGAAGTTCTTCTGAATCTGCTTTCCTTCCGGGATATCCAGTTCCAGATCAGGACCTTCTGCGTCCAGCAGATCTACCTTGAAGTGTACGCTCCAGCCGTGTTTCTTGAAGAGATTCAGGTGCTTCGCCGTTTCGTTTCTTTCTCCATCGTAAGCGGTGTTACACTCTACAACAGTACCGCCCACATGAGCTACAACAGGTTTCCAGAAGTCAGGCTTTAGGAAGTTCTGATTTCCTTCTTCTCCAGAATGAACTTTGATGGCGATGTTGCCTTCTAACTTCTTATCTGTCATCTCAAAAAGTTCAACCACCTTTTCCGGTGTAATTTCTCTTGAGAAAAATACTTTGGATTTCATATCGCGTTCCTCCTTTATGCGACTTCTACAATGCCGTCTTCTTTGATGGTCACAGTCATGCCATCTTTGACATATTCCAGAAAATCGTCGCCTAGACAGTCAACTACCGGCATGGATACGCCGTCTACCCATACATCTGCCAGTACAGCGCCGGCTGCTGCCAGGGAGTCGATGTGGTTTGCAAACAACAGGCATGCAGGATTCTTTTCCAGTGCGCAGGCACAGTAGAGAACCAGGCCGCCAGTTGTAGAGCCGATGGTCTGTGGCAGACATAACGCCTTGCCAAGCAAAGGCTTGCCGTGAAGTTCTTCGTTATTCTGGTCGCCGCATTTTACCTGTTTATCACCAAATTGAAGTGCCATCTGCAGGGATGCCAGTGTATTAAAGCCCTGTTTTGTAACAACTGCTTCCGCTGTCACGGTTCCAGGGGTTACAACTCTTCCTTGAAACTGTCTCATCTTTACTTACCTCCCTTTGTGATTGCTGCCAGGATTTCATCATCCTTGTAGTATCTTGCGCTGGTATATGTGCGCAGCTTGTTGGAAGATGTGATAACCGGCATGGTTTTGCAAAGCGGATTGTTCATATACATCAGCGGACAGATGTAAGAGGTAATTACACCGGTTGCTTTCAGTCTGTCTGCGTATTCTGTCTGATTGAAGGCTTCCAGCACGCCAGGGGCTGCTGTCAGCACAGTAGGGATGACAACCTTCTTCTTACCGCTGGCTGCCAGACCTGCTTCAATTTTGTCTGTCCAGTCTTTCATCTGCTGCAGAGAGAGATGTGGGCATCCAAGGAAGCAAAGCTTTGGTGCTGCGTCCGGATTCTTCCAAATGACAGGATAGTTGTCCTGTACGCGTTGCAGTTCTGCATCGTCGATGATATATTCCTTCGCATCCGGACGGATCAGGTCTTCGCCCAGTTCTACCGCTTCCGGTGTCAGGTTTTCGATATGATACAGGCCAACCGCACCGTTAGACGCAGTTGCTGCACCGAAATCCTTCAGATAAGACTTTGCTTCGTCGTTTAGTTCTGTACCGATCCACTGATCCAGACCAATAACATAAGGCACGTCTTCCATAACCTTCACGCCGATGGCGGAACCTAACAACTGTGCTTCAGGCTTCTTTGTTGTCTGGATTTTGATGACCCAGTCTGCCTTTCGTCCGTCATCAGTCAAGAGTCCAAAGTATGGCACAAAGCCAACGATGGAACCCATGATATCGATGATTCCGGAGTTACGGTTACATCTTGCTCCTAAAACGGAGTTTGCGTATACCACTGCACTAGACTCTGCCCAGGACAGGATGTCCCCCTTCTTTGGCTGGTTTCCCACTTCGTCCATGTAGCAGGTGCAGGTAAATGCCTTGTCGTCTTTCAGTCCTAGCTTTTCCAACTGGTCTTCATAGAAGTCCTGCTTGGTGTACATGAACTTGTTAAACACGAAGTTCTGCAGGAAGCTTGCTGGTACGTTCTTATCCAGCGGACGAGGGTCAACGGAAAACTTCTGGCCGGACATAACGCCTGCATCCAGCAGCTGCTGCATCAAATCGTACACCGGTGACATCACCTTCAGCCCGAAAGATGTTACCAGGTGGTTATATTCAGAGGTGATTGGCACCAGCTTTTCTGCTTCGAAAGCATCGCCGTACATTACCATGGTCTTCATAACCTTTGCCATGGTCTCGCCTTGTGCACCGTCGAGAATGGCCTGTTGTTCTTTTGTTAATAGCATAGCATTTCTCCTCCTATCCTATTCTTACAGCTTCATGCATACGTCCCATGCACCCCAGATTACGGTTCTTAGATTGCCTACCTTTGCAGCATCACCAATCACATGAACGTGCTTGCTCTTTGGTGCTGCCGGTGCAGGGTTGTAGCCTACAGACAGAATCACATTATCTGCTTCGATATCAAAGATATTGCCTTCTTTGTTTTTCACTGTCACCTTGCCGTCACCGATTTCTACCACACCAGTTTCCAGATGTACCGGCACTTCATTGGTCTTGAAGCAGTCACGGAGATAGCTTGTGTTTGCCAGGCAGATGCCCTTGGTTGTAATCAGGTCGTCCATCATTTCCACGATGGTTGGCTGTTTGCCTTCCAGGAATAATTCGTAAGCAATTTCGCATCCGGTCAGGCCACCGCCGATGATGACAACTTTGTCGCCGACAGGTGCCTTACCCAGCAGATAATCCACTGCTTCGACGGCCTTGTCTGCGCCCTTAATTGGGATATTCTTTGCTGTTGCGCCGGTTGCAACGATGACTTCGTCTGCATCCAGTTCGCTCACATTTTTAACTTCAGTATTTAACTTTACTTCGATTGGGTGCTTTGTGATTTCACGGTTATACCATGCAATCAGGTCTCTGTCTTTTTCCTTGAAAGATGGAGATGCTGCCGCAATAAATACGCCGCCCAGCTTGTCGCTCTTTTCATATAGAGTTACGCTGTGGCCTCTCTGTGCGCAGACAATTGCAGCTTCCATACCGCCGATGCCGCCACCGATGATGGCAATCTTCTTCGCCTTCTTTGCCTTCTCGATCTTGTACTTCTTGGACTGCATAGTCTTTGGATTTAATGCGCAGCGTGCCAGACCCATGGTGTCAGTCAGATCCTGTGTATTGGCGTGACCCTTGGAGGAAGAGAAGTTGAAGCATCCGCTGTGACAGCAGATACAAGGCTTGATATCCTCAATACGGTCTTCGATTAGCTTGGTCACCCATTCAGGATCGGTCAGGAACTGACGGGCAACGCCCATACCGTCGATGCGCCCCTCTGCGACAGCCTTTGCACCGGTTTCAGGATCCATTCTGCCTGCACAGACAACCGGAATATCCACAAACTTCTTAATGTGTGCCACGTCGTCCAAGTTACAGTTTTCCGGCATGTACATAGGTGGATGTGCCCAGTACCAGGAGTCGTAGGTGCCGTTGTCTGCATTTAACATATCATAGCCTGCGTCCTGCAGGTATTTTGCTGCTCTTTCAGATTCTTCCATAGCTCTGCCGACTTCTACATAGTCTTCGCCAGGCATTGCCCCGTAGCAGAAATCTTTCAGCTTGGACTCTACGGAATAACGTAAGGAAACAGGGAAGTCATCGCCACATTCTGCTTTGATGGCCTTTACGACTTCTGCAGCAAAACGGTAACGGTTTTCGAAGCTTCCGCCGTAATCATCCTCGCGCTTATTGAAGAACTCGATGGCAAACTGGTCTAACAGATAACCTTCGTGTACTGCGTGTACTTCTACGCCGTCAACACCGGCATCCTTGCAAAGCTTTGCTGTCTTTGCGAAAGCTTCGATGATTTCGTGAATCTGTTCTACTGTCATTTCCGGACAAATGATGTCGTGGGCCCAACGATTTGGCTGTGGGCTTGGACAAGCCAGTTCATGGCTGGTATCAATGATCGGCTTGATCAGTTTTCTCGTAACCTTGTTCTTATGCAGCGGTGCAATCAGCTCTGTGATGGCCCAGGAACGGCCCATGCCGGCAGTCAGCTGTACAAATAGTTTTGTATCAGTCTTGTGGATTTCATCCATGAATACCTTCAGATCTTCGAACATCTTTGGATTCTGCCAGAGCCATTTGCCCCAGAATGTGTCACGGAGCGGTGCGATGCCCGGGATAATCAGCCCAACGTTGTTATTGGCTCTTTCCAGAAACAGTTTTGCCGCTTCTTTGTCAAAATGACAGCCGCCCAGTTCGAACCAGCCGAAAAGGGAGGTGCCGCCCATCGGGCACATAACGATTCTGTTTTTGATCTCTACATTCCCAACTTTCCAAGGTGTAAACAGGTGCTCATACTTTTGATTCATCGTTCGTCTTCCTTTCCTTTAATAATCTGTATTGGTAAACGGTTTCTGTTCTGCATGCAGCAAATAGTCCAGCAGACGGGTACGTCCCGGATTATTGGTTTCCATGACGCCCAGTCTTGCCAAACCGCCGAACTCTGCGCTACCCATGAGCAGAGAGGAGAAATCGGACAGGTTGCATTTGATGTGGGTCGCGGTCTCCACATCCTCCGGTTTTTCGTAGAACCATCGTCCGCCTTCGAAAGACAACACAAAGTTTTCCGTTTCCTGCTTCAATTCATCATAAACTTCAAATTCAGCGGCGAAATCTACCGGTGGGAAGATCCGGTTGTCAGCATCATCCATGAAACCTTTGATGTCTACAATCTTATACATGGTGCCTACGGCCGAGATATTGGTCTGTAGGAACCCGAAATCGATATAGTTGCCGCTGACATCCTGGGGACTGTCCAGCAGATGATAGAAATCCGGCTCTCCGGTCCGGATGATGACTGTCTGTGCCAGATCCTCCTGCATGCGGAGACCTCCCAGCAGTGCTTTCAGTACCTTCGCGTCATCGTAAATCAGTTCCTTCACGTCCATCAGGTTCAGGGTATAGTTGCAGTCCGAGGTATTCACAAAGGTAAAGGCCGCATATCCTTTCAATTCATCGCCATCAAAATAGCCAATGCGCCTTACCTCATCATCGCTGCGCATATCGCGGACTTCCTCTTCAAACTTCATCAGCCAGCCGTGATTCTTCCTGACGAAAGCACTGTAACAGTCCAGGACTTTGTCGATGTCATCCGTACCCATGTATTTCAGCTTGCCGACTGCTTCTTTGCCCGCCTTCGGCAGCTGACAGGTCGGAATGTGGTACTCGTCCATCTTCGTGCCGCATCCATAGCCCAGCTTACGGTAGAAATCCATTCGAAACGGCAGCAGCATGGCTACACTGGCACCGGATTCCCTGGTGTAGTCTTCGAAAAACTGTACCATTTCCCGGGCAAGGCCCTTCTTCTTATGAAGCGGATGGACGCCAAGAGCCATCAGGCCTGTCGCTTTACACATACGCCCATACAGGTTGATATCAAAGTCGATTAGTTTCATGGCCGCCGCCATCATACCGTCCTCAAACAGGCCATAGTAAGTCACATGATTGAATTCCTCCATGGACTGGGTATGCCGTGCGGCATATTTGTCATAACATTCTTCCGACAAATCCTTGCCAGCCGGATAGGCGTTGAGATAAATATCCATATAGCCAGGCAGATCCGCCGGCGTCAATTTTCGGATTCTTGGATTGGTCATATTGCACCTCCTGATATGCTTTCATTATACCATGCAGCCAAATGGATTTCCATTTTTATTCATTTGCATATTTCTTCATTTCTTGCTATAATTATGTCAAATAGTGCTTTTCGCGGTGTTCTTAGCACTATCCTTCCATATAAACCCACCCAATTAGTAACAATCATGACAATCAAAAGGCGAAAAGTGCAGTTGCCTCTCGTGACTGTTCTATTTGTAATGGTGGTAAGATGAAAAATATAATCGGAAGCAGACGTGTGGACGGCAGTCAGACTTTGCCGGTTCACGCATGGAAACTAGATAACAGCAAAGAAATCAATCCGGATGAACTCCGCCTTCGTGTTGTGAAGATTCATCTGGAAAACGGTAGTTTCAATCAAATCTGTATGGAAACTTACGGGGAAGATGCAAAAGTCCGGGAACGAGTGATGCAGCTCGTTTCTCAAAGAGGCAAACTGCACAATCCGTATACCGGTACAGGTGGTCTTATTGCGGGCGTGGTTGATGAAATCGGTCCTCTATTCTCAAACGAAAACAATCTGAAAGTTGGCGACGAAATCTTCATCCCGATTTCGGCCAGCATACTCCCTCTTTATCTCGAGAAAATTCATAAGGTGGACTATGCCTATGGACATCTGGATGTTGATGGCCATGCGATCCTATATAATCACTGTCCGACCATCAGAAAACATCCCGATATTCCATGGGATCTCCTTTTGGTTGCCTTTGAAGAATCCGCTTCGATTCATAATGTCAGCAAGCTGGCGGCAGGTAAGGAACGTGTCCTGATTATCGGAAGTAATCCGATGGTAGCCATGCTTTACAGTCTGGCAGTCAGCGGTTCTATGAAAGAAGGCGGCGACCTGGTCGGCGTTTTGTATGGAGATAAAATATTGGAAATGTCTGAAGGGGAGGAACAGAAACGAAATAAATTCTTCTACTCCATCTTTGATGAAGTGTATTCCATGAACCGTGCGACAGCCATCGAATGCGTGGACTACGTAACCATGAACGGCAGCAGGTATTTCGATGTCATCGTCAACTGTGCCGACCAGATGGGTGCAGAAGCAGTAAGCGTCATGGCTGCAAAGGAAGGCGCCTCCCTCTTTTTCTCTAACCTGAGTAATAACTATACCCTTGCACTCTATATTCAGGAAGCCATAAACAGGGATATGTACATGCAATGCGCCACCGGCTACAGCAGCGGTTACTATGATTTTATGATGGACTTCCTCAGCAGGAATATGGAAAGAATCGTAGATTTGGGCAATCTTCTGACCAAGATTTACCAGGCAAAGCGGGAACGGAGCAAAATCAATCCACCGGAACGAAGCGATCAGCTGCAATCCATTCATGAGCTACTCCACTGCAAGAGCCCGAAGATGCTGGAGCTTGCCAGCGAGATAGAAAAAGTGGCCCGTTTCAACTGTTCTGTCATCATCGAAGGCGAAAGCGGATCTGGCAAAGAAGTCCTGGCCGGTATGCTGCAGAAGATGAGTGACAGAAACGCCACACCTTATGTCAAAGTCAATTGTGCCGCCATTCCAAAAGAACTGATGGAATCCGAGTTCTTTGGTTATGAAAAGGGGGCCTTTACCGGTGCCAGCGGCGAAGGCAAGAAGGGCTTCTTCGAAATGGCCAACGGCGGCATCCTCTTCCTGGACGAAGTTACAGAAATCCCATACGAGATTCAGGCGAAACTGCTCCGGGCTATCCAGGAGGGCGAGTTCTACAAGGTAGGCGCACAAAAGACAACTACAGTCGACGTCCGTATCATTGCGGCAACCAATCAGAATCTGCTACGGGCAGTACAGGAGGGATCTTTTAGAGAAGACCTTTACTACAGACTGGCGGTAGTGCGGCTTCGCGTGCCTTCTCTCCGTGAGCGATTAGAGGACGTCATCCCTTTGGCTGAATATTTTTTGGAGAAGTATTCAAAACAGTACGGCTTTGAGAAGACACTTTCCGAAGAGGCCAAACAGCTGCTTCTGGACTATAACTGGCCGGGCAACGTACGTGAACTTGAAAATACAATCCAAAGGCTTCTGATCAGCTCCCGGGAAAACGTCATTACAGCCGGAGACGTCCTTTTGGAATACAGCAAGATATCTGAAATTGAGAAAACCAGCGCAACTGCCGGCCTTGATATCAACGGAGACAGTTCCTTTGCCTATCGCGTGGAAACCTTTGAACGCTCCCTGCTTCAGCAGGCATTGGAAAAGTACGGCTCCACCTATAAGGCTGCCGAGGCGCTGCAGATGACTCAGTCCCAGTTTGCGAGAAAGAAAAAGAAATACGAGCTTTAGCAAGTCAGTTTCGACTTGACAAGTCGCAACAGTCTGCTCGAAATCGACTTATTTTGAATAAAAATGCGGTTTTTCTATTGAAAATCCGCATTTTTTGATTTGGCACGACTTTTGCATTAGTATATGTTAACCGCGGTTGGGTGTATTGGATTTATACGGATTAATCTTATTATTTTATTTGGGAGGACTTTATATGGAAACGAAAACAAGAACACCTCATAAGCCAAGTTTCATTATCGCAGTAATTCCTGTTATTGTATTACTGGCAACTATGATCGCGGCTGTAAAGGTATGGGGTATTGACCCTCACGTTCCACTGATTCTGTCTTGTATCGCTGCGGCA
>JAFWZZ010000031.1 GCA_017522185.1 Bacillota bacterium | reverse complement strand
CTGGTACGCAGATAACATCGCCGCCCCAGTCTTCTACTAACAGACCGTGTTCTGTTAAGTCCTGCTTTACCTTCTCTGGGTTTGCAGCAGGTTTATCCATTTTGTTCATGGCAACGATGATTGGAACGCCCGCAGCCTTGGCATGGCTGATAGATTCTACGGTCTGTGGCTTTACGGAGTCGTCAGCCGCAACAACCAGTACCGCGATATCTGTAACAAGCGCACCTCTGGCTCTCATTGCAGTAAACGCTTCGTGTCCTGGTGTATCTAAGAATACGATCTTCTGACCGTTAATTCTAACTTCGGATGCACCGATGTGCTGTGTGATACCGCCGGATTCGGATGCTGTTACGTTGGTCTTTCTGATTGCGTCCAATAAGGATGTCTTACCGTGGTCAACGTGACCCATTACGGTGATGATCGGAGGTCTTTCCTTCAGATCTTCTTCCTTATCTTCGAATAATTCCAGGCCTTCTTCTGCAGCTTCTTCTTCCGCCTTGCCGATTGCAACGCTGATACCTAAGTCTTCTGCCAGGATTAATACGGTGTCTTCGTCAATATTCTGGTTGATGTTTGCCATGATACCCAGCTTCATCAGGGTCATGATAACTTTGGATGTGGATACTTCTGTCTGTTCGCAGAAACCTGCCACTGTGATTGGTGTGTTTAATACGATTGTGCCTTCTGGTAATAATTCTTCCATAATTTCTTCTTCTACTACAACAGGCTTTGGCTTGTTGTGCTTCTTCCTTGTCTGTTTTTCTAAAGATTTTCTTTCAAATTTATCGAACTTGTTGTTGTCTTTTTCGTGCTGCTTCTTCTTGGAGTCGTCTCTTCTGGATGGTTTTGTTTCCATCTTTTCCATCTGTGCAGGACGTTCTCTTCTCTGACCGCCCGCATTTCCAGCACCCGCGGTTCTGTTGCCGCCGCGATTATCATTTCTGTTGTCGCGATCGTTTCTGCCGCCACGGTCGTTTCTGTCGTTGTTTCTGCCGCCACGGTCGTTTCTGCCTTCACGGTTGTCTCTGCCACCACGGTCATTTCTGTTTCCGCGATCGTTTCTATTGTCACGTGCGCCTTCTTTTCTTTCAGCAGGCTTTCTTTCTGTTTTTACTTCAGCCTTCGGAGCCGGTTTTGCCTCAGTCTTAGGCGCAGCCGTTGCCTCAGTCTTTGGCACAGCTGTCGCCTCTGTCTTTGGAGCAGCTGTCGCCTCTGTCTTTGGAGCAGCCGTTGCTTCTGCAACCGGTGTTTCCACCTTCTTTGGTTCTTCTGCAGGCTTTGGATCAGCCTTTGGCAGAGGAACGCCTACAGGCGGCTTCTTCGCAGCACTTCTGTTATCCAGTTCCGCCTTGTTGACTACCGGCTTGCCTACAGGTGGTTTGTGCTTGCTTTCTAAATATGCATTATCCACGATTGGCTTTCCTACAGGCGGCTTCTGTCTTCCTGGCATCTGATGCGGTCTTACCGCTGCCTTCACCGTCACTCTAGGCTCCTCGTGTGCAGCTTCCTTTTTCTTTGGTTCTGCCTTTACGATCTTGGTTTCTCTCTTTGCACCATGAATCTTATCTATATCTGCATCAGACAGTGCACTCATATGACTCTTTACATCGATGCCCAGCTGGTGTGCCTTCTCCAGCAGTTCTTTGCTGGTGATATTCATTTCCTTCGCGAGTTCATGTACTTTTTTCGTCATTCGAACACCTACCTTTCTGATTGAATCAGGTCAATCTCCTTACAAATGATTTCCGCAAAATGCTGATCCGTAATACCGAAAATGCCTTTGCCGGACTTCCCGGTAATGTGGGACAGATCATCACTGTGTCCGAAAATCCTATACTTTACCTTATTCTTATTACATTCTGAAACCATCTTTTTGATGGTGTTTTCTGCCAAATCTTCAGAGAGAATGAGGAGCTTCACCTTGCGCTTGCCCATCATCATGATACAGGTATTATACCCGGTAATCAGATTTCTTGATCTGGCAGCAAAGCCCATATAGCTTTCTACCTTATTTCTGATCATGATTTGTCTCTCCTCTTAGCTGCAGGAATACATCTTCCAAAGCTGCCTTTGATAGTTCCGTCCGAAAACTACGCTGTAAAGCTCTTCTTTTTTCTGCTTTTTCTATGCATTCCGCATCCTGACAGAGATACACGCCTCTCCCCTTCGCTCTGCCTGTCAGGTCAACGGTCAGTTCACCATCAAAGTAAGCAATGCGGGTCAGTTCTCCCTGTGGCTTAGATTCCATGCATCCAACGCATCTTCTCATTGGGACTTTCTTATTCTTCAACTTCGAAAACCTCTTCTCCTTCTTCACTGCCGAAATACTGTGTATGGCTCTTGATGTCGATTTTCCAGCCGCTCACCTTTGCCGCCAGTCTTACATTCTGGCCTTCCTTGCCGATTGCCAGGGATAACTGGTAATCAGGAACTACAACAGTTGCAGTCTTATCTTCTTCGTTTGCATATACGTTTTCAACCTTTGCAGGGCTTAATACGTTTGCGATTAATGCTTCCGGATTTTCGCTCCAGGAGATGATGTCGATTTTTTCACCGTTTAATTCATCTACGATGCTCTGTACACGGCTGCCTCTTGTACCTACACAAGCACCAACCGGATCCACATCCATGTCTTCTGAGTAAACAGCGATTTTTGTTCTGGAGCCCGCTTCTCTGGCGATACCCTTGATTTCTACTGTACCGTCCTGGATTTCAGGAACTTCCAGTTCGAACAGTCTCTTAACCAGGCCAGGATGGGATCTGGATAAGAATACCTGCGGACCCTTTGTAGTCTTCTTCACATCCATGATGAACACCTTCAGTCTTTCGTTGACTTCGAATCTTTCACCAGGAACCTGTTCGTTCACGGACAGGATGCCTTCCGCCTTACCCATGTTTACAAACAGGGTTTCGCCGCTCTTTCTCTGCACCACGCCTGTCACGATTTCACCCTGCTTTGTGATGAAATCATCAAAGATCATGCCTCTTTCGGCTTCTCTGATTCTCTGCACTACAACCTGCTTTGCAGTCTGGGCAGCGATTCTGCCGAAGTCTCTTGGAGTAACCTGGAATTCGATAGCATCACCGATTTCGTATCTTGGATCGATTTCCTGTGCTTCTTCCAGGGACATTTCGATCATGTCATCATAAACTTCTTCTACGATATCTTTCTTCATCAGAACTGCGATGTCGCCATCTACTCTGTCGATGTCTACTCTTACATTCTGAGAAGTGCCATAGTTCTTCTTGTATGCAGAAACTAAAGCAGATTCAATTGCTTCAATCAGAACTTCCTTGGAAATATGCTTCTCTTTTTCCAGTTCATTTATAGCTTCGATAAATTCTCTGTTCATTTTTTGTATAACCTCCTTAGAAAACCACGGCCAGGTTCGTCTTCGCAACCTGATCCATCGGGAACATAACTTCTTTATCTTCTATCGTAATGACGAGATTGCCGTCTCTTAAACCTTCCAGCACACCTTCGTAAAGCTTGCAGCCGTCTACTGCCTTATACAGCTTCACTTCTACCAGCTTGCCTGCGTATCTTTCGTAGTGATACGGCGTCAAAAGCTGTCTGTCCAGTCCCGGAGAGGAAACCTCTAAATAGTAATTCTGCTCAATCGGATCTTCTTCATCCAGTTTCTCGCTGAGGAAACGGCTGACCTTTTCGCAGTCATCGCTGCCTACGTATTCCTCTTCTGCATCCATCGTCTTGTCGATGTACACGCGGAGGAACCAGTCCTTGCCTTCCTTCAGGAACTCTACATTGTACAGTTCCAGCTGGTTGTCTGCCAGAAAATCCTGTAACATATCTTCAATGATGTCTTTGATTCTTTTCTTTGCCATGTAATGTCCTTTCTTCGGATCTCCATATAGGAAATCGTCCAAACAAAACTGAAAGAGTGGGCATTACCCACTCTTCCGTCAAAAGTCTAAAATTCGTACACCAGCATGATATCATATACACCTACAGGTGTCAAGACTAAATCCATCTTTGCGAATTTTCAAACAATTCAACTTCTTCTCTATTGACCTTTCTGCCGTAACGGGTGTAGAATAGAATCAGTTAATCATGCAATAAAATTGCAGTATATAGGAGGAGATTATCATGACCAATCAAACTATGTATGAATTAGGCAACCAGCCTTCCCTGATCCGTGAATTATTCGCATACGGCTTGGCACAGGCAAAGGTTGTAGGCCCTGAAAACGTATTTGACTACACTTTAGGTAACCCAAGCATCCCTACACCTGATGCAGTAACACAGGCAATCAAAGATATCTTAGACGATACTGATTCCATTAAGATTCACGGCTACTCCATGGCTGGCGGTTTTGATGGAACAAGAGAAGCAATCGCTGCAAACTTAAATGAACGTTATGGCACAGACATCAAGGCATCCAACCTGTTCATCACTTGCGGTGCTGCACCTGCTCTGATCTCCGTAATCAAGGGTTTAGCTGTTGAAGGCGCTGAAATCATGGCAATCGCACCTTTCTTCCCTGAATATCGTCCATTCGTTAACAACAACGGTGCGAAGTTAGTTGTTGTTCCTGCTGACAGAGAACACTTCCAGATTGACTTAGCAAAGGTTGAAGAACTGATGACTCCTAACACACAGGCTATCATCATCAACTCCCCTAACAACCCATCCGGCGTTGTTTACACAAAGGAAACATTAACAGCATTAGCTGAACTGTTAACTAAGAAGGGTGAAGAATACGGACATCCAATCTACATCATCGCTGACGAACCTTACAGAGAACTGGTTTACGGCGGCGTAGAAGTTCCATTCATCCCTAACATTTACAAGAACACAATCGTTTGCTACTCCTGGTCCAAGAGCTTATCCTTACCAGGCGAACGTATCGGTTACTTCTTAGTTCCAGATGCTTGTGAAAACGCACAGGAAGTATTCTTAGCAGCATCCGGTGCAGCAAGAGTTAACGGTCACGTTTGTGCACCTACTCTGCCACAGATGGTAATCGAAAGATGTGTTGGCGAAATGCCAAATCTGCAGGCATACGACGACAACCGTACACTGTTATACGATTCCTTAACAGCTATGGGCTACAGATGTGCAAAGCCTGATGGCGCATTCTACTTATTCGTAGAAGTTCCAGGTGGAGACGACTTCGGCTTCTGCATGAAGGCTAAGGAAGAACATAATCTGTTAGTAGTTCCTGGTACTGGCTTTGACTGCCCAGGCTACATGAGATTATCCTACTGCGTATCAAACGAAATGATCAGAAGATCCTTACCAGCATTTGAAAAGATGATCGCTGATCTGAAATAGTACATAAACATGTTATGAAAGAAGGTTCCGAAGGGACCTTCTTTTTTTCATCCGCCACTTCCATTAACTTCCAGTTATGTTATAATGTAATATATTTCCATTTATCCTATTTGTACGTACTTGCATTTTATACTTATCGTGTGTATAATATAGGAGAAATTCCATGAACGCAAAAGAATTAGAAAAAATCCTGTTTTCTGATGGTTGGGCTGTCAAAAACCAAAAAGGATCTCATCGACAGTACATTCACCCAACAAAAAAGGGAAAAGTAACAATACCTTTCCACGGGAAACAAGACATTCATTTGAGTGTTGTAAAATCAATATTAAAACAAGCCGGAATAAATATAGAAGGAAGGTGAAGTAATGAAATTAGTATATCCCGCAATCCTTACCCCCTACGACGATGAAACCGGATTTGTCGTAGAGGTTCCAGACTTGCCCGGTTGCGTCAGCGGCGGCGCTTCCTTAATCGAAGCCATTGAAATGGGTGTTGATGCTGCCAGTGGCTGGATTTTAGATGAAATCGAAGATGGAAAACTTTACCCACCTGCATCAGACCCGTCAAAACTGGATGTACCGGAAAACAGTTTTGTTAGTCTTCTCGTACTTGATATGACGTCATATGCAGAAAAATACGGCAGACGTGCAGTTCGTAAAAATATCACCATCCCTGCATGGCTCGACACCTTTGCTCAAAAAAATCAAATCAGCTTGTCGAAAGTGGTGCAGGATGGTCTTTTAGCAATGGCACAGGCAGAAAAAAAAGAATAGCATAACAAAACCTAGGGTCTCATCAAAACCCTAGGTTTTATTATTAAAACAACGACAGCTGATCCGTCTCAGGCAATCCCTCAAACACCCCATGATTTCGAAGTGCTTCGACTGCTGTCTTATTCAGTTTCGCACGGCTCACAGCCTCTTCAATGGTGTCGAAAGGTTTCTCCTCGTAAGCTTCCACAAAGGCTACCGCCGCGGATTCCCCTACGCCTTCCAGTGCTACGAACGGCAGCAGGACCTTTCCGTCATCCATCCAGAACTTGGTTGCCTTGGACTTGCCCAGGCGTGCCGGCGCAAACTCAAAGCCTCTGGAATACATTTCATATGCTACTTCCAGAACCAGGATGTCCCCCTGTTCTTTCGGAGTGGCATTGTTACCCATGGCCTTAATCATCTCGATACGGTCAAGGCATGCCTGTCCACCCTTCAGGATGGTCTCCGCATCAAAATTAGATACCACCGATGAGAAATGGGTCGCATAGAACTCTACCGGATAGTACACCTTATACCATGCCATACGGAAGGACATCATCACATATGCCACCGCGTGGGCACGCGGGAACATGTACTGGATTTTGATACAGGAGTCGATGTACCAGTCAGGCACACCGTGTTCCTTCATGACCGCCAGCTGTTCATCCTTCAACGGTCTGTTCTTACGGACGTCCTCCATAATCTGGAAGGAAGTCTTGTTCTCGATTCCCTTCAGAATCAGATAGTTCATGATGTCGTCTCGGGTAGAGATCACTTCACGCATGGTGGCCGTGCCGCTTCGGATGTAATCCTGGGCGTTATTCAGCCATACGTCAGTACCGTGGGAGAATCCGGAAATACGTACCAGGTCCGCGAACTTGTCTGGCTTGGTATCGTCCAGCATCTGTCTGACAAAGGACGTACCGAATTCCGGAATCGCATAAGAACCATGGGTAAACTGGTAATCCGGATCTTTGATTTTCAGAGCCTCGATGCCATTGAAAATCGACAGCACCGTTCTGTCCGTCAGGTCGGCCTTCATCGGGTCGATGCCGGTCATATCCTGCAGCTGACGGATCATGGACGGAATATTATGTCCCAGGATATCCAGTTTCAGCAGATTTTCATCGATCTTATGATAGTCGAAGTGGGTGGTGATGATGTCACTCTTCACGTCGTTTGCCGGGTGCTGTACCGGGCAGAACTCGTAAATCTCATGATCATCCGGCACGATAATGATGCCGCCCGGATGCTGACCGGTCGTACGCTTTACCCCCGTGCATCCCTGAGTCAGTCGTTCCGCTTCGAACTTGTTAATCGGACGGTTAAACTCTTCGCCGAATTTCTTTACATAGCCAAAGGCCGTCTTGTCGGCAACGGTACCTACGGTGCCCGCTTTGAATACGTTCTTTTCGCCAAAGATTTCCCCTACATATTTATGTGCAATGGCCTGATACTCCCCTGCGAAATTCAAGTCGATATCAGGTTCCTTGTCGCCGTTAAATCCTAAGAATGTAGCAAACGGAATGGTATAGCCGTCACGGTTCATCATGGTTCCACACTCCGGACATTCCTTTTCCGGCATGTCGATACCACAGTCGTAAAGCTGCATATCGCCCCACTCCAGGTGTTTACAATTCGGACAGATGTAGTGAGGGTCCAAAGGGTTTACCTCGGTGATACCGGCCATAGTGGCTGCAAAAGAGGATCCTACGGAACCTCTGGAACCAACCAGGTAACCATCTTCCATGGACTTATGTACCAGCATCTGTGCTGATACGTACATCACCGCATAACCGTTACCGATGATGGAATTCAGCTCAGTCTCCAGTCTGGAACCGATTTCCGGTGGTAAAGGCTCTCCGTAGATGCTGTGGGCCTTGTCCATGCAGGTCTTTCGCAGTGTTTCTTCTGCACCGGCAATCTTCGGTGGGAACTTGCCCTTCGGCACCGGCAGAATGTCTCCATCTATCATATCCGCAATTCTGTTAGTATTTTCGATAACCACCTTATAGGCGGTCTCCTCCCCAAGATATGCGAATTCTTCCATCATCTCGTCGGTGGTTCTCATGTAGAGACCCTGGCCGCTTTCTGCATCCTTGAATCCCATGCCAGCCATGAGGATGTTACGGTAGATTGCGGAATCCGGCTCGTCGTAGTGGGCGTCTGTAGTTGCTACCACCAGCTTGTCCAGTCTGTCTCCCAGCGCAACAATCTTCCGGTTGTGTTCCTTCAGTTCATCGTATCCGGAAACCATACCGTTTTCGATCATGAAACGGTTGTTGATCAGTGGCTGGATTTCCAGATAGTCATAGAAGGATGCCACCTCATCCAGCTCCTCTTCCGGCAGTCCTTTCCGCACAGCCTGGTAAACCTCGCCAGCCTCACAGGCGGAACCGATAATAATGCCTTCTCTGTGCTCGCTGATGACTGACTTCGGCAGCAGCGGCCTGTTATAGAAGTACTGCAGATGGGAGAAGGACACCAGCTTATAGATGTTCTTCAACCCTTCCTGGGTCTGTGCCAGGAAGATGATGTGGTTGGTAGTCACCAGCCCGTCCTTGTTCTTTCTGCTCTTCTTCAGATCTTCCTTGAACTGTTCAAAATCGATTTCCCCGTCATCGGTCCTGTAGTTGGTGTCATCAAAGACATAGCCTTCCATACCGTAGATAATCTTGATATGGATTGGATTGTCTTTGTTTCCGGCCAGTTTCTTGGCCGCCTTAGCTGCATCTGGGAAGCTCTGTACCACGCCGTGGTCAGTGATGGCTACTGCCGGCTGACCCCATTTGGCAGCCGTATTAACCAGGGTCGATACCTCGTTGAGCCCGTCCATAGAGCTCATCTTGGTGTGGGCGTGGAGTTCTACACGCTTGCCGCCTTCATATGTATCCAGACGCTTCTGTACCTTGCCTTTGTTGATGTCTTTGATCATGACCGTCAGGCAGTTTTCGAAGCGGTCCCACTCTGTCTCGCCGCGGACCTTGATAAAGTCTCCGCTCTTCAGCAGACCGTCCATCTCGTCCCATTTTTCCTTGGAACAGAAGGTCTTCAGGCAGGCAGAGTCCTTCTTATCTGTAATCAGGAGGGTCGCGATGACACGTCCTGTCTTCGTCACTTTGTGGTCTTTCTTAAAGAGGATGCCCTCCAGAATCACGTTGCCGGTATCCTGGTCGATGCTGGAAATCTCCACGGCGTCTCCGAAGATGTCCTTCCCCATGATCCGGTTTCCTTCGGCAGGCAGTTCCTTTTCTCTTCTCCGGAAGCCGCCTCCACCATTGCCGCTGCGTTGGAAGCCGCCTCCAAAGCCGCCTCCGCCTGCACCGCCGTTTCCGCCGCCTGCACCGGATATGCTGGCAGGGGCGTTTTTCCTCGCTTCTGCAGCCTTGACCTTGTCGTCTTCGATGGAAGCCTGGATATCCCGTGCCTCCTGGGTCATCCAGTTTTCCCTGGCCGCAGAGTACATACTCTCATCGTTTTTGAATTCCACCTTCTGCTCAATTCCGAAGGACTGTCGCAGCAGGGACTGGAACTGGATTGCCACACGCTCGTTGAGCTGCTCCGTGGAGAACTTGCCCAGCGCATAGATCACCAGCTTCTCCCCATCCAGTTCAAACTTCTCCGGTTCGATGGTCTTGGTAATGGACGCATACTTGCCGTTAATAATCTGAATCATGTGTGGAATAAAGAGTGGGATGATTTCCCCCTTCGTCTGAATCACATCCACAAAATCATAGCGGAACTGCACAGATTTCAGGTCAGAAAACTGGTGCAGGATAATGCCTGACAGCTTTTCCATGTCGATTACGGGCATAACAAAATTGAGCCGGAGTGTCATGGTCAGCACTCCGGTCTCGCTATCGATGACCGCATCGGTAATCTCATATTGATATTCTGTTCTGTCATGGGCCCCAAGCCGGTCCCATGAGATGGATGTATCAATTAAGTTTCTCATATTCCCCTATTTATTTCCTTCGATGATTTTTATCAGTTCATCTACAATTTCTTCTTCTTTTACCGTTTTCAGGATTTCTCCTTTAGCAAAGATTACACCTTTGCCATCGCCGCCGGCAACGCCGAAATCCGCCTCTTTGGCTTCTCCCGGTCCGTTAACGACGCAGCCCATCACCGCAACCTTCAGTCCTGCAGGTACGTCTGCGTCTGCCAGTCGTCTGTCCACTTCTTCCGCCAGATGCTGCAGGTCCACTTTAGTTCTGCCGCAGGTCGGGCAGGAAACCAGATTTACCTTTGGCTGTCTCAGACCCATGGACTCCAGGATCTCCTTAGCGAAATATACTTCTTCCACAGGATCTGCGGTCAAAGACACGCGCATGGTGTCACCAATGCCATCCAGCAGCAGGGCGCCAATGCCGACTGCGGATTTTACCTTGCCACGTGCCAGCGTACCCGCTTCTGTAATGCCGATATGTATCGGATGGTCTGTCTGTTCCGCCACCAGCTTATGGGCAGCATAGTTCATCTTCACGTCGGAAGACTTCAGGGAAACTACCAGATTATCATACCCCATGTCTTCAATGCGCTTAACGTTACGCAGCGCACTTTCTGCCAGACCTTCTGCCGTCACGCCGCCGTTCTTTTCCACAATATCTTTTTCCAGAGAGCCGGAGTTCACGCCAATTCTAATTGGAATGTTCTTCGCTTTTGCCGCGTCTACCACAGCCTGCACCCTTTCATCACTGCCGATATTCCCTGGATTAATACGGATCTTATCAGC
Organism: Bacillota bacterium; assembly: GCA_017522185.1. Taxonomy (GTDB): domain Bacteria; phylum Bacillota; class Clostridia; order Peptostreptococcales; family Anaerovoracaceae; genus Senimuribacter. Next base: position 10,201 of record JAFWZZ010000031.1, on the reverse strand, counting down.
ACCGGCTTCGATAGCTGCGATAGCCAGCCTGTAGTCAAAATGAATGTCCGCTACCAGAGGGACTGTTACCTGCGGCTTAACCCTTGCCAGGGTCTCTGCTGCTTCCATATCGGGAATGGCAATGCGCACAATCTCACAGCCTGCATCCTGCAGCTGTCTGATCTGTCTTAACAATGCCTTCTCGTCTCTGGAATCCACGTTGGTCATGGACTGAATGGAAACAGGGCTGCCTCCGCCGATGACCACGTTTCCTACTTTTACACTCTTTCTCATGTGAATAACCTCATAATATCGTTCCATGTTGCAAAAATCATCAATGCGAACAGGAGCAGCATACCAATCATATGGATTTTGCCTTCCAGATCGTCTGAAATCATTTTGCCAGTGATCTTACGGATGAATACGAACAGAATTCTGCCGCCATCCAGTGCCGGAAGCGGAAGAAGATTGATAATTGCCAGGTTAATGCTCATCAGTGCAACCAGTGATGCAAAGTACTCCCAGCCATGGCTGGTTGTGTCGCTGACCATGGTCACAATCCCCACAGGTCCTGCAATATCTGATGCCGGTACATCTCCTGTAATCAGCATTTTCAGAGACTGAAACATCATCATCGTCATGTTCCAGGTAGAACGCAGGCCGCCACCTATGGCTGCCAGCGGGCCGTGGGTCACTTTGGATGTAATGCCGATAACATAGCGGCCATCCTTGGACTGTTCCGGTACAACGCCGGTCATTTCCAGTTCTTTTCCGTCACGAAGCACCGTGACATCCACGGATTCCGGTGTTTCGCTGATATAAGCAGAAACGTCACTCCAGGATGAAACTGCTTTCTCATTGATAGCAATAATCTCATCACCGGCTTCGATTCCCGCTGTATAGGCCGGACTGTTTTCCTCCACTGCTTCCAGGGTGGTTGTAGTGATTCCGATGACGCCCAGTGCAATAGAGAGCACCATCACTGCAATCACCATGTTCATGGCTGCGCCTGCAGCCAGAACAGAAATCTTTGCCCAGCCGGGCTTGTTATTAAAAGAACGGGGATTATCGGATTCTTCGTTCTCCCCTTCCATAGCACAGTAGCCGCCGATCGGAATCAGACGGATAGAGTAGAGCGTCTCTTCCCCCTGTTTTTGCAACAGGGCCGGCCCCATGCCAAAAGCAAACTCGTTGACTTTTACACCTACTGCCTTGGCCACGATAAAATGACCCAGCTCATGAGGAAAAATCAACAGCACAAATAAAACAATCGCATAAACTGCTGTCATCCCAAAACCTCTTTACGTGTATTTTCATCGACACGGATAATGTCTTCCAACGTTAAATGATATGTCGGATTGTGTTTTTCAAGAATATCCTGTAAACGATTCTGGATATCGATGAATCGAATCTTTTCCTTTAAAAATAAATCTACTAAAACTTCGTTGGCCGCGTTGAGCACCACAGGGTAACTGCCACCTGCCTTCGATGCGTCGTAAGCCATTTTGATGCACTTGAAAACCTCCGGATTTGGTTCCTCGAAAGTCAGGTTCGCCCCTTCTTTGAAGAAATCCAGAGAAGGTCCTTCGTACGGAATTCTTTCCGGATATCCGAGGGCGATGCTGATTGGAATCCGCATATCCGGAAGCCCCATCTGTGCAATGACAGATGTATCCATAAATTCTACTGCAGAATGAACGATGCTCTGCGGATGTACCAGGATCTGAATCTTCTCCAACGGTACATCGAAGAGCCATCTGGCTTCGATGACTTCCAGCCCTTTGTTCATCATGGTAGCAGAGTCGATGGTAATTTTCTGTCCCATGGTCCATTTCGGATGTTTCAGTGCCTGAGCCAGGGTTACACCTTCCAGCTGCTCCAGGCTCCATCCACGGAAAGGTCCGCCGGAGGCCGTCAGGAGAATCTTCTTAATCTCTTTACCCTCGTTACCCTGAAGGCACTGAAAAATCGCGCTGTGTTCGCTGTCCACAGGCAGCATCTTTACACCGTTTTCTTTCACCGCTTCCATGACCAGTTCACCGCCGGCAACCAGTGTTTCCTTGTTAGCCAGGGCAATGTCTTTGCCGGCTTTGATAGCTGCATAAGTCGGCACCAGTCCGCGCATGCCCATGAGGGAGTTTAAGACCATGTCACACTCGGCTGTTGCGGCTGTAATCAGACCTTCTTCTCCGCAGAAAACTTCCACTTCCGGGTGTCTTTCGGCCAGGATTTTCGCGTCGTCTGCAGACTCAATAACCGCAATCTTCGGTGCAAACTCTTTGATTTGTGCAGATAAAAGCTCCAGGTTTCTGCCGCATGCAAGGGCCGTTACTTCGAAATTATCTTTGTTGGCTCTTACAACATCCAGCGCCTGTGTTCCGATGGAACCGGTGCTTCCTAAAATTGAAACTTTTCTCATGTCAGTCACCTACTGTAAAACGAGTACAATATAGTAATATACCACCGGAGCGGTAAATAATACGCTGTCGAAACGGTCCATGATGCCGCCATGCCCCGGAATCAGAGTACCGTAGTCTTTGATGCCCATCTTTCTCTTGTATGCACTGGCGGTCAGGTCCCCACACTGGGACAGGATTGCGCCGATACAGCCGATGATCAGGCAGTGTACCCAGATTCTAGGCAGTACCAGGTAACCGAACAGGCCGCAGCAGATGATGCTTCCCAGTGTTCCGCCGATGGCACCTTCCCAGGTTTTCTTTGGGCTCAGATTTGGACAAAGCTTGTGTCTGCCGTGACGACCGAACAGATAGCCGCTGAAGTATGCGAAGATATCAGTCGCAAAGGCAGATAACAGTACCAGCCACACCAGTTTTGCGTATTCCTCTGTCTGGTCTACCATGGTTACATGATAAGAGAAGAACACCACGTAGATGATGCCCAGCATGGTTGCCATGGCATCTTCTACTTTTCTTTCGTTAATCTTGAAAATATAAATGGAGCTGGCCATAATGCTCGCAGCCAGCCACGCTAAGATGAATTCGTGCTGCTGCGGGAAGAATCCGTTGATCAGATACAGCACAAAGGTGGAGCCATAAGCCACCGCCAGGGACGGTTTGATGTCCATGGCTTCAAAGCCCTGAAACAGTTCTTTCACACCCATCAAAGCGATCAGAATACACATGCCCGTCAGCCAGTATCCTCCTAAGTATACAAAGGCCAGCAATGGCACCATGCACAGCCCGGAAATTACTCTCGTCTTCATATTACTTTCTTCCTCCAAATCTACGTTCTCTATTCTGATAGGCTTCAATCATGCGCTCGAATTCTGCCGGTGTAAAGTCCGGCCAGAGCACATCGGTGAAGCCGAATTCGCTGTAAGCACTCTGCCATAGCAGGAAGTTGGAAAGGCGTTCCTCTCCGCTGGTTCTGATAATCAGGTCCGGATCCGGAATATTACCGTTTTCCACGCCGGTGTATAAATAGCGGGAAATCAGTTCTTCCGTAATCTCCATGTCAGGATCCAGCACACCTGTCTTCCTGTCCTTCTCAATCAGATTGACAGCTCTGACGATTTCTGCCCTGCTTCCATAGTTCAGTGCTATATTAAACTGCAGACCGGTATTGTCTTTGGTGGTCTCCAGAGATTTTTCAAGACTATCGACAGCAGCCTTTGGAACCTGCGTATAATCCCCCAGGATTTTTACCCTGACGTTATTCTCATGCAGCTCTGCCAGCTCACTGTTTACATATTTCACAACCAGTTTAAAAATGCCTCCCACTTCTTCCGCGGAACGTTTCCAGTTCTCTGTGGAGAAAGCATACACGGTCAGGTATTTCACACCCAGCTGTGAGGATGCTTTGACGATTTCCTTCATCGCCATCATCCCTGCGTTGTGGCCTGCTACCCTCGGCACGCCTTTTGCTTTGGCCCATCTGCCGTTGCCGTCCATAATGATGGCAATGTGGGCCGGAATCTTTTCTCTGTCTAGCATAGTTTTCTACCTATTCCTTCTAACGGAATGCAAGGCTATCCCATACGGGATAGCCTCTTCTTTCTTGTTTCTTATGGTTATCCTTATACTTCCAGGATTTCTTTGTCTTTTGCTGCAACGATGTCGTCGATGTCCTTCACAGCCTTATCTGTAGTCTTCTGAACCTTGTCCAGTTCCTTCTTCAGATCGTCTTCTGTCAGTTCACCGTCTTTCTGTGCCTTCTTCAGGTGATCGTTTACATCTCTTCTCAGATTTCTGATTGCGATCTTTGCGTCTTCGCCCATCTTCTTTGTTGTCTTTGTTAATTCTTTTCTTCTTTCTTCTGTTAATGCAGGAATCACTAATCTGATAACCTTACCATCGTTAGTTGGTGTGATACCGATATCAGCGATGTTGATGCCCTTTTCGATATCGCCGATGGATTTTGCATCAAAAGGTGTAATCATCAGTGTTCTTGGATCTGGAACGGAGATGTTGGACAGGTTCTTCAGCGGTGTTGGGCAGCCATAGTAATCAACCATAACTTTATCCAGTAACGCCGGGTTTGCTCTGCCTGCTCTTACAGTGTTCAGATCTTCCTTCAGCATGGAAATGCTTCTTGCAATTCTTTCTTCTAATGTCTTGTGTGAATGACTCATGTTATATATCCTCCTTCATTACATGACTATTTAATGATTGTGCCAATCTTTTCGCCGCAGACAGCCTTCATGACATTGCCGTCTTCTGCAAGGCCGAATACATGGATGGCTACATTGTTATCTTTGCATAAGGTTGCAGCTGTCAGATCCATGACCTTCAGATCCTTTTCCAGTACTTCCATATGGGTCAGTTCATCGAACTTAACTGCATCCGGGTTCAGGTTCGGATCGTCAGAATATACTGCGTCAACATTTTTCGCAAGCAGAATCACATCCGCATTGATTTCTGTTGCTCTCAGTGCAGCTGCCGTATCTGTAGAGAAGAACGGGCTTCCTGTTCCGGCACCAAAGATGACAACATCACCATGCTCTAACTGGCTGATTGCCTTTCTTCTTGCATAAGGTTCCGCAATTTCCCTCATCTCGATAGCTGTCTGCACGCGGGCCTTTACGCCTGCGGCAAGCAGTGCATCCTGCAGGGCCAGTGCATTCATCGCAGTAGCCAGCATGCCCATGTAGTCCGCTGTAGCACGGTCCATATCTTTGCTGGTTCTGCCTCTCCAGAAGTTTCCGCCGCCTACAACGATTGCGACTTCCACACCAAGATCATGAATTTCCTTCACCTGACGTGCTGTCTTTCTGGTCATCTCTTCATTGACACCAAACTTCTGATCACCTGCCAGTGCTTCTCCGCTTATTTTCAATAGAACGCGTTTGTATTTAGGTTCCATGGCACTCTCCTTCGTATGTATTTTCTAGTCAGCGATAAAACCGCATAGTCCTAGACGTATTATACCATAGTTCTTTTCCAGTTGAAACTACTTTTTCTGCGCAATATTTCCCACGCCCCTTCGATTATAGGTCATATCGCCCTAGTTCTGTTAGGTCAGTTTGACATAATGATGAAAAGAGAGGGAAAATTATGGAAAACTATTACGGAAACAGATTGCGGGAGCTGCGTCTCCAAAAAGGTTATACCCAGATCAAGGTGCAGATGAAGACTGGTATCGACCAGTCCGACTACTCCAAAATGGAAACTGGAAAGCGCTATCCTAATTTCCAGCAGGCACAGCAGCTGTCAAAGCTCTACGAAACCAGCGTCGACTACATCTTCGGTATCACCGATGAACCGAGACCTTATCCCAGATCAAAGATCATGAAAAAAGAAGACTAAAAAAGCAACCACACTGACCAGATGCAATGCTGCGGCATGGACGGTCATATGGTTGCTTTTTACTTACTGCTGATTGATATATTCCACGGCTGCCAGAGCAGCTACGGCTCCGTCTGCTACGGCCGTCGCCAGCTGTCTTACCTTCTTGGTTCTGCAGTCGCCGGCCGTGAAAATGCCCGGCGTTTTTGTCAGGCAGTCTTCTCCTGCTGCTACATAGCCCTTGTCGTCCAGTTGGATCTGCTGCGCAAAGGCCCCGTTATCCGGCATCTGGCCGATGGCAACAAAGACGCCATCCAGCTGCAGCTCCCTTTCGGCTCCGCTCTCTTTGTCCTGAATCCGAAGTCCCGTAATTCTGTCTTCACCCAGAAACGCTGTCGGAATCGTGTTTAAAAGGATTTCTACATTCTCTTTTCCCTGAATCCGCTTCACATTGCTTTCTTCTCCGCGAAATGCATCTCGTCTGTGAATCAGATAAACCTTTTCTGCCAGTCCGGAGAGCACTTCCGCATCCTCCAGAGCCGTATTACCGCCGCCGATAACCGCAACAGTCCTGCCTCTGTAAAAAGCGCCGTCACAGGTCGCGCAGTATGCAACCCCTCTGCCTGTCAGTTCTTCTTCATGATCCAGCCCCAGCGGCCTGTTCTTGGCCCCAGTGGCAACGATAACCGCCTTCGCCTCGTAGGCACCCCCTTCTGTTTTGACGATTTTGATGCCGTCCCTGTCTTCGATGCCGACAGCCTTCTCGAAGGTCAGTTCCGCGCCAAGATCTGCCGCCTGCTGGTACAGGTTATTTGCAAAGTCGAATCCGGAAATCTTCTGAATGGCCGGGTAGTTCTCCACTTCCGGTGTATTGATAATCTGGCCGCCATAGCCTTTTTCATCGATGAGCAGGGTTTTCTTTTCTGCCCTCTGTCCATATACTGCGGCTGCAAGACCTGCAGGGCCCGCGCCGATGATTACAATGTCATACATTAGAATTCTCCTTTCTGGAAAGCCACCATCATCTCTCTGGTCAGACTGAAGCCGTCATCCTCCATGTTCATGTCATCTCTGTGTACCCATTCAGCGGTAGACAGTTCATCTTCGTCCATGGTAACGGTGTCGTCCCCGTCCAGTTCACAGAAATATCCAAGAAGCAGATCCTGCTCCGTACCCCATGGCTGACTCTTGTAGTATCTGACATTCTTGGCCTTCAGTCCGACTTCTTCTCTGACTTCTCTGATAACGGTTTCTTCAGCCGTTTCGCCGATTTCCACAAAACCTGCAATCAGTGCATATCTCTTGTATGCTCTGCCGTTGTATTTGGTCATCATGATGCGGTCCCCATCGGTCAGTGCAACGATGACAGCCGGTGCAATTTTCGGATAAATGCTGTTGCCGCAACTCGGGCACTTCAGCATACGCTCGCCGCTGCCGTGTTGTGTTGGAAATCCGCATCTGCCGCAGAACTGATTGTCTCTGTACCACTGATACAAATGATATGCTGTCGCTGCCGCAAAAGCCAGCTCCTTGTGCTTCAAATCGCGCAGATTGCGGGCTGAAGATTTTGTGATGTCCGGCATGGCTTTGATGGCGTCTGCATCATCATCATCCATGGCCAGGAAGTAATGATTCTCCTCGATGCGGAACAGGTACTGCAGTCTCGTCTTCGGAAAGTCTGCTGCAGTCGGCAGCGACGGATTACCGTCACCGTCCACTTTGATAAACATCTGGTCCTTCTCGAAATAGAAGACCAGGTCACCAGTCTGTGCTTCCCTTTTTTCATATTCGTTATATAGTTTTTTGTTGTCTAAATCCTGAATCATGTAATTACCTCTGTGTTATTTATTCCCTGTATGGTGCTATTTTAACACAGTTCCTAAAGAAAAACGAGCCTTATTCAGACTCGTCTTCTGCATTCTGATTTACCTTGCATTCCGTCTCACAAATCTGATTTTGCACACATCATCACCCTTTGCGATAGTTGCCGGCAGATCCAGCTCACAGCCAAAGCTTTCAGCGATGCCTCTGTCTCCACACATAGCGTGGTCACAAAGAAGCTGGATTTCTTCATCGCTGCAGCCCTGCTTCTGCCATGCTTTTACCAGCGGACAGTAGTGGAAATCGATATCTAAATGGTCGTCGTCACAACGTTTAATATCCATTTCAAAGACCCACTGGGCAGGCTTTGTAAACAATGTCTTCTTGAGACCTTTGAGAGAGTCGCTGCCGCCAGCCTTTGCTCTCAGGTTGCCTCCCTGATACAGACCGCACCGTCTGATGGCTGCAGGTGCATAATCCTGTGGCTGCAGCCCTTTCTTTGCTGCTTCGTCACACAGCAGATACATCCACAACGCGCGGTGTTCCAGCTGCTCTCTGATTGCTACGATTAAAGGATTCTTGATTCTTGCTTCGTTCTTAATTGTCATGTCTTTTCTCCTTTGTTATTTGGTTGTGTAATACAAAAATGCTGCCACCTGCATCAAAAAGAATACAGGTACCAGGATCTTGAATTTCCAGTGCTTTGTCTTATGACGAAAGACCTGCATGCCTGCCCATGCGCCAATGCTGCCACCCACAAAGGCCACACCTAATAGTGTTGCCTCCGGGATTCTCCACTGGTCTTTCACGGCTTTTCGTTTGTCGATACCATAGAGAAAAAAGGCCAGCAGATTCACTGCCAATAAGTAATACCAAAGTATATTCATCTTTTCCCCCTAGAAATTATAATAGCGTTTTCCATTCTTCATCTTGACGCCACGGTATTTTGCCAGTTCGCTTACCGTCACCAGCTCGTAGCCTTTTTTCTTCAGTTTCGGAATCAGCTCCAGTGCGGCTATCATGGTCGGCTCGTGAATATCATGCATCAAGACGATATCTCCATCAGATACATACCTCATCACGTGATTCACCGTAGTTTTGGCATTTCTATGCTGCCAGTCCAGGGTATCAATGGACCAGAGAATCATCGGCTTCCCTACGTTTTTGGTAACCAGGCTGTCGATACCTCCATAAGGAGGTCTGATAGTAGCCGGTTTCACTCCGGTAATTTTTTTTACAGCGTTATCCGTCCGATTTACCTGGGAACGGATCTGTTTCCCGCTCATGCTGCTCAAAAGCGGATGGCTGTAAGAATGGTTCCCGATTTCATTGCCTGCTGCCTGCATCGCCCGCAGGGTGGATGGGTAGGATTTTACCCTCTGTCCCAGTACATAGAAAGTGGCCCGGCTGTCGTTCTTCTTCAGGCAGCTCACAATCTTTTTTGTATATGGTCCGGGACCGTCATCAAAGGTCAGCGCCACCAGCTTTTTCGTCAGGTTGATAGTATATACGGAGCAAGGCATACTCTTTGCCGATGCAGCCTGATCGAGTTCCGCATCAATGGCCTTTACCTTATAATAATAGGTCTCGTGATAATATGCCTTTTTATGTGTATATGTCGTATTTTTTACAGTTGCAATCTTCTTATATGTACCTTTTTCTTTCAGCGCCCGGTATATTTCGTACTTTTCCGCATTTTTTACGGCCTTCCAGGTCAGCTTCGGTTTTCCTTTCTGATTCAGTTCCACTTTGCATACTGGTCTTTTCAGGTCGCACACTCTGGCTTTTGCAGGGCTTAATAGCGAGTTGGTTTCCGGTTTGTCTGCGGACAGTGCCTGTACCTTGTAATAGTACCGGCTTCCTGCTATCGCTCCTTTGTGAACCCAGCTGGTCTCTGACGTCACTACCATCTGTTTGTATTCACCGTCAATCCGAAGCGCCCTGTATACCGCGTAACTGTCGGCACCGGATACCTCGTTCCACGTAAGTTTCGGTTTTCCTGTATTCACCACATTCATGGTCTTCAGCAGTGGTGCATCCAGCAGAATGGGATCCTGTGGCTGTATGTTCTCCTGAGTCACAGCCACATCTGTTGACTGGTCTGTTATCATGGTTTCCGCAAATGCAGCCGGCTGCAGCGTTGTGATGAAGACTATAATCAGTGTCATACATATCAGTTGTTTTGTTCTTTTCTTCATATCCTTATACCGCCTTTCTCTGCTTCAGTATATCACATCCTGATGCATTTCCTCAATAGAAAAAACACCCCGCTGCATCCCTGCAGCGAGGTGTCATAATTTAACTAGATCTCAACTATTATTTGTAATTAATACTTTTTCATTAGATTTTTTTGTTTGTAATAAATGTTTTAAATAATTAGTTTGAAAGAATTAAGCTTCTAAAGCAGCTAAAGCAGCCTTCTTGTCTTCTTCTCTCTGTTCCAGAATCTTCTGGTAATCTTCTTCGCTCAGTGGTTCCATTGTGAAGCCAGTGTAAGCAAAGATGATGGATACGAATGGGTTGATCCAGTTCAGGATAGCGTATGGAATATAACCGGAGTCTACGCCTAAGAAGGATCTCATTGTAGCACCGCAAGTGTTCCATGGGAAGAAGTTGGATGTGATTGTAGCACAGTCTTCCAGAGCTCTGGACAGGTT
>JAFWZZ010000030.1 GCA_017522185.1 Bacillota bacterium | reverse complement strand
TAATTTGTTGATTTCATTGTAGCTATAAACACCTTTTGATGCCACCACATCAACTTTACATTTCCGCAACATGACTTTACATCGCTATAAAATTCAGATTTATCTGATTGCGTATTACCCATTCCTTATTTCACAAAGGCTACAAGACCTGCCTGATATGGATGATCCATATATACAACCTCTTTGCCCCGAGTCTTAAACATAATCAATTTCATTATTATAGTTAAATCACCGCCGCCTGCTAAAGTCATAATGGCACCGATTGCAAACAACGTGACAGAGCCATTAAAAATTGCAATTGCAGCAGGGATGATTCCCAGTATGATTGTAGGCATCAATGCTCCTATAATATACTGATTTTTCTGCAGTGGCTCATCACATGTGCAATATGCCGTCATATATTTTGTGATGAATCCAAAAGAAATGGATTTCCAGCCCTTTTCGGTAAATAACGACCAGGTAATACCATGAATCATTTCATGTATAATGATAAGAATAAAGAAACCAATTAAGAAAACAATCAATCGCCAAAATATATTAATATCCAGAAAAATTCCGAACCCTGCAAACTGATCTATATTACATAAAATATATACTATTGCAAAACACACTATAATAGGGATTGCAAGAACAAAAGCCATTATATTTGCATATACCAGCCCTATAGTCAGATCTTTTACTACAAACCCTTTATCAAGCAGTATATTCTTTTGAATTTCAAACTTTGCCTTCCGAGCATTCTCCGCTGGTGATAATTTTCTATTGTTTTCATTTTCTCTACTCATATATACACCCTCTACAAATTCAGATTTATCTAACTCTACAAATTGGAATTTGGCTGTTTAATATCCGTGGTCAACGTGTTCCCACTTTCCGCCATTAGTTCTAACTAAAATCCACTTCCAATTTGTATATGTGCTGTTTGGGTTCAGAGAACCATCTCCACCAGAAGCATCTACATTGAAAGAAGAAACAAGCACCATCACATCGTCTGCATTGTTTCTTTCTGCAAACTCCTGCCAGTCGTCAAGCTTATCATCGCCCAAATATGTGATTTCCGTAAGGGTGCAACCCTCAAAATTCTTCTCAAAATAATTGATTGCAACATCAATTGCATTTTCAATTTCTGCATCAGAATACATTTCGGAAGAATAATCTGTGATTTTAACATTTTTAGTGTTACCACCGCAAGCGACTAAACCTATCGCACAAACCAATGCTAAAACCATTGCTATCAACTTTTTCATAAAATCATACTCCTTCGTCAAATTCAAGTTTATTGATATCATTATACCACTCTCTTCCTCTATGTAAATGGGAGATTGCTCTCCCATGTTTAGCGTTCCTGTTCCTGCTCAGCCTTTACTCTTGCCTTTTCCTTCGCAAAGACTTCTTTGATTTCAGGTGCTTTCTCCGTCACAATATCTAAAAGATTTGCGACTTCCTTTTCATTCAGCGTAATCCCTCTCGACATCTTTTCATGGTTCTCGTCCCAGTCACGGATATCAATCTTTGCTGCGTTCCCATTCCAGGAAACCATGTTCATTTCCTTTTTCCATCCTGTCGGATACTCCTGAATCACGCCAAGCTGTGCCTTGATTTCAAATGTTACTCTATCTGCCATTGTCGCTACCTCCTTCTTTCTTCTCCAGCTTATCTGCAAAGAACGAAATCACTTTATGGTTCTTTGCTGCCTCTCTTAATTCAATTACAATCGGAATCTCCCTGTTATCCAGCTTTGCCGTGACGATGTCAGCCAGCTCAAAATTCGTTACTTTCTTCTCATCATCAAAGCCTGCATCCAGAAGTTTCTCCAGTACCTTGAACTTGCTCTTTCGATCCATTCTCTTCACCTCCGTCTTCAGCTTCTAGTTTCATACTTTCCAGTATCTTCATCAGACAGAACCCGCACACAGGTGCATCCTTCTGTCTGTAGTCACAATTATCCGGGCACTGTACTCTCATTACTACCACCCCGTCTCCAAAAGATGTCTGCCATACTCGGTAAATGCATACCAGTTGGTATGGTCAAACTTCGTATCATTAAACTTTGCAGTAGAAATAATGCCTTTCTTCTTTAGGGCGTAGACAGCACCCTTTGCCTGATCTATGGAAAGGAACGGGCAGTACACAATCATCGTCTTATACGAACATCTGCACCACTGCTTCCCATATTCAGAGCAGACATTCTCCAGGTTGTCCTTCAGAATGTCGTCTAACAGTTCTGCTATGATGCCTGCGTTCACTCCTGCCACCATAGCGATATTATCATTACAAGTTGCCATAGTTTTTCCCCTTCCCAAATCAAAAGGCGGCCGCTATGGACCGCCCGTTTATCAAAGACTACTACTCTTCATCTTTGTTCTTATGCTTTTTCTTTCTTCTTGTTTCTTCAATCACAAAACAGCTGCCAAGCAGCAGTGCACCAAGTGCCAATGCCAAATACAACTTCAGGTTGTTGTTATCACCAGTTTCCGGTGCTGGCAGAAGCTTGATGACTTCTACGGTCTGCGCCTTATCCTTTAAGTCTTCGTGTGCACCAATCTGGTCTTCGCCGTAATACAGCTTTTCAAAGACTACCAGGCTCTTGCCTTCCAGCTTGTCTGCATCAAACTTAAATTCAAGCTCAATGCTGCCTGCAGTTTCCTTTGCTCTGAAGCTCTTTTCTGCAGTGACTTCCTTGCCGCCAATCTTCACAGCCTTACCGGACGCCTTATCCATCAGGATGCCCTTAACAGTGTAAGTCTTTCCTGCAACCAGGTTTTCATATTCCACGGTATCCACGATGGTTACCTCAGGCTGTGCATAGACTTTCTTATCCCCGTCAGCCTTATCCTTTGCAGATGTTCTGATATCAGGGAAGAAGATACTCTGTGCCTGGTCATTGATGTCAGCATGAACGCCAACTTCCATACCTTCATGTGTTACACTTTCAAAGGCAACAACGGTTTTTCCTTCAAGGCCGCTTCCATCAAAGCTGAATACCATACCGACTGCACCCTTTGAAGATTCCGGTGTGAAGACTTCTTCAGCCATAACTTTCATACCATCCACCATCAGTGGCTTTCCTGTCGCCTTGTCCATCAGCACGCCTGTTACCTTATACTCCAGGCCAGGTCTTAAGCCTTCATAGGTCACAATATCGATGATATTTACGATTGGATCAGGGTTACTTACTGCGATATCCGTTTCAAAATCCTTGGCAGATGTCTTGATTTCCGGGATATATACCGTCTGGGCATCATCAGCTAAATCCGCATGGACCGCAACTTCCTTATCTTCAAATAATAGGGATTCAAAGACTACAGTAGTCTTGCCTGCGATAGTTCTTCCGTCAAATTCAAAGATGACATCTACGGTTCCGTCGGTGTTTTCTGCAGTAAACTTCGTCTCTGCAGTCACATCTTTTCCGTTAGCCTTTACTGGCTCTCCGGTCTTTTTATCCATCAGTGTACCCTTCACGACATATTCACTACCCGGCATTAGATTGTTATACGTTACGGTGTCAGTCAGCTTAATCTTATCATCGGCCTTACTGATACCAATGCCTGTTTCACTATCCTTAGCGGAAGTTCTGATTTCAGGAATATATACTGTCTGTGCTTCGTCATTGATGTCGGCGTGCACTGCCAGTTCATAGTCCTTGTAGAATAAAGACTCGAATGCGACTACAGTTTCTCCTTCTAAAGATACTCCATTAAAAATAAAAGTGATATCTACACTGCCGTCCGGCTTTTCAGGTGTAAAGATGGTCTCTGCAGTCACTTCCTTATCATCGACCATGACAGGCTCACCGGTCGCCTTATTCATCAGCTTGCCGCTGACTTTGTATTCCACGCCTGGTCTTAAGTCAGTGTAATCTACAGTATCAACGATGGTGATTTCTTCATCAGCCATGCTGACATGATTCATGGTTTCACTGTCTTTTGCTGTGGTTGCAATATCAGGCATATATACCGTCTGATTATCATCTTCTAAACATGCATGAACTGCAACTTCCACATCTTTGTAGTACATCTGTTCAAAGACTACGGTTGTGGTTCCTGCCAGGTCACTTCCGTCAAACTCAAAAGTCAGTTCAATGCTGCCTTCAGATTCTTCCGGTGTAAACATGACTTCGGATGTTACAACCCTGCCGTCAGCTTCAACAGGTTTGCCGGTTTCTTTGTTCATTAAAGTGCCGACAACCTTATATTCCAGGTTTGGTCTTAAACCTTCATAACTTACGGTATCCTTAATGGTTACCAGCTCATCTGCACGGCTGACACCGATATTTGTATCTGCATCGATAGCCTTTGTGCCAATCTCAGGCAGATATACAGTCTGTCCATCGTCATCCAGTTCACGATGAACAGCTACAACGTGATCTTCAAAATACAGGGTTTCAAAGACAACCGTAGTCTTGCCCGCTGCATCTCTCGCATCAAATTCAAAGACTACATCTACGGTTCCTTCTGTGCTTTCTGCAGTAAACTTTGTTTCTGCAGTCACTTCGCTGCCGCCTGTTACCACAGGCTCTCCTGTCGCTTTGTCCATCAGGATACCCTTTACGGTATATTCAGCTCCAGGCATTAAATCTGTGTAGCTTACGGTATCAATCAGAGTAATCTTTTCATCAGCCTTACCTACGCCCACTCTTGTTTCAGAGTCAACGGCAGAGGTTCTGATTTCAGGGACGTATACTGTCTGTGCTTCGTCATCGATGTCGGCATGCACTGCCAGCTCATAGTTCTTGTAAGTCAGAGACTCGAAAGCAACGATGGTTTCGCCTTCCAGGCTCACGCCGTTAAAGACAAACGTGATATCCACGCTGCCGTCTGGCTTTTCAGGGGTGAAGACTGTTTCCGCAGTCACTTCCTTTTCATCAACTAAGATCGCTTCACCAGTTTCCTTGTTCATCAGCTTACCACTTACCTTGTATTCCACACCAGGTCTTAAGTCGGTATAGTCCACGGTATCAATGATGGTGATTTCTTCATCCGCCATACTGATATGATTCTTGGTTTCACTGTCCTTTGCAGTGGTTGCAATGTCAGGCAGATATACCGTCTGACCATCATCTGCAAAATCCGCATGAACTGCAACTTCCACATCCTTGTAGTACAGATTTTCAAAGACTACAGTCGTTGTTCCTGCAAGGTCTTCCGCGTTAAAGTCAAAGACTACATCAATCTTTCCTGCGGATTTGTCCGGTGTGAAGATGGTTTCAGCAGTTACAACCTTGCCGTCAGATTCCACAGGCTTGCCGGTTTCCTTATCCATCAGCGTGCCGACCATCTTGTATTCAAGGCCTGGTCTTAAGCCTTCATAACTAACGGTATCCACGATGGTTACATGGTCATCCGCCCTTCCTACACCGATTCTTGTGTCTGCATCGATGGCAGATGTCTTAATCTCTGGGATATACACTGTCTGCTTATCATCATTTAAGTCTGTGTGGAAAGCAACTTCCTTGCCTTTATACTGCAGGGATTCAAAGACAACTGTGGTCTTTCCCGCAAGGTCACTTCCATCAAATTCAAAGACTACATCTACAGTACCTTCCACATCCAGGGCGGTAAATACTGTTTCTGCAGTTACGCCTCTGCCTGCGCTTACCACAGGCTCTCCTGTTGCTTTATCCATTAACACACCAATCACCGTGTATTCTTTACCCGGCAGTACATCAGTGTAAGATACGGTATCGGTTAAGATAATCTTGCCGTCTGCTTTACTTAAGCCTACTCCTGTTTCAGAGTCAATGGCAGAAGTCCTAATCTCAGGCAGATATACGGTCTGACCGTCATCTCCGATTTCTGCATGAACTGCTACAGGGATATCCTTGTAATACAGGGTTTCAAAAGCAACTACGGTTTCACCCTTCAGGTTCACACCGTTAAAGTTGAATGTCACCTTTACGCTGCCGGAACTGTCCTTTGCAGTAAAGGTGGTTTCAGCAGTTACATCCTTACCACCGGCCTGAATGATTTTGCCTGTTTTCTTGTTCATTAACTTGCCCACAACTTTGTACTCAAGACCAGGTCTTAAGTGTTCATACTTTACGGTATCCACGATGGTTACATCTTCATCCGCTCTGCCGATATGGTCATCAATGTCAAAATCCTTGGCAGTGGTGCCAATCTCAGGCAGATAGATAGTCTGTCCGTCGTCTTTGATATCAGCGTGTTCTGCCAGCAGGGCATCGCCGTAATACAGCTTTTCAAAGACAACTACGGTGCTGCCCTCTAAAGATTTACCATTAAACTTAAAGGTTACATCTACCATTCCCTTTGTCTTATCCGGTGTAAAGACGGACTGAGCTGTCACGTTCTTACCGTCAATCTTTACAGCCTTTCCTGTGGTTTTATCCATCAGTGTGCCCTTTACGATATATTCAAGGCCCGGTCTTACGCCTTCATAGCTTACGGTATCCACGATGGTTACCTGGCTGTCTGCAAGGCCAAGTCCAATCTGTGTTTTACTGTCCTTTGCAGTTGTTCTGATATCCGGGAAGTATACGGTCTGGCCGTCTGCCTTCATATCGTGATGAACAGCAACGTCCTTTCCCTTATACTGCAGTGTCTCATAGACTACCAGAGACTTGCCCTTCAGATCTTTCCCTTCAAAGACAAACGTGACATTTACCTTGCCGGAAGATTTCTCCGGTGTGAATACTGCACTTGCTGTCACGGCTTTGTCTCCGTTCATATATGGCTTTCCTGTTTCTTTATTCATCAGCTGACCGATGACAGTGTATTCTCTTTCAGGAAGCAGGTCCGTATAGGAAACCGTATCAATCAGAGTAATCTGATCATCTGCCCTGCCTACACCCACTCTTGTTTCAGAGTCCTTTGCGGATGTTTTAATCTCCGGGATATATACGGTCTGGTCTGCATCACTTAAGTCAGTATGCACTGCCAGTTCGTTATCCTTGTAATACAGGGTTTCAAAGACAACAGTGGTCGTTCCCTTTAAGGCTACACCTGTGAAATTAAAGGTTACGTTAACACTGCCCTTTGAATCCTTCGGCGTAAACTTTGCTTCTGCTCTTACGTCTGCACCGTTTACCTTGACAGGCTCTCCGGTGTCTTTATCCATCAGTGTGCCGACAACCTTGTATTCGACACCTGGTCTTAAGCCTTCATAGCTTACCTTATCCACGATAGTTACGTCTTCATCTGCCATACTGATATGGTCATCAAATTCCGTATCCTTTGCAGTAGTCCAGATGTCAGGGAAGTAGATAGTCTGGCCATCATCATTGATGTCTTTGTGATCTGCAAGTTCGATGCCTTTATAGGTCAGAGTCTCATAAACGACAACGGACTTTCCTTCTAATGCCCTGCCGTTAAAGTTAAAGGTTACATCTACAGTGCCTTTGGACTTTACAGGCGTAAAGGTTGTTTCTGCCGTTACATTCTGCACAGCGTCACCGGTTGCCTTATCCATCAGCGTACCAGTCACCTTGTACTCAAGTCCCGGTCTTAATCCCTCGTAGCTTACGGTGTCTACCAGGGTCACGGACTTATCCGGATTACTTACGCCAATCTTTGTCTCACTGTCTTTTGCAGTGGTTCCGATTTCAGGGAAAAAGATGGTCTGTCCGTCATCCTTTAAGTCCTGGTGGTATGCAACCTCACGGTTATGATACTTCAGGGTTTCAAAGACAACGACTTCTTTGCCCTTCAGATGCCTGCCGTCAAAAGTGAAAGTGACATCCACGGTGCCGGACATAGCCTTTGGTGTAAACTCTGCAGATGCGGTCACTTCCTTCTCCCCGTTCAGCACAGGTTTTCCTGTTGCCTTATCCATCAGCGTGCCGATGACCGTGTACTTCTTACCTGTCATTACGCCGCTGTAAGATACGGTGTCGACTAAAGTCACCTTGCCGTCTGCCTTTGCTACACCTGCCTTTGTTTCGTTATCTTTTGCCTTTGTGGTAACATCCGGGTAATATACCGTCTGCCCTTCATCATCGATATCTGCATGAGTCGCCAGCTTGATGTCTCCAAGGAATAAATCTTCAAAGACAACCAGTGCTTTACCCCTTACTGCACTGCCCGGAACTTCAAATTCCACGTCCACCTGGCCGTCAGTCATCTTCGGCGTAAAGGTGGTTTCTGCCGTCACGGCTTTACCTCCTGCAGTAATCGCCTTGCCGGTTTCCTTGTTCATCAGCTTACCTTCCAGTCTGTAGGTCTCGCCTTTCTTCAGACCCTTGTATTCCACTGTATCTTTGATATATACGGTCTCCTGCACCATGCCGATATGGGAATCACTGTCTTCATCCTTTGCCGTAGTGCTGATTTCAATCTGGTCGTCGGTCAGCGTACCAAGCGGCACGGTTACATTGTTCTTATAGATGCTTACCGTTACCGACAGCAGGTTCATGCCCTTATTGGCATCACATGGCTGCTCCTCGATAACATAATCATCATAAATCAGTGCACCCTTACTGTTATCCGGTGCGCCTTCCCCGAACCAGATACCATCCGTGGAATACTTACCGCGGTTAGTGTTATTCGTGTGCTTGTTCCAGGAACTTGCTGTACTTGCATAGCCGTTCTTATCGGTGACAATCACATGGCTTTCCCCTGTAGTCAGTGACGTAATCTTAAACGGCACGCCTGCGAGTCGCTCCAGTGTACCATCCGCAACCTTGACAAACTCCAAATCGCCTCTTTTCACGTCTTCTGCCATTTCTTCATCGGATCCAATCTTTGGAATGTTGTATGTGGATACGGATTCCGTCGTGCCACTTCCTCCTGTAATCTTACAGGTATAGATCTGGCTGTTTTTTTCATAGCCTGTCGGTGCCTTCACTTCCTGGACGGTTACGGTGCCCAGCGGGAAGCACGGGTCTCCTGCTGCAGAGTAATAGAACTCGTCGTTATCAAAAGACGGGTCTAAGTCATCTTCAGACAGGTGTGCAATACCGTTGGCATTGGTAATCACTCTCCATGTTCTATCCAGCTTGTTTCCATCATCTGTGTGCTTGTAATACTTGATTTCATAAACTGCACCTGCGAGGGTCGCCTTGCCCTGAGCCTTGTTTGTGCCCAGCTCACTGTCCCCTTTTCTAAGGACGATACCGATAGGGTCATCTTTCGGATAATCCTCAAAGGTTACCGTGGATGTCTGTCCTGCCTTTACCTTTACCGTCTGGTCCGGTGCCTTGGCATAGCCTTTCGGCACTTTGTCTTCTTTGACGGTGTAGGTGCCTGCATCAAGCTCCAAGGTGTTACTCTTTCCGTCTGCATCGGTAATTAACGTTCCGACCTTCGTGCCGCTTTTATATACGCCAAACTCCGCGCCCTTAAAAGAGTATGCGTCGTTGCCGTTAGTGACTTCCGGCACCGCCGACTTCTTTGTCAGCTTCAGATTACCGTATTCCAGCGTTCCTCCGATGACATTCTGGTAGCCTTCCTTGATAATATAGAAGCACTTGAATCCCTTCGGCGCATCGGGAACTTTGGTATCAGACTTACAGTCTTCCACGATTTCCTTCATCTTGTTCCAGTTTTTCGTGTACATATATTCCTTTACCGTGCCGCCGCCCCAGGCTTCCATCTTGTCGTCATAGCCTGCAGTGACATAGGAAATGGCAACGTGGAAGATGCCGTAGATGTCATCGTTACTCCATGTGCCGGAGTCAAACCACATATCCTGTCCCTTGCTCCAGCCGGGATAGCCTTTGGCGTAATATACCAGCTTTCTCAGCATGGCAGCATTACCGGTGTTACCCGTATACATCTTGTCAATCTTGTAATTGCCGTCTTCCGGTGTCGGCATGTGGGGCTGGGTGCAGAACACATATCTGTCTCCCAGTGAGTCATCAATACCGATGGCTTTCATCAGATTGGAATAGCCGCCGTCGCCTTCACCGTAACGGATCTGGTGATGCAGTTCTAAATGCACGACATCGCCTACGCCAAGGTCATCATCTGCAGCGTAAGCCGTGTCCGTCTGAAACGGCGTGATGAGTGACATCAGCATAGCAATCAGTAAGAGAATTGCCACAGGTTTCTTCACCCTCTCATGGGTCATATTCTTCACTACATTCATTTCTTTCTCCTTTCCGGGCATAAAAAAAGCAGCTTCAACTGCTGTCGAAACTGCCTTCTATGTCCATGCTTGTTATTCTAATTACTTTTCGTCTTGCCACAGGAACAGCTGTAACCGGAGATATACTTTTCGGTTTCGTAATACGTCTCCTCCCGGTACTCCGTGCCGTAGTGGACATTGGAATCACCGTTTAACAGGTGCTCATCGATATGATAGACATTGCCTGTCATATCCGCACCGCAGCAGTAGCATTTGGTCCATGGAACCAGCTTAACCTTTTCAACCTGCCTTTCCGCATACACCGGCTCCCACGAGTGGGTGTGCCTTGGCGGCTCGGGCTTTGGTTCTTTGGTTTCTTCAGGTTCCTTTGGTGTCTCGGCCTTCTGTCCTTCCTGCTTTGGCTTTTCCTTGGTCACTTCTTTTGGTTCTGCAACTTCCTTCTGTGGCTTTTCTTTCTCGCATACCTCTTGGCTGCTCACCTCCTCTGCTTTTGGTTGTACCTGAATTTCGGTATCATCCTCTTTCTCCTCAAAATCCGCTGTTTCTGCGGCCGTTTCTGTTTCATTGGATGAATCACCTGCTTCCTTCTTTTCGTCTTCAAAATCCTCAGCAGGCTCTATGGTTTTTGTCTTCTCCGCGGTCTTCCTGACAGCCTCCACAGGCTCTTTCTCTTCACTACATCCTGCCAGCCCCGTTGCTGCAAGAATGGTGCAGAAAAGCACCAGCAACACTTTCTTTTTCATGGTTTCGTCCCTCCTTTTTCTTTTCAAAGTAGGGTGTAATTTCATAAATTGCAAGTGTGCCCTTTATATTACCAACTGAGGATAGTAATACCAACTGAAGAGTAATATATATTAACTACATTCTCAGTTGGTATTCATAAGTCTAAGAAAAGATGCTCAGTTCTGAGGATCATCTTTCCATGTCTCTTTCCCTCTGCTTGGCTCTGTGTCTGCCATAAAACTCCAGGGCTGCAATGATATATTCTTCACGCTTAGCCGGAGGCAGGTCCTTTGGAATCAGCTTACGGGTTCTGTCATCGCGCAGGATAATCTTCTCTCTCTGGTTTGGTTTTTCCTCCTGCATGATGGCAGAGATCACCTCAGGTGTCAGTTTGCCCTCTTTGTGAAAAGCCCTCATGCGCAGTGTCTGGTCATGGCTTGGAGTACAGTCCTCCATCTCCATGTTTTCCAGAAGTTCCATCTGTAAATCCGGGGGCAGATACGAAATCTCTACGGCAGGTCTAAGTGCGATTTTACCCTCATCTACGAGGTCTAAAATCTCAGGAATGAGTTCAGTGAGACGGATATATCGTTGGATTTGCCTACCGCTCTCATTAACCTGTTCAGCTAAAGCATCTCTTGAGAACTTTTGGCCCGTTGGTCCAGAAGTTAAATCGTTCCTCCTTCCCTGCCTGTTCATCGCTTCCAGCCTCATCTTGTATGAGAATGCTTTTTCACTTGGTAAGATTGTGGTTCTCTGCAGATTACTGTCGCACATAAAAATAGTTGCGGAATCTCGGTCAAGTTCCACAACCTCGCATCTAAGCACATCCATGCCAAGTAATTCACATGCTCTCTTTCTTCTGTGGCCCGATAACATCTCGTATCGGCCGTCTTCCTTCTTTCTGACCGTCGCCGGTGTCAGCACTCCGTTATCCCTGATACTCTCCATCAGGTTGAACATGTCCTCATCGTCCTTTACCTTGTATGGGTGGTCCGGGAAGTCATCGATTTCTTCAATGGGTATCTCATGAATCTTGGCTAGCTTTGCCTCATCACGCATCTCCTGTGTTGTGAAGAACTCATCGACTCCTTTCAGCTCGAACCTTGGCTTTTTCTCTTTTGGCATCGTTGATCACCTCCTTGGCAAGCCCCGCATAAGCTTTGGCTACATCACTCTTTGCCTCCGACGTAAAGATGCTCACACCTTCCGCCGCTGCTTCTGCCGCTTTGATACGGGCCGGAATCTGATTGTCAAAAATTCTGAGCCGGTTACCATAACGTGCCTTAATCATTGCCGGGATTTCCGTCGCAAAAGAAGTTCTAGCATCTACCAGCGTCATCAGTACTCCATCCACTTTCAGAGACGGATTGACATACTTCTGCACTTTCGTAATCGTCCTTAACAGCTGGTCCATGCCTTTTGCCGGAAGGTAATGGGCCTGCACCGGTACGATAACACTGTCGGCTGCTGAAAGAGCGTTAATGGTAATCATGCCAAGAGACGGCATGCAGTCGATAATGACAAAGTCAAAATATGGTTTTACCTTATCGACATATGCTTTCAATACACGTTCCCTGTTCATGGTCCCGACCAGACTCATTTCCATAGCAGATAAATCCAGATTAGACGGCATGAAATATACGCCTTCATCGGTCTTAATGATGCCCTCCATCGGGTCAAACCGTTCTTCATTGATGGCCTTACCCATCATCGTACTTACCGTTACTTCCAGGTCATCCGTCTGCTCAATTCCGAAAGATGCAGATAAATCCGACTGGGGATCTAAATCCAGAACCAGTACCTGCTTTCCTTCCATCGCCAGAGCAACGCCCAGATTGGCGGCGGTGGTTGTCTTTCCCACGCCGCCTTTCTGGTTACAAATTGCAATTACCTTACTCATCGTCCTCATCCTCACTTTCAAAGTCCGGAATTGGAACGCCGATTGAAGCGAAGGCATCTCTCATCTGTTTCTGAATTATCTGTGCGTAGTTTTTGCTTACTCTGATGTGAACTTCAAATACAGGCTCTTCTGGATTGTCACATTCGGGTTCATCGTCATCGTCTTCTTCAGCATCTGCTTCGTCACACTTACTGTCACAGAGTTCGTAATCAGCATGCAGGTAATCCTCAAAAGATTCATTGAAGCCTTCCATAAAAAAATCCATTGCCAAATCATCCCTCAGACATACAGAAACTAAATCTGATACAAACTCTTCCTCCTCTGCTTCCTTCAGCATCATGCAAATCAGCCCAAAAGCTAATTCTTTGTTACCACCACTCAGAATCCACACTGCCTCCGCAAATATAGGGAACATGCAGCCTTCTTCGTTGCACATATGCTCACGGATTTTGCACCAGCCGTATCGACCTGAGCCGTACATCGTTTCTCTCAATTCTTCCTCTGTGACAAAAGTGTTGCCAACCTTTCTAACATTCTTCATTTCTTTTCTCTTCATTACATCGTCCTCCTTTTCAAAAATTAAAAAAGACTATGCCGCGATTAGCATAGTCATTGACCGCAAGTATTCAGGTGTTAATATGCGTCATTATTCGGGTTAGTAAAGTGCTCGGCACAATGCTGGAATCTCATACCCTTCGCAAAGCCGAGGTAAATGCAGCTAAATACGATTTCTTCCAGCTTCATCTCCGCATGTGGAACCTTATATTCTTCTATTAATTCCATTAACTCAGAATAGTCGTTATCTAATGTTTCCCTTACATGTTCAAAATTATGAAGTGCATCAATTGCTCCTTCTACTGTCATTTCGTTTAACTTGCCACTAGGTGTTTTGTCCATTTCCATGTTCTCCTTCGTATCATCTTAGTCTTAGAATTCCATCTCGAGGAAGTCTTCCATTGTTCTTTCGAATTTGATTCCTTCCAGAAAGGCGATCTTCATACAAATGAAAATCAAATCATCTAACTCTACATTAACACCGTCTATCTTCTTTAATTTTTCATATAGTAAGTTCATGTCCCTTACATCATAATCGTAGTTTTCAATTGCAGTCATAATATTACTAACTGTTATTTTTCTAAGATTTTCTCCAGGATATTGTTTCATTCTGTTTTCCACCTCCTGCCCAAAGCATACGCTCCCATAGGAAAAAGAACAACGATACGAAAATTATTCCTCGATTTCTGTTTCTTGGATTTGTTCAATATCTGCAAATTCTTTTGGTCTCTCCGCTCTATAAATCTGATAATCAATGATTCTTCCATCAGATAAATATTCGCAGAAATAGTCAAAGAAGAAATGGATACCTTTTTTGTTGGGATATACCATATGCTCTAAAATGAATCTCGCATCATCATCCAGTAAAACAGCTAAGGAATATAGAATTTCTTTTGCGTCTTCATACTTCATTTCCTCTACTTTGGACCAAATGTCATCTAACACTCTCGTATACGGTCGTTCCATGTCTAAAACCAAAATTGCAGAATACAACTTATCATCGACCACCCTGGCTAACAGTTCCATGGTTTCCATTAGATGATTAGCTTTGCCCTCCTTTCTTTCTCTGATTTTGAATGGATCCAGTATTTTGTTTTTTTTCATTATTTTCCCTCCAATCCTTATAAAAACGAAAAAAGCCACTCACCGACTTGTGAATGACTATGTAATGGTTCAGATAGAAATCGCCGTTATGAATACTATTAACCAGCAATTCTTTCTGTTATCTTCAATTATGAGCAATAAAAAAATCTTGCCAGTAGTCATAACTTTTTTCCGGCAAGACTTATATAAATCGCACATTTAAAATTTTATAAGGCAGCAATTATAATATTCAAAGAAAATTTAACAAAATTTCATTTCTAACTTGCACTGCCACAGTAGGATACAAAATACTCTACTGCATTCTCAGGGAAGAACTCCTTGAATTCGCCGTGAAGCTGTGCAGCCAGGGTCTTGTTATGGGAAATGACCAGTGTCGGCTTTTGCACCTGCTCGATGATATTGGCCATGGTAAAGGTCTTACCGGATCCTGTTACACCCATCAGGGTCTGGTGCTGTTTCCCAGCTTTTATGCCGTTTACGAGCTTCTCTACCGCCTGGGGCTGGTCGCCCATCATCTTATATTCTGAATGTATTCTGAAATCAGGCATGTCCTGGTTCTCCTTTTCTTTCGGTTAAAATCTATGCAAAATATAGTACATCTTACCTATATTATATTTCCCACTATGGTTACTATCAACCAGCAGTTTCGTCCTATAATTATAGCATAAATGCCTTTTTTTCGCAAACAAACGTTCTATTTTATCTTGTTAAAGCTGAATAAATATGCATAAGAAATCCCTATCAATTGAAGTGCAGTAATTCTCTGTACATGTTGCCATTATCGGACAAACTATAGAGAAAACAAAAAGAGAACACATAAATGTGTTCTCTTTTCATTTTTTCTTAGTGTACATACTGATATACGATGTTGTTGTTTTGGTCTATAATTGTATAGTTTCCTTGTTCGTCAACAGCCTTTACATATACAGCTTTTGTCTTATCTTTCTTAATAGAGAATGTCTTGATGTTTAATATCAATCTTTCCCATCCGGTAATCGCTTTAACACCATTAACATCCATTGGCGCCCCAGCATCATAGTGATACCTTCTGTACATTCCGGATTGACCATCTGACATTTCCACCTTATACTTGATTTTCTTGTTTGTCTCACTCTTTTTGGAGATGCTAACAGTTGGTGGAACACCATCGTATTTCAGACCACCGCCTTTAAAGGTTCCTTTGATGAGAGTATTATCAGTTCTTCCGCAAACACAAGACTTGTAATATGTACCTTCATCATTGTATGTCGCGGCTTTTTTCAAGTGTTTGCTCGCAACAACTTTCTGGTTAAATTTGTGGCCTTTTTTGTTCACTTGTGCTCCACAGCCTTCACAATATTTTCGGTGAGTATCCGAATCTATATCCTGCCATGCACTAGGATGATGTCCATCAAAAACAGTTACATTCACTTTCGCAGAATTACCGACTATATCCGTTGCTACGATTTCATATGTACCTACAGGAATACTGTACTGTCCATTGGACAAGCTTACACTCTTACCACCAACTGTAGTTGTTTTTAGGTTTGTATCCTTAACTGTCATGGTAGGTGATGTACAATAATTTCTATTGGTTATTCCTGTAATGGATGGAGCGATATCATCTATGATGATACCCCTAGATGCAAAATATGAAATATTGCCAAGCGTGTCTGTAAGTTTCACGTATATAACGTGATTCTTGTTGGTTTCAAGAGTAAACTGGCCCTTATAGTCCTTCCAGCCGTCTATTTTCTTTATACCTTCATAGTCATAAATGCTTGATGATACATAATACTGAGCGCTCGCAACTCCAAGCCCTTCATCCTTGATATTCAATGAAGCTGTCTGAGCATTCTTATAGTAAGCATCCAGTGCTATTTCTCCAATATTTTCATTGAATTTAGTTCCACCAACAAAGATATCCGCAGAAGTAGTGATGTCCTTAGCATAAACAATAAACTGACCGAACACCTTAGTTTCGAAAACAATATACAGCTCGCTTCCTTCCCAGATGAATGTTACGTCTTTGATATAGTTCACACTGTTATCATCTGTAACATTCCACAGTTCCATGCTTTCTACCTGGTAGTTGTTCGGAAGTTTCATTTTTACCTGAACAGGATTCTTAAGTTCTGCATCTTTAACCGTATAACTACCGTCATTGTTTTCTCTGGTTAACAGTAAGCTTGTATCTACAGCTACAATTGCCTCTTTGCCTTCGCCACTACCTGATAACTTACCAAAGTTAATGTCGGTTGCCTGAAGCGCAAATTCAGTATAGTTATTGTCTTCTGCAATCTTCTTCAGCTTATCATTGGACACACCGACCACTTCTATTGTTGTCTTAGCAGTACTTGCCTTACAAGTAAATTTGTAGTTATCTCTCCATTCCTTAAAATCAGCAGCCTCTGCAGAATCGTTATTAACGTATACTTCTTTCAGAATATCCTGTGCCTTATCAGAAAGTAAGTTCGCATCCTTTACGACTTCTTCTACGCCGTCCCAGTATTCATCGTTGGACATTGCATCTCTATCTAAAGCTCTAACCTTCTTTATAATAGATATTACTCCTATTACGTTGTCAGCTTTTCTGCCCAGCGCATCCTTAATAAGAGCTTTTCTTTCATCTGTAAGTCCTTGGTACGCTTCAACTATTTCATCTGCACCCTTGCCATCGTTCTTATCGAGAATTTCTCTTACTTTAGCAGTATCAAGGGCGATAAGTTTTGATGCAATTTCTGAAGCTGCATTCTTATCTTCTATTAACTTTTCCGCTCTTGCTATTTCATCTTCTGTCAACAGAGTCTTTTGTGAATCTGTAAGCTTGTTGTATGCAGTTTCTAACTTAGTGATACTTTCGATTGTAGGATCAGCTTCAACATCTGCCAAAAGTTCTTCAAATGCAATAGCCTTCAGTTCATCTCCAGGCTTTACTTCAAGCACTTTATCATATAAAGCCTTCACTGAACGTGCTAAAGCAGGTGCAACCATATGTCTTTCATCAGCATGAAGTCCATTGTATGCCCATAAAGTTTCTTTTATAGAAGCATCATTGGCTGTTTCGTACTGTGCTACAAGAGTATCGCACAGGTACTGGATTGCTTCTTCTTTATTTCCGTTTTCATTCAGTTTTTTCACCAAAGCATCCATGAATGCATCCAACTCATCACTTGATTTACCCGACAGAAGGCACTTCAAGTATGATCCCAGAGACATTTCTGTTTCACCTGAAATCAGCTGTTTCAGATATTCTCCCAATCCCGGTATTTCCTGTGTTTCCGGTAATCCCTCAATGTAGGCTCTCATTGTTGACTTGAACTCAGACATCTCGTCATTATCCATCTGAGATAAGATTTCCTTGATAAGAGACATCGCCATTTGCTGAACACTTCTTGTGTTTTCAAGCATTCCTTGAAGTTCGGCTATTCTACCTGTTTCCGGATCGGAAATATGTGTTGCAACCGGCACCCCTTCGCTAAGAAGTGTTTCCATTTCCTGTGCAAGTATTTCTATTTCCGCTCTTGTTGATGGTGAGAACGGACTTGTTATCGCTTCGACCTTCGCAGTAAATTCATCTGACTTATCTATTGCCGCCTTATATTTATCGTACAATTCTTCAAGTCTGTTATCTTCAAGATATTCATTAAGAGCATCTTTTTCTTCGCTGCTTAACGCTTCATATCCTTCAACAGCAGTCTTCATAAGATAATAGATATGACCTGATGTTGCATCTTCGTCGTCCACTTTATAAAGCAGATCTTCAATAGACAACATCTCTTCCAGAATGATTTCTGCCTGGCCCTTCTCAACAGTAATTGTAATTGTTTCAGTAGCGGTAACACCTCTCTCATCTGTAACAGTTACTTTTAATTTGCTTGTTTTCTTTAATTTAGCTGTAATTTTCTGCGTAGTGGAACCATCTTCATCTGTCCACTTATATGTCATTTTGCCTGTACCGTAACTAACATTTGCAGTCAATTCAGTTTCCATCATTTTTTCAACAGGATTTACTGACGCGGAGATATTGATTACTGGTTTCTTGTTGACGATCAGAGATGCCACGTTTGTATATACTTCATTATCCTTCTCATCTTCAATCTTACAACGATAATCATAATTTCCGTCTTCAAGAACACTTTCTTTTATCTTGTATTCTGTGTCTTTAGCACCGTCGATGTCTTTCCACTTATCGCTGCCGTTTTCTCTTCTCTGCCACTGATATGAAAGTGTTTCATTTCTGTCAACTGTAGCGCCTACTGTAAATGTTGCAGATGCAGTTTCTGTAGTCTCATAATCTGCCGGCTGCTTAGTGATATCAGGAGCTCTATAGTAAGTTCTTGTATCACTATTGGCAACATCACTGTCCTTGATATCGCTTCCGAATAATCCGGTACTTACAGCTACCACTGAGAATCTGTAGTCTCCGCTTCCGGTTTTCTTCATAAGATCAGCCATGTCATATGAGTTCTTTTTAGTCTCTACTGTTTCAACATGAGAACCATCTTTATACAGTTTAACTACATATTCATCTTCGTCATCAACAGAATCCCACTTGGCTGTATTTTTGCTCCACTTGAGATCCTCAGGTGTGTCCATTTTGTTTCTCTTCCACTTAGCATGGAGAGTCGTATCGTCCTTAACTGTATCCTTGTCAAAGTTCCACTCGTTGAGCAACAAGGAGTCTTCACACCATTTCACAAATTCACAGTTCTTTTTCTGTGGATCTGAAGGTTTCGTAACCTTTGAATCGTATTTTAATCCTGTCTGGTTTTCGATGTCTGTTCCCTTATTGGAATCGAATTTAACAGTGATTGTTCTGTCGTAACTTACTTCAGCTGTTTTTGCATAGGAAACAAACTCATCTGAAGTTGGCGTATATCTAACTTCATATGTGCCTGTTGTTAAATTCTTTATGTTGTCGGAAGATCCATTATTAATCCAAGATCCCCACTGTCCATTTGACTGCATCATGCGATATTCGGCATTTGCATCAAGGCCCTTGATTTTACCGTCGCCTTCACCCCAAATGTCCTCGTTTACTACTTTAACATCAGGAGCACCGCGTCTTTCTTTAACAACCAGGTGCTGAGTATCACTCTTGAAAGTGCTGCCCGTTGAAGTCTTAAAGAAGTACACATCTGTTCCAGGAGAAAGCGTCAGTCTTGAATCTGTACCAACTGTATCCATTGCATCTTCAGAAACGCCATACTGAACAGTTGGCGGAACAGATTCGTTTGTTTTTTCATCTGAATAATTTACGGTAAATGCAGTTTTTTCCGGACGTGCAGGTACCACCAGTTCAACCACGTCACTTCTGAAATCAGTTGCTGTAGATTTCACTGCAAAATACATATTAGCTCCCGGAGTTAGCTGTACTGCTTTGTCAGGTCCTACATTAGCCTCTGCATTCACTTCTTCAGGAGAAGCACCATATACCCATTCCTGTACGATGGCTTTGTTTGTAACTTCTTCTCTGTAGTTGATACCAATGCCTTCAGGTGCTGCAGGTCGTTCTTTCACTCTTAATCTCTGTACTTCGCTGGCAAAATGATCTTCTCCCGCCTTGTATCTGAAATACAGATCTGTTCCTGGAGTCAGAGCTACTTTTTCTCCTGTTCCTGTTTCAGTAAGTGAAGTTTTAGCTGTACCATACACCATATTATCTGCTACAACGTCTATCGTTGTTTCAGCTTTGTAATCGATTTCTTCCTCTGGTGCTGCAGGTCTTGCAGGGATCACGATTTCGTTTACTTCACCAGGGCCAGGATCTTTTGCCAATTCTTTGTATCTTATATAGATAACATTCAGATAGTCATCGTCCAGGCTGGCAATGAATCCTGCGATTTTCGCACTAGTACCAGTGAGTTTATTAACATAACTGTTGTACTGCCACAGATCTTCATAATATTCGCCTTCTTCAACAATGATATACTCTACCTCATAGTCTTCAAGGCCAGCTTCTTTTATTACTTCGATAGTTTCATTTTCATAATTGATGTTGGCCTGTATTTTAGGCAGATCCTCACCCTTAGCAAGGTTATATGTAATAATGATATCTTCCGGCATTGCTTTGTAGTTTAAAATGCCGGCTTCTTTTGAGAAACTTATTTTTATTTTTGCAGTTTTGGCACCTTCGCCGACTTTATTTTCTTTAATCTTGATGCTGCCGAGAGCAGCTTCCATGTTTTTCCCTACAGGAAGATCACCACTGGTTGCTTCAGGTAGAGTCACAATATCGTCCTCATCGGAAACCTCGCTGATAGTCCAGCGTACAGGTTTTGTGAACTCATATACTCCGCTTACGGTCAATGAAATCGGATTTGTTATTCCTTCGTTGGACACTTCTACGACTTCATCACCATTCAATGAAACTTCAGGCTTATTCAACTCAGGAAGCTTATCCTTATTAAGCATATGGGCTACATCACAGTTTTCAAAACTATTGACGCTAGTAGTTGCAACTTTATTATTTACTTTGATTTCTATGTCTTCAGCAATTGCATATCCATTTCCGGCATTCTTAATAAACCCGGTATCCAAGGAGAATACAGCATATGCCTCATCTTCATCAAATCCAAATTCTTCTGCACCTGCCACTTTCCATTCAACTGGCAAATCCATACTTCCAAAAGTAGCGATTATCTGTTCTTCTGTAAGATCTTCAGTATTGCCGTTTCTGTCGCCGGCTTTTGCAGATTTAATCGTCAGGAAACTTGTGTCAGTATAATTGTCAGGGTCAGGGATATTGCTGAGATCAAACTCCATAGATTTAATATAATTCACCTGACCAGAGTCAGCCAGAATCATAACAGGTTCTGCCGGCATAATTCCAATATAGTTAGTTCCTTTGAAATCTGTTGTAGTTCTGCTACGAGGCATATCACCTTTCAAAACCATCCATGTTACGTCATTTTTAGAATTATCATGAAGTTCGTATCCGTCCGGCCACTTAACCTCAAATGTCAGTTCTTTGCCTTCTCTAGCCAAGTCTCCGGGTACGTCGTTAATAGAAGCCCCCGGATGATCCACACTGTACCAGATCATATCTTTCATATTGTCCGGAACGCCCATTTCACTTGTAAGCGGAGTTAATGCCGCAATACTGTTGATATAATAAATACCGGTAACATGCTCTACTCCATCTTTATCCTTTTCTGTCAAAGTGATCTTGTTCTTCATCAACTGGCGAGCTTTGTTATATGTCTTTACAGGGTTTTCCTTTGAACCATCTCCTGTACTGTCATTGCCATTTGATGAAATGTATATGATTTCGCTAGCCGGTCTATCACAGCCATACTTCTCGCTTACTGGTGCTTTATCAATCGCAGAAATAGAATTATATGTATAAGCGCGGCCTTCAATCTTGTCATCTACACTAAAGAGTCCCGGGAAGTAAGCCCCATATTCACCATTACTACGTCCACCATTATAACTTACTGCATAAGAATCTATTTGAGCGACAATCAGATTCATAAAATCATCATAGGTCATCTCATACATATTTGTATGGTATTGTGCGCTCTGATTGCGATTGTCAAAGTCACTCTCATAACCTGTTCCACAGCCGACAATTAGTGGATCATGCTCAGTACCATTGTCTTTTCCCATCGCTTCAAAATCAAATTTCAAAGTTTCGCTCACAGGACCTAATACTTGAACCGGAGAAGCATCATTTTCTGCACTCTTTTGTTCTGCATTGTTGATGTGAATCGGAGTGGAAATCTTCGGAGAGCCTTTTACATATAAGTATTCTCGATTGTTTTGTGCATATTTTTCTTCATCCCTATCATTATCATATGAATAGCCATAGAGGTTACTGATAGTAATGGCATAAATATCATGTCCCTCATCTCCTGCCGTATTGTTTTCAAATACACCACCGGACAAGATCACACTTGCCTTTTTTGTCTTGTAGACAGCCCCTCCATCTTTTGATGCAGTGTTGCCGCTTATGTTACCTCCCTTTATTTCAAGATAACTTCTATTGTTGTAAATAGCACCGCCTTCTTCTGCACTGTTGTTATATATATTCATTCCGCCAAAAGTAATATAAGGATAGTCGCCTACATGATCAGCAGGTCTATAGTCATACTCATCGTACATGACATTATCCTTCTCATGCGTATCCCCAACTTTGACCTTGTATTTTTCTGCATAAACAGCACCGCCTTGTTTTGCAGTACAGTTTTGGATCGTTCCGCTGTTAAGGCTGATCACTTTTCCTTCAACTGTTGATGTATGACCGCTCAGCACGTCTCTCTGCTCACCTGCATCAATATAAAGAGCACCGCCATAAGTACCTTCACAGTTTTCGATCTTACTTCCATCCATTACGAGACCGGATCCTGACAATTGCATAGCACCGCCATATATACCCTCTCCATTATGGATATATGAGTTGCTTCCCATAGTAATATCACACCACTTAGCATAAACTGCAGATCCATTACCACCGTTGATTTCACCATTGAGTTCTACTTCCATAGTATGGTTCAAGGCAATACCTTCTAAATACACGGCACCACCTATGGCACCAAAATCGTAGTCAACACTGGCATCTCCACCCGCCTCATATGAATGGCAGTTTAAAATTTTGGAATTTGCATCCATTTTAAATGAAGAAATCGGAACCTCCTCACTTGAGGAAAATCCGTCAGAAAAAAGCATGACAGCAGCGCCGCCATAAATGCCTTTGCCCATTTTGCCGTAATCATCCGGTGCGCTTCCATCATTATACGCACCCTTTTTATCGAAGTTCTGAATGGTTGCATTTTTCAGGATAAAGTCAGTATCTTCACCATAAAGACATCCACCTTGTATAAGGCGGTTATTTGCTGAACCATCAATAACAAGGTTTTCCAATGTAATATAAGAACGATATCCTCGCAAGAAATAATTATGATAGTTTTCTACCCATATCGTTGGTTTGCCGTCACCTTTTACAGTAACATTCATTTTTGCAACGGTAGGTGCCCAACTGGATTGGTTTTCTCCTTCACTTACACGAATATCTCCTTGGATGATAATAGTATCAGCATTTTTCGCATCTCCGTTACTAGTTTGAATATCACGTAATGCCTGACGGAAAGCATATCCAGCATTATCTTGCTGACCTGTGTTCTCCGTCACATTGTAGTCATCGGGATCAATGTAAACTGTTTTTCCATCTTTGCTGACCTTGTATTCATCCCAAGACAGCTTATCGTTTTTACCAGCATACGCCACTTCCGTTATAAGGGGCTGCATGGTTGTGATTAACAATGCCGCAATCAAAAGAATTGCTAATCCTTTCCGCTTCTTCGTATTCTTTGACATGTTGTCCCTCCACCTTTCATTTATCTTAAAATGAACGTTTCAAAATCCGTCTATTTTACTACTCTCATTGTATGACAAAAACACGCCATATTCCGTTTTTGGGATAACTTGCGTGTTTTTTGTGATATTTGGTATGCTTTTAAATTGTTCTGTAAATATGCATCATGCATCCATAATCAGAAGACATTTGAAAGTCCCATTTGATGCAGAAAATCGATAACTACCGCTATACTTTTCCACCGTTGAAATAATGCTATTGATGCCTATTCCATAAGACTGATTCGGCATTTCTGTATAGTCGTTTTTTCTGTCACATGAGTTCTCACAGTTTATTACTAAACGATCTTCTTTATGATATATATTAAGTACGATCCATGGTTCTAATATATTTGAATCTTGTGCTCCATGAACAGCATTTTCCATGATATTGGCCAGAATTGCTACTAAATCGGGATTGGTAACTCCCAGGATAGGCTTAATATTTACATTTACATCAAGCTTAATGGAACCTGCCTCTGTCTTCTGATGGTAAACACGAATAATATTATTAATGGTATCGTTTTCACAAAATCTCAATGGCTTTTCAGAATCAATGGCCTCTGTCTGTTCTTCAAGATATTCTATGATGCGATCAACCTCTCCGTCTTTTGCATATGAAAGAAGCATGCTGTAATGGTGACGTATATCGTGACGATTACGTCTGGCCGTTTCTACTTCCTTCGCCTGTGCTTCTACTTGTGTTGATAATAATTCCATCTGGACCTTCTCACGCTTTTCTTTATAAAGTTCTGCGATATGGTTCATACCGGAAAACATGGAAATACAAGTTATAAGGAACGCTACAATTGTCGTAAAGAAAATAATAGATTCTCTGACGTTCATTTCACGAACGACATCCGGTACCACCGTTTCCATCATGATCAGTGCAAAGAAAATAATAACGACAGCATAGTATTTAGGCCAATCTTTATTCAAATACGGGCTTACTTTATTAAATGCAGGAAAATATATTCCGTACATTATATACTGGAGCGCACCCATAATTACAAGTATCATAATAACTTGGATCAATATGCTGCCACGTCCAATCACAAAACAGTTTAATATTGCACCGCAAAAGTTATACATACACACATAGTTTAGGAATAGAAATCCTTTTTCAACCAGTCGTCCTTTAGTGACCAGTAGGAACAGGATAAAATTCAGCACAAGTGTTAAATGGTAATTGATAGATGCGGTTTCTTCCGGTAATGCAAGAAATATGACACCGAAGGCACCCCAAATCAAAACCGTCAGTAGCTTACCAAATCTGGGTTTTGCAAGAAAAATAGATGCACAAATATGGGATATTGTTGTCAGTACAAGATAAAACATTAACATCTGTATTCCCTCCTATTTGTGTCTATCAAAAAACTTAAAATAAGCTTCTTTTAGGTCAATCATTACATTTCTTGGAATCTGAAGTTCATTGCCGCCTTTGACCACAACTGTTTTATTAGTCAGTTTGTTTATCTTTCCAAGATTCACTATATATGCTCTGCCGCATTTATAGAATCTGTCCCAATTACATAATAGATTAAAAAGCTCAGCAGAAGTCATTCGAACACGGATTTCCTCACCATTGCTCAAGAAGACTCTCTGATAGTTTCCATCTGTTTCGACATAAATGATGTCATTTACAAAGACACTTCTGTACACTCTCTCTGTTTTTAAGAGGATCTCATCTTTGCTTTTTTCCGGAACGTTTGATATAGCTTTGTCCATTGCGGAGAAGAATTTTTCTTCGGATATTGGCTTCAGTATGTAGTGTGTTGCACTTACTTCAAAGGCCTCTATAGCATGATCCGGTGAAGATGTAAGGAATATAACAGGAGCATTTATGTGTTTTTCTCTCAGTTCTTCAGCTACCGTCATTCCGGATATTCCCGGCATATAGATGTCAAGAAGAAAGGCGTCATAAAGCTCGCCTTCCTCAATCCTGTCAAGAAGATCAAAAGATTTTTCAAACTGATATACGTCGATCTCTACAGATTTTTTCTCTGAATACTTTTTTACCAAATCAGATATGTTGTCTATATATATTTTCTCATCATCACATACTGCGATCCTTAACATACTTCGCTTCCTTTCGCCCATATATTGAATTATATTATACCAAATCAAATTGTACCAAAACACCTACTGGGACGAATTGTATATTATTTGTGATTTTAAAAGCATCTCATCATAAAAAATCTTGCCAATAATCATATTTTTTAAGGCAAGACTTATAAAAATCGCACATTATATTTTTTATAAGTGCGTATGTATAATAATTTCAGAAATAATTTTTTCGGAGCCTTATAATCCAATCCCCCACACTAGGATACAAATTTCATAGCTTAAACTCATTATATCACTTTTCCCTTTTTCAAGCAAACATTCGTTCTTCCAAGTTAATAAAACGATTTAATTCGCTCTGTCTTCCATCTAACACTTTGTGGTATAATAGACCCATCCATAACCACAAGGAGGACTTGCATATGAAGAAACTTGCGATTGCAGGATTAACCCTTTGTCTTTCACTCTCTTGCATCTCCTGCGGCAGTCAGGACATGGTCTCCAAACTGGGCCTGACCGCGGAACCAAAGGAAGCAACAGAGAAAACGACGGAAATCAATGCAGCTGTTTACGATACGTTGGATTTTGAGGATAAACAGGAAGCGGAGTTCGCGGCCAAAGGCCTTATCGCCGCCCCTAAGAAATTAGAACTGAAGGATGCCGAAAGTAATGTGCTTTGGAGCCAGGAGGCCTATGCCTTCCTCGATGAAGCAGAAACCGCTCCAGGCTCTGTGAACCCGGCCCTTTGGGAAAACACCAAATATAATCACCTCTACGGCCTCTTCAAGGTGACCGACAGCATCTATCAGGTCAGAGGTTACGACATGACAAACCTTACCCTAATCGAGGGCGATTCCGGCTGGATTGTCTACGATCCACTGATGAGCGTAGAATGTACCAAAGCCGCCATGCAGCTGGTAGACAAAGAGCTGGGAAAAAAGCCGGTCAAAGCCATCCTCATTTCTCACAGCCATGTTGACCATTATGGCGGTATCCGCGGCATTGCCGGTGAAGATGATTTAGCCGATCCGTCTCTTCCTATTGACGCACAGCTGGCAAGCGGTAAAATACCTGTCATCGTACCAGAAGGATTTGCGGAACATGCGGTCAGCGAAAACATCTATAGCGGTGCCGCCATGGCCCGCCGCGCAGGCTATCAGTACGGCACGATCCTTGACAAGGGTGTTACCGGCAGCATGGGTATCGGCATCGGTCTAGGACAGTCTGTCGGTACGTCGTCCTATCTGCCACCTACTTATGAGGTCAAAGAAACCGGAGAAACGTTGACCATTGACGGTGTTACATTGGAGTTTCAGATTACCCCGGGCACGGAAGCTCCTGCTGAGATGAACACCTGGTTCCCGGACAAAAAGGCTCTGTGGCTGGCAGAAAACTGCACATCTACCATGCACAATCTTTACACCCTGCGTGGAGCTCAGGTCCGCGACGGAGCTACATGGGCAAAATACATCTTAGAGTCTCTGACCCTCTACGGAGAAGATGTAGAAGTAGCCTTCCAGTCCCACAACTGGCCTCACTGGGGCAACAAAATCATCAACGAATACATGATCAATACGGCAGCCATGTACAAATACATCAACGATCAGACCCTGACCTACATCAATCAGGGATATACTTCCGATGAAATCTCTAACATGATACAGCTGCCAGAAGACCTGGCCCGTCACTGGTACACCCGCCAGTATTACGGCACGGTATCCCACAATGCAAAGGCAGTCTACCAGAAATACATAGGCTGGTATGACGGTAATCCGGTAAATCTGAATCCACTGGCACCGACAGACAGCGCAAAGAAGTGGGTGGAATATTTAGGCGATACAGACAAGGTCTTAAAGATGGCGAAGGAAGACTTTAATGCCGGAGAATACCAGTGGGTAGCTGAAATCACCAGCGTACTGGTTTACGCAGACCCGGAAAACAAAGCGGCCAGACTGCTTTGTGCCGACGCCTTGGAGCAGCTGGGCTATCAGTCCGAATCCGGGGCATGGCGTAACGCATACCTTGGCGGCGCCAAAGAGTTGCGGGAAGGCAATCTCTCCGGTGCCGGAACAAAGGGAAAAAACAGCGGCGACACTGTGAAGAACATGACACCAGCCATGATCTTCAACTACATGGGTATCCTGCTGGATAAGCAGACTCTGGCGCAGGACGAATTCAAGATTAATGTAGCCCTGATAGATACCAGGGAACAGTATCTGCTTCATCTGAAGAACGGTGTTCTGCTCTACTACGAAAACAACACCGCGGAAGATGCAGACCTGTCCATAACCTGTCCAAAGAACGCACTGCTGCTCATCCTAAAAGGCGATTTTGAAAGCCTGACCAAAGCCATGAAGGCCGAAGGAGATACGGAAGTGCTGAAGAAGATTATGAAGAATCTGAATCAGTTTAATCTGAACGCAGAGAAAAGTTTCAATCTCATCGAACCATAAAATACAACAAAAAACGGAGCCTCGAGGGGCTCCGTTTTGATTGTTTTAAATTAGATGTATTAACGGGTCTTCACTGTCTTAACCTTTGTCCAGGCAGATGTAACTGCAGGCGTATAAGTATCATAAATAACTCTCATCTTCACATAATACTTTTTGTTTGCCTTAAGGCCGCCGAATCTAATTTCTGTGATGCTTCTCGTAGGGGTTCCTTTCTTCACATTCTTTTTGAATTTCTTATCGGTTGATACCCAGATTTCATACTTGTTGCCAGTGCCTGTATTCTTCTTATACGTTATAGTGATGCTCTTTCTGCCGCCGGAAACTTTCTTTATTGTTGGCTTTTTGAGCGTAATATTCGCCGTTTTTACAGAATATACTTTTGTGGTCTTACTCTTCTTTAATTTTTTACCGTTTTCGGTATCAACCATAAAGGTATTATAGGCTCTGAAGTAGTATTTTGTATTCTTCTTCAGCTTCTTTACATCATGGTTGTTTTTCTTTGGGTAAACTTTTTTCGCATTCTTGAAGTTTTTGTTCGTTGAATACTCCAGTACCGTGCCATAGTCTTTTCCCATCCAGGAAGCGTTGATGGTCAGCTGGTTGTTGTGTGGTTTTCTGCAGTACGGTGTATCTGGACGCAGCGGAACATAGAGTTTATGGCTTCCTTTTTCAGAATCGTCGCCTTTCACGTGTACCGTGATTTCAACCCCCTGTCTTGACAGGCTTCCTTCATACCCATACAGCAAAGAATTCTTTACTGTATATGTGCTTGTATAAGCTGGGAGTGTAATGGAACTCTTACCATCGATTTTAATCTGCTTTCCACCCCAGTTTTCGTTTGCCGTCAATGTGACTTCAACGGGAACCGGATCCCAGGACAATACGTATTGGTCATTTACAATATTTTTGATATTTAACTGGTCAACATAGTATTTCACATACTTTGTCGAAATATACGCGTATCCGTCGTTATGCCATATACAGGTTCTCTTATCATCTGACATCTTCGGATAGGTCTTCAATTTCGCATCATCTGCAAAAAGACCTCGAAGTGCTGTGGTACTTTCCTTTGATCCGTATACCTTAAGAACTTTCCCCTGGCCTACACCTGTAACTTTTGCTACAGAGGATTCTGCCGGAATCGCCACATCTTTGCCACGATAGCTGATACTCTCCGTATTTACATATACATAGAAATTGTTGCATTCCAGATAATCTACGGCATTGTCGCCTTTGATCACTGCCTTGTAATAATCGTAGTCTCCTACGGTTACCGGCGTAGCATCCACAATGTTGATTTCCGTGTTTACCGGATATCCATAACATCTTGCTATACCAATCATATCAAGGCTTTGGAAAACCCCTGACGATGCTCTGGTTATCTGGGCAGTTCCCACATAGTTAGTGCTGGTTGCCACTTCTCTCTTGCCGGAAAGATCCAGCCATACATCTGTCATCTTTACCTTGTAAACGCCGGCCGGGTGGGATTCCAGCAGTGTGCTCGTGTCACAGTTATACAGGCTGTTTCCGAA
The DNA here is from genome assembly GCA_017522185.1 of Bacillota bacterium. Taxonomy (GTDB): domain Bacteria; phylum Bacillota; class Clostridia; order Peptostreptococcales; family Anaerovoracaceae; genus Senimuribacter. The sequence goes on along the minus strand of JAFWZZ010000030.1, from coordinate 50,663 downwards.
GGATTTGAATCCCGGGCTGTAGTAATATGCATAGGTGTCATCATAGCCTATCACAGCTACCTTTTCACCTTCACACAGATAGTACTCGACATTTGAAGGCCAGGAAATGCCTGCTCCCCCATATGCGTTACTGGAATAATACAGGTTATACAGGTTTTGGATGTTGCCCTTTACTGTAGAAGCGTACTTTGATCCGTAAGCACTATACGCATCTACATGGGCGCCTCTGCCAAAACTGTTGGTCTGCACTTTATTATCGCTGCCCACCACGTAGGCCTCGCCTATAACATTGAAGCCGTGGGTGTAATCTGGCACATTGCTGTACCAGCTTATATTGCCACTGCCGGTTTTGCTTATGGCTGAGGATTGTTCTGTCGTCATCCACATACCAGCCACAATAAGCACCGCGCATAGCATGAAGCTAATTGTGTTTCTCAAGATATTCGTCTTTTTCATCTTACTTCCTCCTAATGCAACACTGAAATTACAGTTCGCGCATATTATGCCCTATATTATACAGGTTTCAGGCGCAGGTTTTCTCCTTCTACGCGAAAGGTAGTTTATATGGTGTGAAATGCATTTCATCTGCATTCTATTTAAACACGCCCTCTTCCAGAAGCGCATTGTAGTCCAGTCCCAGTCCTTCCATGACTTCTTTCGTATGATATCCCAGCGGATAGCCACCCATTTCGTAGGTCACAGGAGATGCGGACAATTTGAACTGGGAGCCAAGCTGACGGACTTTGTGGCCGCCGGATCCCGGAACTTCTACCTCCACGACCATGCCGCGGGCCTGGATGTGCTCATCTTCGCTAAGCGCTTCTTTCAAAGTCAGCACCGGCTCCACGCAGCAGTCCAGCGGTGCGAAGATTTCCACCCATTCCGCCTTTGTCTTTGTCTTCATGGCCGCTTTGACTTTCGCCTTTGCCTCTTCCAGATCAGCCGGTTCCGCAGTACCCGGAATCAGCTCTGGACAGCCGATGGTATTACAGAAGATTTCCCAGAACTTCGGTTCCAGGGAACCTACGCTGTAGTATTCTCCATCCTTTGTTTCATAGAATCCATAAACGGATCCGCCGTTGAAGCGGCTGTCTTCTCTGCCGGTTTCTTCTCCCGTCGCCAGGAATTTGGTTCCGTCCATGGTGGTCAGTGGAATCAGACCGTCCAACATGGCCACGTCTATATACTGCCCTTCGCCAGTCACGGTTCTCTGGTTCACCGCCGCCAGAATGCTGATGACCGCATTGCTGGATCCAGAGCAGATGTCCCCCAGCTGCAGGTTCATCGGTGCCGGTCCGGTTGCCTTATAGCCCAGCATAGCCAGGTTGCCGGAAAGAGCTACAAAGTTATTGTCGTGGCCTGCAGACTTTGCTCTCGGGCCGGTCTGTCCATAGCCGGTCAGGGAACAGTAAATCAACCCCGGATTTTCCTTCTTCAGTTCTTCATAACCCAGCCCCAGTTTGTTCATGACGCCGGGGCGGAACTGTTCGATGACGATATCGTATTCCTTCACCAGTTCTTTGATGATTTTAATGGCCTCCGGATGCTTCAGATTCAGGAAGATGTTCTTCTTGTTTCTGCCCAGCCACAGCTCGTTGATTGCGATATCCGTGCCTGCCGCAAAAGGCTCATGGTCCAGAATCAGGTCAGGTTTACTCGGAGAGCTGATTTTCAGCACTTCCGCCCCCAGGTCTGCCAGCATCATGGTTGCGTAGGGCCCAGGTAATAAGGTTGTAAAATCTAAAACTTTTAAGTTACTTAACGCCTTCATAATATTCCTCCAGTTTGTCTTTCAGCCATAATGTAATCAGCGCGGTGAGGCCCCAGAGCAGCTGTCTGTCTTCGCCCTCGCCGTAATGCCAGATTGGCACCAGGTTCCGTCCCACACGCCATTTATAGTCAGGGTTGACGCCCATTTCTTCATATGGAAAATCATCCACCTTCTGCACCACATCATACTCATAGATATACGGCTCCACCTCTTCAAAGAATCTGAACGGTACCGTAAACACCTTTGCCACCTCGTCAGGGTTCGGGTTCAGCAGTTTCAAATCCTCCTGCTCGATAACCCCGATAATGGTATGCATGGTAATATTTCTTACTTCATATATGGAGTCGAACTGGCCGATTACCCGGATTTTGTCAACCGGAATTCCGGTCTCCTCTTCCGTCTCACGGACTGCACACTGTAACGGCGTTTCCCCCGGCTCCATGACACCACCCGGAAAACATACATCCCCCGGCTGCGTCTTCAGCTTACTGGATCTCTGCGTATACAAAATATGCAGCTCCCCGTCTATCTCCACCAAAGGAATCAGCACGCTGCAGTTCTTCCGCTTGCCGACATCCCCCGGTTTTCTGTCTTTCATGAATGCTTCAATCTGCTGTAAGTTCATTTTCGTCTCCTCACTTTCTGCCTTTTCATCATATCATAAAACAGTCAATCCCACCATAAGCATTCTTACAAATTGGGGTTTGTGAGGATGTCGGTTTCTAAAATGCCAAGAATAGTTTCCATGAAAACGCATTGCTCGAAAAAGGAAACGAACTCTTGATTTTTAATTGATTCTGTTTCTAACAGCCCACAAACCGTTTCTATAGAAACAATCTTTCCAAAATAAGAAACCAAATACTGCTTTATATGTAATTCTACTTCCCAAAAGTAATAAATGGTTTCTCTGGAAACGATTCTTTCACAAAAAGAAACCATATTACAGTCTGTAATCATTCTGGTTTCCAAGAAGATAAAAGCCGTTTCTGTAGAAACCATTTACTTCGAAAATGAAACAACCTGCCCTAACAGAAAAATCCCAATTTATCATTTTAAATAAACTGCACAGTCACGCCGTTTGGATCATCAACAAAGAAAAACTTTACCTGTGGATTTGGTGCGATAATTGGTGTCGGGTTCAAACCCTTCGCGATGACCTCTTCACGCTTTGCTTCCACGTCATTTACGTGAAAACCCATGGAGATGCCGCTGCCGCAGTAAGCCTTTGCAGGCTCATCGATCAGTTCCACCTGGGTGTCGCCCTCTTTTTCGGCGAGAAAGACGATATTGCCGCCAAATTCTCTAAAATCTCTCTGTATCTTCAATCCTACGATTTCTTCATAGAATTGAATGGATTCTTCCAATTTTGCTGTATAAATTGTTACGTGTACCATTGCCATTTTTTCTTTCCTCCCGCTTATGATTTATTATTTTAGCATAAAAAAACTGCCGTCTCCACATTCCTGTGAAAACAGCAGTCATATTTGCATCGATTAATTATCGTATTCTTCATCCCCGCAGCAACCGCAATGGCAGTGCACGTGTTCACCGTGTTTCTCACAGCTTCCGGCTGTCGGGCAGCCGATGCACTTCACGCCGCGGCGCTTTGCTTTGACGATGTATAATCCTGCCGCAATCAAAATGACCGCAACAATTGCTCCAATGATAAAGTCTGTCATAATCTCTATTCCTTTCAACTAAGCAGCCTTCTTCTTTAATGCGTATTCCGCATCAACTTTTTCGTCTGCTTTTTTAATCAGCGTAATAACGATAGCCGCCAGTGCTGCAACTACAATCAGACCAGGAACGAAACCTGTGCCAACAGAACCTGTAGTGATCAGCGTACCGATCTGGTATACCAGGAATGCTACCACATAACCGGTGCCGAACTGTAATGCAATGCCGCCCCACAGCCACTTCTTATCCTGCATTTCTGCGTTCATTGCACCCAGTGCTGCAAAGCATGGTGGTGTAAACAGGTTAAACATCAGGTAAGCCAGCGCTGCTACAGAAGTCAGCCCCATAGCAGTCGCAACTTCGTTTGCGCCGCCAACCAGTGCCAATTCTTCTGTGTCAATAAAGTTAGTGATGGCATATACAACTGCCAGCGTACCAACTACGTTTTCTTTGGCGATAAATCCTGTAATAGATGCTGCTGCCAGCTGCCATGCACCGAATCCCAGTGGAATCAGCAGTACGGCAAACGGAGATGCAACAGTTGCCAGAATGGAAGTGGATTCCATGCCTTCTTCCACCAGCTGCAGCTGCCAGTTGAAAGCCTGCATGATCTGTACAACTGTGTTACATACCAGGATAACTGTACCAGCCTTTACGATGTACGCCTTTGCTCTTGCAAACATGGAAGTGGTCGCTCTCTTCAGGCTTGGCAGTTTGTATTCAGGTAATTCCATGATAAAGAAGGACTTCTTGTGCTTGTAACCTGTAATCTTGTTTACCAGTAAGGCACCCAGCAGAATCAGCAGAATACCTACGAAGTACATCAAAGTACCCACCCAGGATGCATCTGCAAAGAATGCACCGGAGAATAAAGCGATAACCGGTAACTTTGCACCGCAAGGCATGAATGGTGTCAGCATTGCAGTGGCCCTTCTTTCTCTTTCATTTCTGATGGTACGACATGCCATAACCCCTGGGATTGCACAACCTGTACCGATAACGAATGGAATCACGGACTTACCGGATAAGCCAACCTTCTTGAAAATCGGGTCCAGTACAACAGTCGCTCTTGCCATGTAACCGCAGTCTTCTAATAATGCGATTAAGAAGTACATTACCATAACTAATGGTAAGAAGCCGATAACCGCACCAACACCGCCGATAATACCGTCAACCAGCAGTGCCTGCATGAATGGAGATGCACCGGAAACCAGTTCGCCAACCCATCCCTGGAAGCTTTCGATCCAGCCAACCAGATAATCTGCAATCGCAGGACCAACCGTAGACTGGGAAAGGTTGAACACACCAAACATAATTGCAGCAAAGATAATGATGCCCAAAACTTTGTTGGTCAGGATTTCATCGATTTTGTCCTGCTTGTTTGTATCTTTCGTATAAACCTCTCTTGTTTCAACGGCTTTTACGATTTTATTTACAAATTCGAAACGCTTTCTGTCTGCCGCTGTTACTTCCGCCTTATCATGGAAGTTGATATCTCCCTGCTCGTAAGGCGCAGTCTGGCCTTTGCCAGCCACTTCTACAACCTTCTTTACTACTTCAGCCAAACCTTTGTCAGCCGCAGTTGTGGAAACGGTTTTGATGACCGGGCATCCCAGCTTTGCAGATAATGCCGCTACGTCAATCTTTGTATTTTTCTTTGCGTTGATATCGCTCTTGTTCAGTGCAACCACAACCGGAATACCCAGTTCCAAAAGCTGTGTTGTGAAGAACAGGGAACGGCTCAGGTTTGTGCCGTCTACGATGTTGATGATGGCATCTGGTGATTCCTGTTTTACATAAGCACTTGTAATGCTCTCTTCCGCAGTAAACGGGGACATGGAATACGCCCCTGGAAGGTCTACCGCTACCAGCTCCGCCCCATCAAAGAAGCTCTTTTTGATGGTTGCTTCCTTCTTATCTACTGTTACACCCGCCCAGTTTCCCACTTTTTCATTTCGGCCCGTTAAGGCGTTGTACATTGTGGTTTTACCACTGTTTGGATTTCCTGCTAATGCAATTCTCATTTTCGTTTTTCCTCCTGCATAAGTCATAGTTTGCTTGTTGGTTAGTTTCGCCTAACCTCTTCTCAAAATATATGTGGTGAAAACTCACCACATGTTCTTCATTTATTAAATTGCGATGGCTCCAGCCAAATCGTTGTCGATGTTGTATCTGCCATCCTTGATGGATACCACGCAGCCGCCCCTCAGGTGCTTAATCACCGTAATCGGCTCCCCGCTGTAACATCCCAGGGAAAACAGAAATGCGTCTAACTCTTCATCGTCCGTCACAATATCGCGGATGATATATTCTTCGCCTGCATTGGCATTTAATAATGTCATCGTTGTCCTCCCATTTCTATCTTTCAAAAGTTTACTCTTACGTTTTCACCGCGCGGTTAGTTAGCAAAAACTAACCGCATCTATAATTTACCATATCCTTACGAGGCTGTCAACAGTTAGTTTTAACTAATCACACAAAAATTCCAATAAAATACCCTGCCGGAGGCATATGGCAGGGCGCATAAAGGTTTTATTACATATGAACTTTACTTCTAAACTTTCCAATCTCTAATTTCCAACAGTCCCGGCACCAGCGCCTTTGCACTGGTCTCCAGAATGATTCTTCCCTTTTCGGCAGTTGCTCCGGATGGATCTCCCCCGATGCCGATAGGCTTTCCGTCCTCAGTTCTCCAATCCTCGGAAACCCATCCGATGGAAACAGCGCCGTAAGGTAATAACGTATGATTATCGACGAAGGAAGCCGGAAGTCCCGCTTCCGAGGTTTCCAGTTTGACCAGGCTTTCATCGACGGCCATGACCATGGAAGTCTCCATTTCTCCGCCGTGGAAGTCCCAGATATTCCCCTCTGACAAAGTAGCCTTCACGTCAGGATGTCCGAATGCACCCGATGACAGGAAGAACGGTGCGATTCCAAGTTCACTGCGCAGTTCTCTGCTTAGCACCTGGAGGATTGTCATATTGCCGCCGTGACACACCAGGAAGGCAATCTTTTTGAATCCGTGATGGGCCAGGGACGTACAGATATCGTATAGCAGATGATAGTAGGTATCCGGGCGCAGGGTAACCGTCCCACAGAAGTTCTTATGCTCCGTGCTGAGACCCACCGGAATCAAAGGGAATACCAGCATCGGAAAGTCCGCTTCCCCGGCCTCTTCTAGTGCTCTTCCCAGATATTCCACCATGGCCTCTGCAATGATGTCATCGGTTCCCAGCGGAGCCTGATTCCCGTGTTGTTCCACGGCTCCAACGGGAATCAGGACGATGGTTTCTTCTTTATCTATCTGTTCCATTTCCAGACGTGTTAAATTACGATACTCTTTCAGCATTTACTTTCAGTCCTCTCAATACGCTTGTGCTCTTCAGTCTTTCATAGAGCCAGTAGCCAACCACAAAGTTTAACGTAATCTTCACCAGGTTAAACGGAATGGTAGCCATCACGATAAAGGTGGTCAGATCTGTAATCATCGGGTTCACAAAGGCCACCGCCTGCACCACTTCGTCAAGCGGCATACCCATCGCCTTGGCGTACAGCGGCAACGTGATGCATGCGTTTAGGAAGCAGGAGAAGGCGATACGGATTGGCACATCGATAGCCAATGCCACACATGCGGCCTTTGTTGTCTGTCCTTTTTTCTTGTAAATCAGCCATACAGGGACGATAAAGAGAATGATACCCAGCAGGTTTGCCAGCTCCCCAACGTACATGGAGTTGGTGCCTACTGTGATCAGTTTGATAATGATTTTGATGACTTCTACGCTGATTGCGGATCCCGGTCCCATGGTAAACAGCGCGATAACCGTTGGAACGTCACTGAAATCGATTTTGTAAAAAGGCGGCATCATAGGCATGGAGAATTCCAGCGACATCAATACCCCCGATACTGCAGCCAGCATAGCTGTAAGAACTAACTTGTTGGTAGACCATTTCTGATTCATGTTATTAATCTCCTTTCACTTTTGAATTTATATTGGTCCGATAAATTCCTCGTGAAACGGTATGGTCTATCACTTAAGAATAAAAAAACGGTACCCAAAAAAGGGGCACCGTTTGCATTGCAATAGAAAAATACACATACATTTCTTCTCTCATCCAGACTGTAACTGTCGGTCCTGGAGTTCCACCAGGTCAGCCGCCGCAGCGGGTCGCGGACTATCACCGCCGGTAGGGAATTGCACCCTGCCCCGAAGAATTTATTCAATTTTGTTAAGCACAGTATACGTACAAAGGCCGTATCTGTCAACTTCTTTTTTCTATTTATTTGGCTTACTGTAGAACCAGCCGCCGATTTCCTCTGTCTTGATAGAGTTGATGAAGGCATTTGGATCTGCATCTTTGATGGCCGACATCACCTTATCAACTTCGTCGCTGGAAACCACGGAATACAGCATGTTACGCTCCGCGCCCTGGAAACAGCCGATGCCTTTGAACAGGGTCGCATCGTGATTTGTGATTGCCTTGATACGGCCATAAATCACATTTGGCTGTTCGGTAATGATTAGCAGCGTATGCTTCTGATAGCGCTTATGCAGCATCTGAATCAGCTGCGTGGTTGCATACTGGAAGATGATGGAGTACAAAGCCTTATCGAAACCGAAAATCAGGCCTGCAGCCACCAGAATGCAGATATTAGCCATGAAGATATAGTTCCAGGTATCGATACCTTTCTTCTCTGAAAAGTAAATGGAAATGAAATCCGTACCGCCTGCAGATGCACCGGCCAGCAGACATAATCCAACAGCCGTACCGTTGAGGATGCCGCCGAATATACTGATCAGCAGAATGTCAGAGGTAATCGCCACGTTAGGCAGCAGGTCTGTCAGAATACTGCTTACCACAATCACGTAAACAGAGAAAAAGGTAAACCGCTTCCCCAGATAACGGATACCGATGTAAATCGGGATCAAGTTCAGCGGCAGATAAATCATTGTATACGGGACACTGATGCCTGCGAAAGCCTCACAGATATTCTGCAGCAGCACGGTGATGCCGGCAAAGCCGCCCGGATACAGTCCTCCCGCGTCCACGAAGCTGTTCAGGTTAAATGCATACAGCGCTGCCCCCAAGGTACACAGCACCAGGCAGCGTATATTTTTTTGGGTTCTTGATCTTGTCTCCGGCTGATACTCTAAAGTCAGGTCTTTCTCGTCTTTTTTCATGATATCCCCCATTATTCTTCTTCCGGCAGTTTTGCCACGTCAATCCAGCTGTCGGCATTGGAGTATTGGAACAGTTCCTCACAGGTAAACTCGATGGCACTGTTAGAACTTCCACATGCCGGGAACACGGTTTCAAAACGTTTCATAGACTCGTCACAGTAAACGGTTACATTTGGGTTCTCGATGGCAAAAGCGCAGACCCCTCCAATGGCATGGCCTGTAAATTCCACAACCTCTTCTGCGCTCAGCATCTTTGCTTTGAAGCCAAAGGTATCCTTAAACTTTCTGTTGTTAATCTTTGCGTCTCCGGCCATCTGAATCAGGATACATCCGTCTTCCCCTTTTTTGAAGGAAAGGGTCTTGCAGATTCTGGCACCCTCTACACCGACTGCCTGTGCCGCCAGATCCACTGTCGCGCTGGATACATCAAATTCCATAATTCTATCTTCAATTCCAAACTCCTTAAAATATGCTCTTACTTTTTCAATTGCCATGAGATGGTCTCCTTTTTTTGTTTTCTTTCATATATTTATATTGTACTGAAAGACAAAAATGAAATCAAGGTGCTTCTATTATTTTGTCCCGGGTCATTTTCACATCATACTTTAGTCTAAAACCTTTCTCCCAGGCATAAGACCTGGGTTTGAAAAGGCCCTGGACTCATTGCGGTAAAAAATCCGCTTTACTATAATGAAGCCACATAATTGCATTTATTCATCATTCGTAATTAGGAGGTAGTTCAATGTCAAGTAACAACAAAGGCCAATTTAAGAGTAACTTCGGGTTCTTGATGGCTGCAGTAGGCTCTGCAGTTGGACTCGGTAACCTCTGGGGTTTTCCATATAAGATGGGGAACGGCGGAGGATTCGCATTTTTAATTCTTTACTTAGCATTAGGCATTCTGATCGGTTATCCTTGCATGGTTGGAGAATTTGCTATCGGTAGAAAATCTGGCAAAGCCGCTATCGGCGCGTATGAATCAGTAGATAAAAGATTTGGATTCAACGGCTGGATGGCAACCATCGTTCCATTCTTCCTGTTATCTTTCTACTGCGTATTAGGCGGATACGTAATGAAATATCTGATTGCCAACATCGGTGACATCTTTGGCGCAAGCTGGGGTGTAAACGGCGCTAATCCTGGTGCATACTTTGAAGATTTCGTAGGCATCTCCGGAACAAGTACCGTACCTGCTATTCTATTCTCTGCAGTATTCATCATCTTAACGGTTGTTATCGTTATGGGTGGTGTATCCGGCGGTATCGAAAAGTTCTGTACCATCGCAATGCCTGGTCTGGCAGTTCTGCTGCTGATTACCGTAATCAGATCCTGCACACTGCCTGGGGCAATGGATGGTCTGGAATTCATCTTCAAGCCAAACTTTGATGTATTCAAAGGAACGGGCTGGATTACCGTGCTGGCATCTGCCGGCGGTCAGATGTTCTTCTCCTTATCCCTGGCTTCCGGTTGTCTGATTGCTTACGGATCCTACCTGAGCAAACAGGAAAACCTGGAAAAGAACGCTGTATTAGTTCCAATCATGGATACTTCCGTAGCATTATTAGCTGCACTGGCAACAATTCCTGCTACATTCGCATCCGGATTAGAACCAGCTGCAGGTCCTGGTATGCTGTTCGTAACATTACAGACAGTATTTAACTCCATGGGTGCTGTTGGTCCAATCTTTGGTACCATTTTCTATCTGTTAGTATTCTTCGCAGCACTGACTTCTTCCATCGGTATGCTGGAAGGTGCTGTATCTGCATTCATTGACAACGCAGAAAAGAAAGGCAAGACAGCAAGCAGAACAAAGATCAGCTGGGCAATCATCGCAATCACTACAATTGGTTCCCTGATCGTTGCCATCGACGCATTAGGTGCAGGTCCATTGCCTAAGCCTTTCGGTCTGTCCACTTGGTTAGACGCATTTGATTTATTCGCGGAAGGTTTCATGATGCCAATCGGATGTCTGGTTATGGCAATCCTGTTAGGATGGATGTATCCTAACTATATCGATGACGAAGTAGAAAGCGGAAGCAAGTATGTTTCCAAGAAATACGTGAAGTTCTGTCTGAAGTGGTTAGCACCAATCTTCATGATTTTCATCCTGGTAGGTCAGATGAACAGCTTCTTTGGCTTAAAGTGGTTCTAAAGAAGCGCTGTTCATATCAATACACCTAATAAAATAATAAATGCACGAAAGGCCAAAGATCCCGTTCACCCATAACGGGACTTTTGGTTTTTTGTCTAATTTGTGTCGAGTCACAAATTATTTTGTATTCCATCCACGAAAAAAGAAAAATTCTGAAAATTTTATCTTCCATAAAATGTATACATATTGACATAGAAATAAGTAGAGGCGTATAATGTTTACGAAAAACTTTAATGCATTTATTTTATTTTATTAGGAGGTAGTTCAATGGAAAAGAAAACTAATAGTGGTTTTAACAGTAACTTTGGCTTCCTGATGGCTGCCATTGGTTCCGCTGTAGGTTTAGGTAACTTATGGTCCTTCCCATACAAGATGGGTAACATGGGCGGTTTCGTTTTCTTAGCTTGCTATCTGGTATTCCTGGTATTAGTAGGTTATCCTCTGTTATTAGGTGAATTCGCAATCGGCCGTAAAACACAGAAGGCTGCAATCGAAGGTTTTGCAACTGTTAATCCTAAGTTCAAGATTGTTGGTATCATCGAAACTGTAGCACCTTACTTCTTAGTAGCGTTCTACTGCACATTCGGTGGTTACATCACAAAGTACTTAGTTGCATCTGTTGGCTGGGTTCTTGGCATGGGTGACTTAGGAACTATGGCTGCAGGAGACTTCTTCGGCGGATTCATTTCCTCCGGTATGGAAGCAATCCTGTACATGGTAGTTTTCTGGGGCTTAACAGTTGCAATCGTAATCAAGGGTACTGAAGGTATCGAAAAATTCTGTAAGTTCGCAATTCCAGCATTAGTCGTTTGTATGATTATTGTTATCATCAGAGCGGTTACATTACCTGGCGCAATGGATGGTTTAGCATTCATCTTCAAGCCAAGCTTAGAACCATTCAAGGGAACTGGCTGGATTGGCGTATTAGGTGCTGCTGGTAACCAGTGCTTCTTCTCATTATCACTGGCTTCCGGTTGCTTAATCGCTTACGGTGCAGGCTTATCCAAGTCTGAAAACTTAGAAAAGAACGCTATGATCGTTGCAGTTGCTGATACTTGTGTAGCTGTAATGGCTGGCATTACTATTTTCCCTGCTGTATTCGCATACGGCTTAGAACCTGGTGCTGGTCCTGGATTATTATTCGTTACATTAGTAACTGTATTCCAGAACATGGGCGCTATCGGTCCTATCTTCAGCGTAATCTTCTTCTTACTGGTATTCTTCGCAGCATTATCTTCCTCCATCGGTATGATGGAAGGTGGTATCCACGCTATGGTAGACTATCAGGAAAAGAAGGGCAAAGTAAACAGAATGAACTGCGTAATCCTGACTGCTGCTATCGCTTTAGTTGGTAACTTAATCGTTACTGGCGACGGCTTAGGCTCCTCCGGTTGGTGGAACCCATTAAGCGCACTGTTAGGACCTGAAGCTGGCAAAGTTTGGTTAGACTTCTTCGACTTATTCGCAGAAGGTATCCTGATGCCATTAGGTGCTTTAGGTATGGCCGTAATGTTAGGCTGGACTAGAAAGAACTACTTAGACGACGAAGTTCTGCAGGGCTCCAACTTCAAGACAAAGCCTTTCGTAGACGTATGTCTGAAGTACATCGATCCAGTGATTTGTGCAATCCTGTTAATCGTATCCTTAGACGGATTCTTTAACTTCACAGATTTATTCTAAAAAATACATACAACTCTATAATAAATAATGCAAATTAAAGTGAAGAAAGAGCAGGTTTTCATAACCTGCTCTTTCTTTTTGCTTTTGTGCAGAAAATCGTCCACAATCTGTCGGCATTTCTTTGTGTTCTCTCCTTATTTTCGTGTATACTTTTGTTTTTTTCAACAATTTTTCTCTATTTTTTATGATATCCATTGACAAATTACATACCATTCATATATAATGGCATATGTGAAATTATTCATATTATATTTGATAAATTTTTATTAGGAGGTTTCGTTATGGAACAACAAGGCAAAGGCCAGTGGGGCAGCAGTTTTGGATTTATGATGGCTGCCGTAGGGTCCGCAGTAGGACTCGGTAACTTATGGGGATTCCCATACAAAATGGGTGCAAACGGTGGTTTCGCATTCTTATTACTGTACTTAGTATTAGTAGTATTTGTTGGTTATGTAATTATGTTAACTGAATTAGCTTTAGGTAGAAAGACTGGTAAGGGCGTAGTTGGCGCTTACACAGACTTATCCAAGAAGTACACATTCATCGGCTGGATGAGTGCAATCGCTCCTTGGTTAATCTTATCCTTCTACTGTATGCTGGGCGGTTACTGCATGAAGTATGCAGTCGCAAACTTAGGCGACCTGTTTGGTGCAGGCTGGGGTATCGGCGACGCAGCAAGTGACGCTTACTTCTTCGGTTTCGCAGCAGACATGGGCCAGACAGTGATCTTCTCCCTGATCTTCGTTCTGCTAACAGTATTCATCGTTAGAGCAGGCGTATCCGGCGGTATCGAAAAGTTCACTTCCATCGCTATGCCAGCATTATTCGTAATGTTAGTGATCGTAATTATCAGAGCTTGCACATTACCAGGTGCTTCTGAAGGTATCGCTTTCATGTTCAAGCCTGACTGGAGTGCATTCGAAGGTACTGGCTGGGTTAAGGTATTATCCGTAGCTGGTGGTCAGATGTTCTTCTCCCTGTCCTTAGGTATGTCCATCATGGTTGCATATGGTTCCTACCTGCCAAAGACAGACAACTTAGAAAGAAGTGCTTTAATCATTCCTTTCGCTGATACAATCGTTGCACTGATGGCTGGTTTAGCTACTATGCCTGCAGTATTTGCAGCTGGTTTAGAACCAGGTGCAGGTCCTGGCTTACTGTTTGTAACTCTGCAGACTGTATTCAAGGGCATGGGCGGCGTAGGTCCAATCTTCGGATTCGTATTCTACACATTAGTATTCATCGCTGCAATCACTTCCTCCATCTCCCTGTTAGAAGGTATCACTGCTGTAGCAGTTGACAAGATGGAAGAAAAGGGCAAGTCAGTTAACAGAAACAAGTTAGTTATGATCTTAGGTGCGTCCATCGCGGTAACTGCATCTATCATCTCCATCGATGGTTTAGGTCAGAACGGATTCCCACAGTTCTTAGGTCAGGGCTGCTGGTTAGATGCTGTTGACTTAATCTCCGAAGGTATCCTGATGCCATTAGCTGCATGCTACTGTGCTATCGTAGTTCCTACTACATTAGTTGAAGAAGAAGTTACGCTGAACGGCAATCAGTTCAAGACACAGAAATTCTACGAATTCTGTATCAAGTTCATTGCTCCTATCATGATGGTAATCGTTCTGTTAGGTCAGTTAGACGGCTTCTTAGGCTTAGGAATGTTCGGCTAAACAAAATATTTAGAAATTCACATTATCAAATATAACCACAATAACCAAAACCGGCGCGAGACACTCGTGCCGGTTTTACTTTGCCCGTTTTCCAATTCAGTTGCAGAACAGCAGCAACATGATGATGCCCGGAACACCCAGCACCCCCACCGTCACAGCATTTACCAGATTTAGCGGTATCATCAGCCCTGCCGCACTGCCAAAGGCGTTGAGCACCACCAGAAGGATTGCACCAAGCAGACTGTTTACCATCATCTTCAGGATAATTTTCAGCGGCACCAACAGGGTCTTTCCCAAAAGAAACAGCAGTATCAACGTCCCGCAAAACGTCAGAAACACGCCCAATTCTACGCTCATACAAACATCCTCCACGAAAATATTCCTATGCTGTATAAAATATGTGTCCGTGGAATAAAATAGAAGTACGAAAAGGAGGCGGACGTGATGTTATTTATAAAAAGAAAACCCGAAACCGAAGAAGAGCAGATTCTTTCTTTCATAAAAAATGCCCACTCCGAAGTGGAGCAGGCAACGCTTTTGTTCAACGAAATGACAGACTCTGCCGCAATCGATTATGCCGCATATAATCTCCTGGCCGCAAAGACCAAATATGCCAATTTAATCCGTTTAGCAAAAGAAAAAGGCATGTCCGTCTAGCGGGCAATGCCTTCTTTGTCGTCTCTTATACTTATAATTCTCTGCGCCCTTCCATGGCCTTCAGCAGCGTCACTTCGTCAGCATATTCCAGGTCTCCGCCGACCGGAATACCGTTGGCGATACGGCTGACTTTGATGCCGGACGGCTTGATCAGTCTGGCGATATACATGGCCGTAGCCTCCCCTTCGATGTTAGGGTTTGTCGCCAGAATCAGCTCCTGCACGTCGGTGTTCTGGAGACGGAGAATCAGCTGTTTCAGATTGATATCCTCCGGTCCTACACCGTCCATCGGGGAAATTGCCCCATGCAGTACGTGATAGAGGCCGTCGAATTCCTTCATTCTCTCCATCGCCATGACGTCTTTCGGACTTTCCACGACGCAGATGATATCCTGTCTGCGCGCTTTGTCCCTGCAGATTGCACATGGCTCCTGATCGGTCAGGTTACCGCAGACAGAACAGTATTTCATGTTTTCCTTGGCATCTGTAATGGCAAAAGCCAGCGCCTTGGCTTCCTCATCGCTTAAGGATAAGATGTGAAAGGCCAGTCTCTGGGCCGTCTTTCCGCCAATGCCGGGCATCTTGGAAAGCTCGTTTACCAATCTTCCCAAAGGTCTTGGATACTGTTTCATACAATCAGCCCTTCAAGATCCTACATTAAGCCAGGGATGCTCAGGCCGCCTGTAAGCTGACCCATTGCGTCGTTGGACGTTTCGACAATCTGTCTCATCGCTTCGTTCACTGCCGCGATAATCAGGTCCTGTAACATTTCTACATCATCCGGATCCACAACGTCCTTATCGATGTCTAATTTCACGATTTCTCTCTTGCCGTTAGCTGTTACGGAAACTGTACCGCCGCCAGAAGTTGTTGTGAATTCCTTTGCTTCCAGCTCTTCCTGCATCGCTTCCATCTGGCGCTGCATTGCCTGCATCTGCTTTAACTGCTGCTGCATGTTGCCGCCACCGCCGCCAACTTTCTGCTTCTTACCAGCTCTCATTCCTCTTCCCATAATTTATTTCCTCCTATTTCACTTTAACGGGTATTCCCAGATTTAACTTATCTTCGATTTCACTTGCCAGTCTCTGCATATCCTGGTTCTCCTCTTTTTCTTCCTGCTGTCCCATGGCTCTGCACACCAGTTTCAGCTTCTTTCCCACGATATTCTCCATCAAAGAGCAGATCTGACTCTGATTCTGTTCCACATATTTCTTCACAAAATCGCTCTGCACCAGCACCTTGAATTCGGTATCACTGATTTCAACCAGTTCTGCGCCCATGCGTATGATGTTGAAGCTGCCCTTGATGTTCTCCCCGCTCTCGAAGATACGGTTCCAGATATCAGCCAGGTCGTATTGCGGTACCGCCTGTACTGCCTGTCCGGCCGCTTCCATAGCCGCAGAAGCTGTCTCCTGTATCATACCGCTTCCTGCAGGTTCCGTCATCAAAGGTTCTCCTGCCGCTACTGTCTGCACCGTCTGCTCTGCCTGCATCTGTGGTTTCGCCTTGACCGTTGCAGTCGCCATGCCGTGGTTTCTCACCTGCTGCCGCTGTGGCTGTGCACCTGTCTTTACCGTTACACTCTGCTCCATGAGACCTGTCGCGATGGTCACAATGGCCAGTTCCAGTAAGATTCTAGGCTGGGTGGAGTATCTTGCATCGTTAATGGTCTTTGACAGCGTAATGATGCCGCTGTTGATTTCTTCTAAAGATACCTGCATACTCTGCTGTCGCAGTTTTTCTACATTTTCCGAGGACATATTCAACATGTCTTCAGCGTTTTTGATGTATTTCGTAATCAGAAGGCTGCGGTAATGACTCATCCAGTCCTTCATCAGCTGCTTGACGTCTTTACCTTCCTGCAGCGCCTCATCCAGAAGTACCAGCGCACCTGCCGCGTCCTGCATAACCACTCTGTCGGTCAGGTTCAGGAAAAACTCTTCCGATACGGTTCCCAGGAACTCCAGGATATCGTCTCTGCCCAGTTCTTTGTCTCCTCCGGCCAGACACTGATCCAGGATGCTGAGGCCGTCACGCACGGAGCCATCGGCGTTTGCCGCCAGAAGACGCAGTGCACTTTCAGAGATTTTGACGCCTTTCTCCATGCAGATTCTGCGCATATGCTCCATCAAAGTGTTCTCCGGAACCCTCTTAAAATCCAAACGCATACATCTGGACAGGATGGTCTGCGGCAGTTTCTGCGGATCAGTCGTCGCCAGGATGAAGATGACATTTTCCGGCGGTTCTTCCAGCGTCTTCAGAAGCGCATTGGAAGCACCGGTAGAAAGCATGTGGACTTCGTCGATGATGTAGACTTTTTTTCGTCCCACTGCCGGCGGATACTTGACGCTTTCTCTCAGTTCACGGATGTTTTCCACCCCGTTGTTGGAAGCCGCGTCGATTTCGATGACGTCCATGAACGTGCCTTCTTTGATGGACTGGCAGTTTGGACAGCTGCCACATGGCGCCTCTTCGGTATCCAGACAGTTGACCGCCTTCGCCAGGATTCTGGCCGTAGTCGTCTTGCCGGTTCCTCTTGTCCCGCAAAACAGGTAGGCATGGCTCACGGTAGCCGTCGCTATTTGGTTTTTCAGGATGCGGACAATGTGGTCCTGCCCGATGACTTCCTGAAAGATTTCAGGTCTCTGGGCTCTGTAAAGTGCCGTATACATGGCTGCTCCTTCCTGTTTTTCTGTTAAAAATAAAACTGCCCTTATACAGCTCCGCAGGCGTTGGAGAAGGCTAATCTGCGGCACATGAGAAAATCCGCTTATTGCTGCTTCCTTCCGGACCTGACAAGGTTCACGGCATCTCATTGCGCAGGACCCAAACCATACCAGGCGGAGCTATATAAGGGCAGTTTGAAGTTTTCATACCATAATATTATACTGATTTTCGCCGACAATGTCAACGAATTTCTTATACCACCTTGTACAGTTCGTCTGCTTCCGGCGGTGTAATTTCGCAGGTTTCCCCACTGATTCTCTTGATTATCACACCTTCTTCGGCCGGGCGGATTCTGCCGATGCAGCTGATGGAAATACCTTCCGCTTCAACGGCTTTGACGATAGCGTCCTTTCTCTCGTCGGAAGCCATGATAATCATGCTGCCGCTGGAGATCAGTCTCAGCGGATCGATGCCGTAATGTGCCGCAATCTTCACCGTTACAGGGTCGATGGCAACCTGGTCTTCCCAGACTTCGCATCCCATGCCTTCCAGATGACAAAGCTCCCACACGGCTCCCAGGATACCGCCTTCGGTCACATCGTGCATACCGGAGGTACCGACTTTGCCGGCAGCGATGCCCTCTTTGACTACGCTGACCTGATTAAGCAGCTCCTTCGCATGGTTCATTTCCTCTTCCGTCAGGATGCCTTCCAGTTCTGACGCCTTGTCGCTGGCGATAATGCCGGTGCCTTCCAGTCCTGCAGACTTTGTCATGAGGATCCAGTCACCCGGCTGCATCTGAGTAGACGGTGCGGATTCTCCCGCAACGCCTCTGCCGAAGGCCGTGGATACGATAACCGGCTGATTGACCGCAGGGGTTACCTCTGTATGTCCGCCGATGATTTCCACACCGATGGCTTCGGCAGCTTCCCCTGCCTGGGCCATAATATTCTTTACATCTTCTCTCGTCGTGCCGTCTGGCAGCAGTACCGCCAGGGTAATGCCCAGGGGCTCGATGCCGTTGCTGGCGATGTCGTTGCAGGAAATATGAATGGCAAGTCTGCCGATGTCATTGACAGAGGCCGTAATCGGGTCTGTGGAAATGACGCATTCATATTCGCCGTAGTCGATGACCGCACAGTCTTCTCCTACGCCTGCTCTTGTTTTTACTTCCGGACGTCTGTAGCTGATCTTGTCGATAACAATTCTCTGCAGCACTTCGCTGTCCAGTTTTCCTATCTTAAGCATGTGTCACAACTCCTGTTTCTAACCATGTTTTGATTGTCTCTTCATCGATAATCGGGATGCCAAGCTCCTTGGCTTTTTTGTTCTTCCCTGAATTAGAGTTTACATCATTATTGACCAAATAGCTAGTCTTTTTGCTCACAGAACCGGCAACTTTGCCGCCTGCCTGCTCGATGGCCTCCTTCAGGGCGTCGCGGTTGGCGAAATGGTTCAGCGAACCCGTGATGACAAAGGTCAGGCCGCCGAAAAAGTCAGCCGTTTCTTCCATCTCCTCGTCAAGCCGCACTTCTGCCGCAACGGCCTCAGCCTCACGGCGCTTGATTTCGTCGGCAAAGAAGTTCACGTATGCATCTGCCATGATGTCACCGATGCCGTCGATTTCCAGCAGCTGTTCCCGGGTCAGATTCATGATGGTTTCCCACTTGCGTCCGCAGGCCTTGGAGATGACCTTGGCGTTGGCAACACCGATGCCCGGGATTCCCAGCGCGTAGAGCAGTCTCTCCGGCGTGGTCTCTCTCGCCTTGTTGACCGATGCAATCAGGTTATCAAAGGACTTCTGTCCAAAGCCTTCCATGTTGACGATAGTCTCCTGATGCTGCTCCATGTGGAACAGGTCCGCCAGGTTTTTGATCAGCCCTTCCGCGATGAACTTCTCGATGGTTGCCTCAGACAGACCGTCCATGTTCATGGCATCACGGGAAACAAAGAGTGCAAAACGCTTGATCTGCTTCGCCAGGCAGTCCGGGTTGGTGCAGTAGAGGGTCTTGATGCCGCTGTCGTCTTTGATCTCTGTGTCTCCGCCGCAGACAGGGCATGTCTTCGGAATCTCCACGTTACCTGTGCCGGTCAGGTTCTCCGCAATCTGCGGGATGATCATGTTGGCCTTATACACAGTAATCGTGTCGCCGATGCCAAGCTTCAGGTCCTGCATCACGCTGATGTTGTGAACGGACGCACGGCTTACCGTCGTACCTTCCAGTTCCACCGGCGCAAAGATGGCAACCGGATTAATGAGTCCGGTTCTGGATGCGCTCCACTCAATCTCCTGCAGAGTGGTTTCCGCAATCTGGTCCCTCCACTTGAAGGCGATGGCATCTCTTGGGAACTTGGCTGTGGTTCCCAGGCCCTTGCTGTATGCAATATCGTCTAATACCAATACGAGTCCGTCAGACGGCAGATCGTTGGTTTCTACTTCTTTCTCAAAGCTGCCTACGGCTTCCACAATGGTTGCCGGTTCCACCATCCGGTATTCTACCACGTCAAAGCCCTGGCCTGCCAGCCATTTCAGCTGGTTTTCACGGCTGTTATCAAAATCCACACCTTCCGCTTCCACTAAGGAGAAGGCAAAGAAATTGACGTTTCTCTGGGCTGTAATCTCGTTGTTCAGCTGGCGTACGGAGCCGCTGCACAGGTTTCTCGGATTCTTGTATTTGGCATCTGCATCAGGAATAGACGCGTTGATCTTCTCAAAATCGCTGTAGCGGATGACCGCCTCCCCGCGAAGTACCAGTCTGCCCTTGTGTGGGATTTCCAGCGGCAGGTTAGCGAATACCTTTGCGTTGTTGGTGATGACTTCTCCCACATCACCGTTGCCGCGGGTCAATGCCTTTGTCAGCTGCCCCTCTTCATAAGTCAGCACGATGGTCAGACCGTCCAGCTTCCAGGACAAAATCCCTTTCTGACCGTTGAGCCATCCAGCTAAGGCATCTCTGTCTTTGGTCTTGTCCAGAGACAGCATACGGCTTGGATGGGCCTCCTTGGGCAGTTCCGACAGCACTTCGTAACCCACCTGCTGGGTCGGGCTGCCTGCCAGGATTACGCCGGTTTCCTTCTCGAGGCTTTCCAGCTCGTCATAGAGTTTATCGTACTCAAAGTTGGACATGATTTCCTCTGCGTCCTGGTAATAGGCCTTGGCGGCCTTGCTCAGGATTTCTATTTTCTCGCGCATCTGCGCTTTGATTATTTCCATGTTTTCCATTCTGTTCTCCTAAATTTTCGTCAGCTTGACGAAACCTTTTGCCAGCTTCTTCATCCCCACGCTGTCGAACATGACAGACATGGTCTTGGCATCCTGTTCGATGAGCAGACCCTCGCCGAACTTCGGATGTTTTAGCTTGTCACCTATATCAAAACCATCGTCGACCAGCGATGCGTTGGCCTTTGTTGCCGCCTTTGCATAGCGGAGAGTGTCGTAAGGCTTTGCCGGCGCCGGATCGCGGAAGCCGTCAAAGAGGCCGGTGTCCACGCCTAGATGATCGTCATAACCCTTGCGCTCGTAGACAGCATCGCCGTCCAGCAGGTGCTTGTCCACCTCCCGGAGAAACTGGGACTCTCTGGTGTAATCGGTTCTGCCGTAAAGGGTTCTCATGGACGCGCTAGTCAGAATCAGAATCTCCTTGGCGCGGGTCATGCCTACGTAGCAGAGACGTCGCTCCTCTTCCATGCCGGAAGGACTGTCAAAGGCTTTGTGGCCCGGGAAGAGTCCGTCTTCCAGGCCCGGCAGGAATACCACAGGGAACTCCAGACCCTTTGCACTGTGCATAGTCATCAGTACCACCGCGTCCTGGGTTTCGTCGTGGTTGTCCACTTCTGCCATGAGGGTAACCTTTTCCATGAAGCCTTCGATAGTCGGCTCCTCATTGTTTTCTCTGGCCTGTTCCTCGTAATCGTAAATAACCGATTTGAATTCCATCAGGTTTTCAATGCGGCCTTCTGCCTCTACAGTATTGGCATCTTCCAGGGCTTTCATGTATCCGGTGTGAACCAGCAGCTGGTCGTAGATATCGGACACACGCAGGTTGTCCTTTTCAGACCGGCAGTTATTGATGCAGTCCACCATGGCCTTGACGCCCTGGTAAGCCTTGTTCGGCAGAGTGTCCAGCACTTCATCATTTGAGAGTGCCTGCAGCAGGCTTTCTCCCCTTACCTTTGCGAAAGCCTCTACCTTGGCAACGGATTTGTCACCCATGCCGCGCTTCGGCTCGTTGATGACCCTCTTCAGAGACAGGTCATCGTATGGATTTACCACCAGACGCATGTAGGCCATGACGTCTTTGATTTCTTTTCTGTCGTAATAACGGAGGCCGGAAAGCACGCGGTACGGAATATCGCGTCGGGTCAGCGCCTCTTCAAAATGTCTGGACTGGGCGTTGGTTCTGTACAGGATGGCAAAATCGCTGTACTTCCTGTCCTTGTTCTTCTTCAGCACGATTTCCTGGGCCACGAAGCGGGCCTCGTCCTTCTCCGTATCGGCACGGTAGTACTTGATTTTCTCGCCGTCCTCTTTGTTTGTCCAAAGTTTCTTGCCTTTGCGGCCTTTGTTGTTCTCGATGACGGAGTGGGCAGCCGCCAGGATGTTGCCGACGGAACGGTAATTCTGTTCCAGTTTGACCACCTTTGTCTCCGGAAAATCCTTCTCGAAGTCCAGGATGTTGCGGATGTCAGCACCTCTCCACTGGTAGATGCACTGGTCGTCATCGCCTACTACACAAAGGTTGTGATGGGCGTCGGCCAGCATTTTGATCAGCTTGTACTGAAT
This sequence comes from Bacillota bacterium, assembly GCA_017522185.1. GTDB lineage: Bacteria > Bacillota > Clostridia > Peptostreptococcales > Anaerovoracaceae > Senimuribacter. Next base: position 28,421 of record JAFWZZ010000030.1, on the reverse strand, counting down.
GTGGTTCGTATCCTGGTACTCGTCCACCATGATGTAGCGGAAACGGTTCTGATATTTCAGCAGCGTCGCCTCGTCCGCCTCGAACAGCTTCACCGTGTTGAGCAGCAGGTCATCAAAGTCCATGGCGTTGTTCTTCTTCAGGGTCTCGTCGTAAGCCTTGAAGACGCCGTAGATAATCTTCGTCTTATAGTTTTCTTCCACGTGGCGCTTATATTCCTCGGCGCCCATGGATTTTTCCTTGTAATTGCTGATGATGGACAGAATATAAGCCGGGTTGAACTCCTTCTCATTGATATTGTTTTCCTTCAGGATGTTCTTCACCAGGGTCTTCTGGTCTGTGCCGTCGTAGATGACGAAGTTGGACTTGTAACCGATCAGCTCGCAGTGGTAGCGCAGGATGCGCAGGCACATGGAGTGGAAGGTCATAATCCACATGTCGTCGATGTAGCCAACCAGGTCTTCTACCCTGTTTTTCATTTCCTTGGCTGCCTTATTAGTAAAGGTCACAGCCAGGATGTTGTACGGGCTGATGCCCTGATCAATCATATATGCGATACGCTCTGTCATGGTGCTGGTCTTACCGGATCCGGCACCTGCCAGAATCAGCAGAGGGCCTTCTATATGCATGGCCGCCTGACGCTGTTTGTCGTTTAATCTATCTAAGCTCATGTATGTTCTCCTTTTCGATTAATCTCTAACTCTTTAATTTTATCATATTTTCGAGGGGTGTTCCATAGCGAGGAGTGGTAAATTGGGATTTGGGTAGGAATAAGACCTCTCTTATAGGTGCAGTTTTCATTTTACATGAAAATGTTTTCCACAGAAAACTATTATGACGAATTAGAAAACTTCAGGCTGCGGGGACATCAAAAGTTTTCATGTCAACTCGAAAAGTTTTCCATAGAAAACTTCTTGAGATAAAAAGAAAACTCCATACGTATTTCAATGGCGAAGTTTTCAAAACAGCTCTATAGGTTTTCTATAGAAAACCTATAGAGCTAAAAGTAAAACTTTTGACGATTTGCAAGGGAAGTGTTTTCAAAATAACCATAATGCTTTTCCATGGAAAACCTTTCTGGACAAAAAGAAAACCTGAAGCAAGAAACACCTTCCCAGAGCCCAATGTCTCTGTAATGCAACCTCATGTTGCGGAAATGTAAAGCCGGGGTGGTAGCATCCACATGGGATTTTTGTTACAATGAAGTCACCAAAGGTAAAGGAGGTTTCGTTATGAGACTATCAGATAAAATCCTGCAGCTCAGAAAAGCCAATGGCTGGTCCCAGGAAGATTTGGCCGAGAAGCTGGGCGTATCCCGCCAGGCCGTTTCCCGCTGGGAGGGCGCTGCGGCACAGCCGGATGCTGCAAATATTCTTCAGCTGAGCAAACTGTTCGGGGTCACTACAGACTACCTTCTCCATGATGAATATGAAAGTGACAACGATCTGCCAAAGGTCAGAGAGACAACAAGCACCGGCCTTCAGCAGATCATGGTTCTTATGATTATGATTGAAGTTATGATTCTCATCCTTCAGTTTATGTCAACGATTGTTCTGCAGAATGAGGTTTTGGGCGTACTCAGTTTCCTTCCCTTCGTCGGCGCGGTGGGCGGATTCGAATATGCCTATCGAAAAAGGTCAAATGCAGCAAACGAAGCTGCCAGGACATTCCGAAAAAGGTTCTATAAGATTTCGGCATGGCTGGGAATGTATTTCCCTGTCAGACTGGTCATGATAATGCTGGTCCGTCTTTATCCCCGTCCATACAGTTCCATCGTTTTTGAAGGTGTGACGTTTGCGGTTTATCTTCTGGCGGTCATTCTCATAACACGACAAATCGAAAACCAAGATTCCCAATAAACAGTAAAACGTGTGGTCCATCGTTCCACACGTTTTCTTCCTATAGTTTTGTAATTACCGGTTTCCCATCTGCATCGATTAGAGGTGTTATACTACTACCATATCCAGAATGCCATCCTAAATAGGTTACACCGGTCTCTTTATCCACAAACAGGCAGCGAATGCCTTCCAGTTTCAAGCCTTTTCCCTCTTCATGAATCATAACAAAACGTTCTTCTTTCTTTGCCATAGTGAATTTCTCCTTCTAGTGTTCCAGCATCCAAATCACGTTTTCTTCGCTCTTGCGGCTCTCGATGGTGAAGGTCACATCATCATCGCAGTGCTCTTTGATGGCAGCCAGTACGCGGACCATATCCAGCGTGCCGTCTTCCATACTCTGGTGTGTGTCGGCAGTTCCGTCGTTGTTGTGGAGGTGAAAGTGGCCGATGCGTCTGCCCAGCACTTCAATCCACTGGTATACATCGTACTCCGGCACGGTCACCACATGGGCATGTCCCACATCCAGACACATGCGGACACGGGGATCGTCCAGGCCGTCGATCAGATCCTTCATCATCAGCGGCTCATCATCAAAGACGTTCTCGATATACAGCTGAAAATCTGCCGGCTTGCCTTCCATGAAACGATTCCAGAATTCGATGGATTTTTCCAGGTGCCAGCTCTTGTGATACATCAGCGGAATATATCCTGTATGCACCACCATGCGGTTCAGTCCCATGGCAGCGGTCGCCTCATAGGCTTCCTGCAGGCGCTGCAGACCGAATTCTACAGCACGGTGGTCGATGGCAGACGGGATGATTTCCGTGAAAGGTCCGTGCACGATGGCATTGCGGGAGCCTGCCTTTGTCAGTTCCTTTTCCATGGAGCGCAGGGTCACGTCCATATGTTCCGGGTCCAGTCTCATGGAAATGCAGGTGTCGTTCAGCTCCAGGTTGACACCGTATTTCGCCGCGGTTTCCGCCGCGTGTTCTGAAAATGTAGCGATATAAATCTTACTCTTATCCATAGTCGATTACTCCTAAAATGTAATTGAGGCAGGGTGACGAAGCCTGCCTCATGTAAAAAAGAATGAAAAGCCCGGTCATCCGTTCCCAAAATACAATTCAAAATACGAAGGGCTGTGGATGACCCACAGCCCGTATTTGCTGTTATGTTTTTTTGTGCCGCTTTCCGGTTCTCCGCCGGAAGGTTGGACGTAAATCTTATGCAGGTCTCCTGGCTCCGGGTTCTCCGCCTCATCCGCCTTCCCACGGCAGCAGCCGCAGTGGCATCCGGATCAGGCTCCCCCATTACAGTGGCGGGACCGCGCAGGACTTTCACCTGCTTCCCTCTTAGCCGCTTCCCGTCACAAAAATGCGAGAAAACGGAACATAAGATTGTATCAAATTACACTATTATTATATTGCAAATCTCTTCGGAAGTCAAACGCTACTTGCCTAAATCCTTTCCCATGTCACAGGTGTAAGCCCAGACAATGCTGTCCCCATCTTCCAGAATGTAGTCGGAGCAGCCGTAGTTCGGGAAGACACCGTTTACCGTATACATCCAGCCGCTCTGCTCACCTGCATCGAATTCGTACAGATAGTTGATGCCTTCAATATAGTCGGCACCGTAATTTGGCGTGTAGACTGCTTCCAGATGAATGCCCTTGTCTCTGCAGACTCTGTCCAGGACATCGTATACGGATTCTCCCTTTGTCACGTTTACCTCGTTTAAGGCCAGAATCACGCCATCAGCAGGTACATAGCTTTCCAGCGACGGATCTCTCAGTTTTGACAAATCTGCCGCCAGTGTATCGCAGCGGATGTACAGAGATACAGCAATCCCATCGGATTCCGGTGCAGCAGCCTGCTGTTCATTTTCGCCGTCATTCTGCACATCCTGATCCGGTGTTTCAACGGTGCCCTCATCGGATTCCGTCTGGCTGTCATAATTGTCTTCTTCCGTATCCGGCTTTACCGCTACTGTTTTCTTGTCTTTGTGTAGCTTCTTCGTTAATACCACATAGTCGCCGCCTTCCTTTACAGAGAAGGCTACAGTCTGTGCTTCCATGTCGATGTCCGCATTGGAAACAAAGGTTAATTTGCCTTTTTCCGGGTCGATTTTGTACGCATACCCCTTTGTTTCTTCTTCACTATAAAACGGTGTCAGAACCTTAATTTTTCCACCAAAGGACCCTTCCTGATAAAAGGAAACCACCTGGCCCTGCAGTTTTTTCCCAGCCAGGATTTCGTTTATTTCCGCATAATATGGACCTTCCGCTCTCGCCATCAGGTTCATATCTGCTGCGGTTTTCAGGGTGCTGCCGTCAATGGTATAAACAATCTTCTGCTGGTTTTCCAGCTCCGTTTCTACGGTTTTCCGTTCATTTCCCGCCATCAAAGCAGCCACATCGTCTTCATTTAACACTAGTGTATTCTGGTCTTTCTTAAATGTATCAGCCTGTGCCTTCAGTGTCTCATAAGCAGTCTTCTTTGCATGATACTCACTGTTCTCATCGGCTGCAACCGCTTCAGCCTTGGCGATATCCTTTTCGAATTTCAAAATCGTGTAGGCTGCATACTGACCGGATCCATTGCCGGTATGATCCTTGTTGGCAGCATAAAGCTCCTGTGCCGCCTTAATTTCTTTTTTCAGAGAGTCCGTGTAATCAGCCTTCTCCACCTTTGTGCCGGTGATCAGATAAATCACCGCTGCCAGGATGACAACGGCCACGGCGATGGTGCGGATTCTCTTTTGTTTTACTTTCTTTTCAAAATCTTTGTCCATATTATTTTACTTTTAGTTTCTTTACCGCGCTGTAAGCACCGTAAGATTTTGTTCCATTTGCATTAACTTGATAGGCTCTGACCTTTACCCAGTAAGTCTTGCCTTTCTTCAAAGACTTCAACGTCTTATATCCATAAGTTGTCGCAGCAGTCTTGCTATTCTTGAAACCGGAATTGGTCGCATATTTCACCTGGTACCCTTTGGCCCCGGTAACTTTCGTCCAGGAGACCTTCAAAAGCTTGGTCTTCGGCGACTTCAGCGTCAGCCCTGTGACCTTGCCGTTTGGCACGCATGATTTTGTGCTGCTGAACTGGCCCCAGATTTTGTTGCCCGCCCCATCCAGCTTATAGGCTCTCACCTTGAAATAACAGGTCTTGGACTTGTTCAGATTCTTAAGGGTCTTGCTCAAAGTCGACACAGAACCCACATTGACATGCTTAGCACCACTGAAGTTCTTGTTGGTACCATACTGAATCTGGTACCCTTTGGCGCCGGCAACTTTGCTCCACTTCACGGTCGCCTGTCCCAGACCGCGGGCCGGTGTCTTTTGTGTCACCAGGGCCGGGCGGGAAACGGGCATGCCGTCAGTCATATCGTAGATAAAGTTGTCTCCGTTCATAAATCTCTTGTACGCGCCCAGTGCCGCGTAGGCCTGCTCTGTCGCCATGCCGTTGATCGGTGCATCGTAGCCTGCAGTGGTCTTCAGCACATGACGGAAGCCGCCTCCGGATACATAAAACCGCAGTAAGGCATCCATCAAAGTATTCTCGTTCTTCACAAAGCGGCTGTCGGTCAGCGGATCCAGATCCAGCGCAATCAAAGCCATCATCACCTGGGCGATACTTTCGCAGGACTTTGTACCGTAATCAGAATAGCTGCCGTCACTGCCCTGCTTCTTGGACAGGACATCTAAAGCACGGTCAATGACCGCCTGCACGTCCGCACGTTCTCTGTATGGTGCCAGGGTCTGAATCGCCATAGCCGTAATGTCTGTCTCCGGACCATAGGAGCTCATGCCTACAGTAAATCCGCCGCCTTCCAGTTCACGGCTGAGAATGGTGTCTACCAGCAGATCCCTGGTGGTCTGGGTTTTACCTGCAGGTGCCGCAGGGATATCGTACTTGCCGCTGTCCAGTGCCAGCAAAGCGAAAATCGGCCCGTTGGTTCCGGTCAGCATGACTTTATCAAAGTCAGCAAGGCCCTCCAGCAGGTTGTATCCGCCGACATTTTGCGGGTCCTTTCCGATGGCAGTTAACGCCAGAATCACCTTGGTATAAGGCAGGGCCTTCCGGCTGTCCAAAACGCCTTTGGCATCTTTCACCTGACGGAGGATGCTGTTGTAATACTTCTCATAGGTGCCATATTTCACGGCGCCGCCGTCTCTGGCCATGGCCGTAACGGTCCATTCGCTGCCATAGCCGGGATTTTCTATTGTTTTTGCGATATAGGTTTCTGTCTTTGTCATCGCTGTGTTCCAGGAAACAGAGCTGTTTCCGAAAACCAGACATGGACATGCCAGTACTGACATGCCCATACACAGGATGACAAGAAGTGAAATCAATCTTCTTCTCATAATCGTTCCCCTGATTCTGTTATTTCTGCTTCTTTAAAACAGAAGCAGCTCCTGCTGCACCGATCATCACCAGCAGATACATTGCCATCTGGGATGCATCGCCTGTTGCAGGCGCTTTTTCGCCTTCTTCCTCTTCAGCTACAGGTTCCTGCTCTTCTTCTACAGCCTGCTCTTCGTCTTCAACAACCGGCTCTTCGTCCTCATCAACGACCGGTGTTTCCAGCTCTTCTTCTTCAGCTTCAACCGTAATCACGCATGCAGGTGCACTGATTGGTGCATCTGCCTCTACATAAGCGCCACCCTGGGACCAGTCCTGCACCTGCATCTTCACCGCGCCGGAAGCTGTTACGATATAAGTGCCTGCTTCATCAAAAGATACAAATGCTTTACCCATGGTATCGGTTACTGCGAAAGGCTCTGCTTCACCAACAACGGATACGTTGGCACCAACAACCGGTGTTGCAGCGTGTGCCGCATTCCAGTTTTCGTCATAAGTCACTGCGTCATAAGTCAGCGCCAGTTCCACCTGTTCACCGACCTTTGTGGTTACCGCACTCTTATCAAAAGATGCAACTAAGTCAGACCAGTAAGTCATGTCTTTCATCACGATGGCAGTCAGCTGATCACCATTGCCTACGTAATCACCGCCTACGCCGGAGCTGCAACCGACACCGTTAATCGCAAACAGGTAGCTGCCGCCGTTTTCAACGCCCCACAGCTTCTGTACAGCCAGACCGTATGCAGATTCGGATGTCACATATCCACCTGGACAATATGTTTCGTGCAGTGCCTTCAGTGCCGCATCGACTGTCGCTGTGCCATTTGTATCGGCAGGAACTGTGACCGGCAGGTTTGCTGCCACGTTGCCTGCTGCATCCTTTGCCAGCTCACCGGCATTGCTGACCGTCACGGTGATTGCGATTTCGTTTTCAGCTGCATAAGCTGTGTTTCCTAAGGTTGTCACACCCAGAGTTGTCAGCACCATGGCTGCAACCAGCAGGAGAGACATCATTTTCTTTTTCATTGTGTTTCCATTCATTGTTTTATCTCCTTTACTTATAAATACCGTATTTGATTTTGATTCTTTCCAGCTTTTTGATCATGCTGTTTCCGAAGAGGAAGACGCACAGAGATGCGGTGAAGGCGTGGTACAGGTCATATGGTGCACCGGAGAGATACAGAACTCTCAGGCTCTCTACCGTAATGGCCTGACCTCCCGGCAGCATGGCCGAAGTGACCAGCGCACAGAGATTCATCACGCCGCCGTATATGATAAAAGTTGCAAAGAATGTAAACAAAGTCAACGTCACGCTGTCCACCGGCAGACGTTTTCTCTGCAGAAGAACCCCTGCAACAAGGCCCGCCAGGCCGAAAGCGTATAATCTCCAGCCGAAGAAGGACGAATCCGCTCCCGGCCAGATCTGGTAGCAGACGTATGCCGCCAGAATGCTGAACAAAATACACATCACCGGTCCCATGACCATCTTGAAGCTTCTGGATTTCAGCTGGTCCAGGTCCACTTTGTTAAAAGCCAGACCTGCCAGGAATCCCAGAATACCCCAGCAGAACATCTGCCATGGCGTCCAGGTCCCCTGTCCCATATAGAAGTTGGCCACGAAACGGGAAATGGCTCCGATAAGAAAGCCTGCTTCAGGTCCCAGGGAAATGCCAGATATGATGATCATCGCCGTCCCGATCTGAATCGGAATGGTGATGTGGAAAAACATGTGGGTGCAAACCGTGATGGCACTCATCATGGCGATGAGGACGATTTCTCTCGCCTTGGGTTTTCGTTTTTCAAAAACCATGAAGAAAGGTGCCATGGTGAACACCAGCAGCAGCAGGCTGACCAGCATGTACTGATCCTGCAGGAACCGCGCCCCAACAAAGATGGTCAGGGGCATGGCTACTAAAATGAGCAGGGCGGAAAGCTGCAGTCTCTTCTTTCTCGCAGCTTCGCTCTGGGTTATATCGTATCTTTTAGCCAAGCTGCCACCTCCTCGCAGGTTATGACTTCTTCGTTCCATTCACGGGCAATCTTATTAGCCGTGGTGGTATAGAAGTTGTTTCCGTTAAAGAATTCCTTCGGTTCACCTTCGGACACGATGTCTCCATCAAAGAACATAGCACAGCGGTCTGCGTATTCAGCGCAGAACTCGATATCATGGGAAACCATGAACAGGCTCACGCCGCTGTCTACCAGTTTGCGCAGGATACCTGCCAGGGTTCTCTTGAAGAAAGGATCCAGCCCCTTTGTCGGTTCGTCCAGAAGGAGAATCTTTGGTTCCAGTAAGAGAATCTTGCCCAAGGCCAGTCTCTGCTGTTCCCCGCCGGACAGGTCATAAGGATTGGACTTGCGCAGGTGCTCGATTTCCATCAGCTGCAGCATGGCGTTCACCCTGTCGATTTTTTCCTGATCCGGAATTCTGTCATAATGGAGTGCTTCCAGCAGTTCTTCCTCTGCCGTAATTTCCGTGAAGACGGACTGTGGATTTTGGGGCAGCATGGAAAGCTTTGTGCGGTCCACTTTGACGGAACCTCTCTGGGGCTTTTTGATGCCGGAGATCATCTTCAGTGTGGTGCTCTTACCGGCACCGTTGCCCCCGAGGAGGCAGTACCACTGGTTTTCTTCCACATCCAGATTGAGGCCGCGAAGGACATCTCCGCTTTCTCTGCTGTATTTGAACCAGGCATCTTTGATGGAGATGACTGGATTCTTTACCTTTTGCTGTGGCAGCGCCTTTGGCGGCATCACGTTGTGGTTGATTTTGTCGTGTTTGCCGTCGAGTAATTCTTCCATCTTCAGACGGCCTTCTCTGATTGTCAAAGGGCTCTGTTCTGCCGGGGAAATCTCAGAGAAAATGCGCATCACTGACGGCAGACCGTAGAACATGGGATGTCTGTTTCCGTCCACATCGGCCAGGAATTCACCGATTTTGCGCGGATCTTCAAAAGCCAAGATCCTGCCTTTGTCCATGACCATGACTTTGTCCGCCATGGGGAACAGTTCTTCCAGGCGATGTTCGGAGATGATTACTGTCGTTCCCAGGTCACGATTGATCTTATATACCGTCTGCAGGAATTCCGATGCCGCAATCGGGTCCAGCTGGGATGTCGGTTCATCCAGAATCAATACTTTCGGCTGCATGGCCATAATAGATGCCAGATTCAGCAGCTGTTTCTGGCCGCCGGATAACTCGTTGACACCTTTGCGGAACCAGGTCTGGATGTCGAAATAGCTGGCCATTTCGGCAACTCTTCTTTTGATCGCTGCATTGGGCAGGCCCAGACTCTCCAGGCCAAAGGCCAGTTCGTGCCATACTTTGTCTGTCACAATCTGGTTGTCCGGATTCTGCTGTACGAAACCGATTTCGCACGCACTGCGTCTGTCGTCCAGATCTTCCACCGGCGTCCCACAGTAGAGGACCTCGCCCTCCAGCAGGCCGTAAGGAATCAGGTTTTTCTTCAGCTGTTTCAGCAGCGTGCTCTTGCCGCAGCCGGACTTGCCGCATACCACCACAAACTGGCTGGGTTCTATATCAAAGCTTACATCATCCAGGGCTTTTCTCTCAGCCAGTGGATAAGTAAAGCTTACATTTCTAAGTCTAATTGTTTCCATTTTAATTCTCCTGCAATGTCAATGATGATTGGGACTGCTGTAAGCAAACAATAGCATACCAGCAAAATCGCCGTATGCAGTTCCAAAGGCTGGATGACCAGCTTCGGGAAGAAATACATGTTGGTCAGATCCAAGACGCATCCGATGATGACCGGAATGCCGGTTACTGCCATGGCTGCCAAAGCGATGTAATCCCTGTAAGTCAGTTTAAACAGATGGAAGCTGGTTCTGCCCTTCAGACCATAGCCTCTTGCTTCCATGGAGTCTGCGCTTTCGATGGAAGCCTCCAGAGACCATGCGATGAGGATGGAGATTTCCTTGACCACCTGTCTGGCTCTTTTGATGAAGCTGCCCTGATCGTGGCCGCGGCCCATGCACTTCTGTCCCAGGGAGATTTCTGCGAACCGGCTCTTCAGCAATGGGATGAAGCGGAAGATCATAGACAGGGTCAGCCCCAGGACCGGTGCAACCTTGCCGAATAAGTAGATGACTTTGTCCGCCGTCATAACCACGTTGAAGCTGGAGAACCAGACAACTACAGCCACCAGAACCAGGCCGCCGACAAAGCCGAAAGCCAGCGCTTCCAGGGTGACACGGCTGGTATTGAAGTAGAACAATACGGTTTCGCCGTTATTGTTAAAGAATGTGTTTACCACCATCATGACCAGAACCATCGGCACCGACATGAAGAGATTAAACTTTACCGCCGATTTTCCCTTCAGCATGATGGAATAGGCCCATGCGCCAATCAGCGTTACTGCCACAAAATACGGCGACATGGAAAACATGGTAATGCCGATGACCATGATATAGTAAGTGGTGTTGACCAGAGGGTGATAGGTGCAGAATTCGCTGGTTTCACCCAGTCCCTGTTTATGCATATGTGATAACTCCTTTTGCTAAATAAAAAAGACTGTAACACCAAGTTGGTATTACAGTCCGTATTTTCTGTACACAAAAAACTCAGCCTAACCCGATAGACCGTCGGGGCTCTTGGCGAAATCTCATGCAGGTCTTCTGGCTTTGGGCTTCATCATATCGTCTGCCTTCCCATAGTCTTATGACTACAGTGACATGTTAGACGATACTCGTCCCATACAGCGGCGGCACCGCGCAGGATTCCCACCTGCTTCCCTCTTAGCTCTCGTCGTAACGGGAGAACATGAAACTTCATGTTATTTTGTTCGACAAATATTATAGCACTTTTCGGCCGATTCGTAAAGTGGCAGAAAAAAGAAGAGCCCTGGTACATGTCACCATGCACCACGGGCTCCTCAAAAATAAATGGAAACCAAAATTATTTATTCTGCACCTGATACAACCCTACTAATGCATAAAAAGCCTGTTCCGTAGCCATCATGTCACCTTCTCCATCCATCGTATGTCTGAAAGTGCCGTCTTCGGTGCGATATGCCAATAATCTGTCAGGCAGGGTCTTGCCATCGACAACGAAACGCTCATCGTCCATGGAAATGCCCAGCTGACACAGCGCAGCTATAACCTGTGAAATGGTTTCGCTACTGTCTGTTTCGTAAGAAGTATAGCTGCCGTCTGCACCCTGCAGTGTTGCCAATACTTCTACACCACGCTCTACCGCGGCCTGTACATCTTCTCTATCCTGATACTTGGCCAGGGCCTGCAGCATCATCGCGGTCAGATCTGCTTCTGCCGGTCCGCCGGACAGAGACCATCCACCGCCCTCTGCTTCTTTATCCAGAATATAGTCAATGTACATATCACGGCTTGCCTGGATGCCATCACCTTTGACTTTTGGCATCTCATATCTTCCGCTGTCCATCGCCATCAAAGCGTAGGCCGGACCATTGATACCCTGAAATACAGTCTGGTCGAAATCTGCCAAAGGTTCCAGCAGGTTATAGCCTGCTACATTGGACGGATCCTTCCCTATGGCTGTCAATGCCAGAATTACGCGGGAATACTCCGTATACTTGCGGGCATCCAGCACGCCTTTGCAATCCTTCACATAGGACTCCAGGTTTGCATAATAGGTATCGAACCACGAAGCTTCCGGCACATCGCCGTTCCAGTTGGCCAGTCCGTACACAGCCCATTCACCGCCAATGGAGCCGTAGCCTGGATTTGGTGTCTTCTCCACCAACAGGTTTGCAGTTTCCGTCAGAACCGGCTCCAGATCAACAGCTTCCGTCTTCTGGCCTTCGCATCCGGTCAGTCCAAGCACGAGCATAATTGCCAGCAAGAGGCTGACGATTCTCCTTTTTCTATTCATATTTATTTCCCCCTCCTGTTAATCAAGACTCTTTACAGTTCCATAATAGTAGGAAACGATAAGACCTGCATCTTCTGTGTCTACCTCACCATCTTTATTCACATCCGCAAACGCCTTCGCATCGTCTGTCAGAATTACGTCTTCATAGTAGTGGGAGACAACAAGCCCCGCGTCAATGGTATCTACCGCACCATCAAAGTTTACATCGCCCATGGCAGGTTCTCCTACCACGAAAGACAATGTTGTTACCGGGGTGGTAGACATGATTCCCGCAATCATTTCTGTTCCATTTTCTTCATTATGATACTGTACATGAGGGAAGGTAATGGTTACAGTCTTTTCCTTCTCCGTAATCTTCGTCAGATCATAAGTTACATACTTGGTAACATCTCGCGTTTTACCATTTCTATACGTCGCAGTTACCACCATACCTTCCGGATTGAAGGATTCTCCGTCACGGTAAATCATTTTGGATGGCTTTTTTGTTACCTGAATCTTCGTAATTCTGCTGCCAAAAGCCATCATGTGTGCGGAGTCGTTCTTGAAGTATACGGTTCCGTATTCGTCTACGATTGGACTGCAGATTGCATACTCTGCCTGATCGCCGGTTGGCGTAAACAGTGCATATGCCGTCGTATATTTTCCTTCTGTTGTCGTATAGTCCGCCTTGGTCTGGCCAGCCTTGTCGCGCAGCACACGCAGCTTACCCGGTGTCATGTTATCGAAGAAATATACATAGACATAGCCGCTTTCCTCTTCATAGGCCGTAGTCAGAAGACCGCTGGTCTGCGGATAGCCCTGGGTTTCGATGCGATACGCGATGGATTTCTTTTTCAGGTCAAGGACCGTAATATTGTGGCCGGAGTATGCCGCAAACTGGCCTTCACCGGACACGCCCACGTAGGCTCTTCCGTTATATACAGATGGGGAGCAGGTACTCATCGGAACGCCGTCTGCGCCACTCTCCAAATTCACGCTCCAGGTGTTTGCAAACTTCCATCCGGAGCCCTTCTGTACAACCTGCATGGAATAGAAGGTGCCGCCCTTGGATGTAAAATAATAGGCGTTTGTTGCTGCATCGTAAACAACACTGCTTCGAATATCGCCGTTTAGGTTCTTCCAGCTGTCCAGCATCTTTCCGGTTACCGGATCAAATAACAGCATGCCGGACGTCTTGCTGTCGCATCTGCTGGTGCCGTCATCCGTACCAATCAGGACAAAGTCGTCACATACATAGGCTCCGGCCCAGTAATATCCACCGGCTGCCGTATGATACCAACTTGCAGCCTTGGCCTCTTCCGACTGCTTTGGATTCTCATCTGTAATAGACAGGCACACAAAATTTGCTTCTGCCGTCTCGCTGTTCCAAAAGCCGGTGTATAAATAGCCGTCATGGATGGTCAGCGGACATACCGGCTGGCCGCCCAATGGGTCCTTGTAAATCCACAGGGATTCTAACGTATCTGCGTTGAAGGCCTGCACCGTGCCGTCTGTCAGAGCAACGAAAACCATGCCTTCCGCATAGGATGGCGGGGTGGTTGCATGGGCAGACTTGTGGTCCATGGTGCCGGTTACCTTGATTTCACCGGTTACAGTGTCCACTCTGAAAATCTTATTACCTGCATAGGTAACCAAATCGCCGTCTACCAGGATCGGGCTTCCCACGGCATCGGCACTGTATCCTTCACCGATTTTATTGGCCCAATACAGGGTTCCTTCTTCCGCCGCGGTCGGAATCTCTGCATCCGTCACTCCATTATTATTCGGGTTTCCACGGAAGCTGTCCCATTCTGCTGTCATGTCTGTGCGGATGGACGCATTCGTTTCCGCTTTTGCCAGAGTCCAGTCAATGGTCAGGGCCCCTCCGCCGGATGGTGTTCCGGTTACTGCATGGCGCTCTTCCCCGTCTTTCACAATTAAATTCTTGGTATTTTCATCTCTGGTTACTTCCAGGACCCCGGTTTTGCCGACATAGCCATAGGCCGTCGCCGCATACTGGTAGTTGTAACCTTCACAAAGCTGGAATTTGCCATCCTTGTTCGGCCATACACGCTCGCCGGACATGGTTTCGTACATGGCAATCAGTGCATTTTCCGGATTGATGTCAAAGCCGGCTTCTACCGGTGGGGATTTCAGCACATGAATGATGTATTCCGTCGCTCCGTTCGGTGCCTTGTCGTTTTCTACCGTAACAGTTATAGTTTGTGTATCCAGCGTCCCATTGAGTGGAACAACTGCCACGCCCACTTCTGTTACATCTGCTCCGTCAACAGCTATGTGATATCCCACTTCTGTTTCTCCATAACATCTGTTTTCCGTATATTTTAACAGATTCAGTTCAAGTGCCTGTGCAGCCATGGAGACAGTGACATTATATTCTTTTGTTTGCGGTGCAAAATTCATCTTTCCATCTTCGCTTACCAGCGTAACGGTTTTTCCTTCACATTTTGCAGAAATATCTTTCAATGTCAATTGTCTTTGGAAATCAACAATGTAGTCCTGGTAATGTGTCACGCCGTCCACATCTTTAGACAGTCGGATTGTTGCGGTGTTTTCGATTGGATTTTCATCCATAAGAAAACGGTTCATCTGCACCCAAGTTGTCGCTCCTGACGTCAGTTCTTTCGTTGTTTCTTCTCCATGGTACCGATTCGAGTTAAATTTCTGCTCATAAATCAACTTGGCACTGACACCACTGACTGTATTTAACCGAATATACGGGATGTGATAGATGTCAGGCATCTGTGTGATGTAGGCGTGATTTGCCGCTGTAAATTCCGTCTGCAGTGCCAAAGGTGTCTTCGTTCCCCCATCAACACCGTATCGGAAAGACAGGCTTGTCATCCAGTCGTCCATCGGTACGTCAACACGGATTGTAGTATCCGCAGAATCTTCCATCGTAAATTCATCTGCGGCATGATAATAGGTATGGGAGGTTGCAACATAGCTGTAAGTTTCCCCAGGAACCAGAACGTACTTGTACCTGTGCTGGTTTGTCCCCTCTTTATGGAGGCTGTACGGCATAATCTGACCGTTGGCATTGACCACCTTCAGGGTAATAGCTCTGGTTTCTGTTATAAAGCTGACTTCTCTGCCCTCTCCAGGCAGGATTGTCAGGTTATATGTATTTTCATAGTCTCCGTAGCTTACTACTACTGGAACCTGTGTTTCTCCATTGACCTCAATATCCACGCCGTCCTTTGCTGAGGCTCCATTTATCGTAACATCATATGCATCGTCCAGCGGCTCCGCTTTGACGGTCACTGTTCCAACAGAATCCAGAATCTTGTAAGTATATTCTGTCTTGTCCCCGCGGAATGCTTCTGTAGATGCCTGATCAGTTCCATCCTCATCTGAAACAGTAATTCCGGTTAACGTCGGAATTCGGTGAAATGTTACAGTATAGTCTTGTGAGAACACGTAGTTATATCTTCCCACAGCGCTGATGCGATAAGTTACCGTGTTGCCCTCCGCACCTTTGGACAGCACTTCAGAAATTCCGGAAACAAAAGATTCAAAAGCCAATTTCTGTTCTTTTGTCTTTTCTGTCTTGGCAGACTGATAAATAGCCGTTATGGTTGGATCAGACAGGTTTGCCGCATCTTTGTACTTCACATAGGAATATATTTTCCCTGTAAAATTGTCTTTTACGGCTACTTCCAGATTGCGCTGATTCCACGAATCCAATACATACTCGTCGTCAGTAAACATACCGCCGTCTCCGTCTTCTCCTTCGTTATAGCTTCCGGATAATCTGAACGCATCCTGGTCCAGCCACAAATCTGTCGGCAGGGTGGCCGGAACACGCATCGCTGCACGGACTTCAATGTCTCCGGCTACATGCAGACCATCTTTGCTTACCTGAAAATGATAGTTCCCTGCCGGCAGTTCTAACGTTCCGTCTCCGTCGTCACGCCATTCTTTTCCGTAGTCATTGACGACTGTGATTTCCGCACCCTGATGGGCATCGTTTCCGTTTTCAAAAGTTACCGGATACCTGGTGCCGCTCTGACTGTCTTCATATGCCTTCACGCAGGAATTGAGTGCATCTGCCAAAGCCTTTGCATTGGCACTGTCAATACCTACGAATTGTTTACAGGCTGTATCGTATTCTGCCTTCGCTGCTGCCTGTACGTCTGGGGCTTTTGTCTGATAATCCGCCATGGCCGTCATCAAAGCCTTCAGACCCTCTGTAAACTGGCTTTCTTCGGCCTCACAGAAACGGTAATACTTCACGCCGGATGCTGGTGCAGCCAGATCATAGCCGCCATCCTGGTCGCTGCGGTGATAGTTTCCTACAACGCCATTGATTTCCGTAATCCAGCCTGCCTCCAGGCCCACAAAAGGATAACCGCTGTCTTTCAGTGCCGCCCCTACGGTTTGTCCGTCTTTGTAGCTGACATAGGTTGGCGGAATTGCCAGTTTCCCGTCTCCTTCTGCAACCAGAATGAAACTGCCACCGCCTGCGGCGAATACGCTGGCCGGTATCATGCTGACAATCAGCATGAAAGAAAGCAGAAGACTGCATATTCTCTTTCCAATTGAAACTCTGTTATTTCTCATCTTGTTCCTCCAAGTTTAATACAGGCACAGGATCCATCTGATCCACAGTTTCTGATGGCATTTTGCACCCTGCAGCATCTTCTGCAATGTCCTTTCATAAAACGCCTTTGCCTGTTCCCGCGCATCCTCGCTCAATGGTTTGCTGCTGAAGACCGCACGGTCGTTTAAATCTATCATTTTTTTCAATTCTGCGCTGTAACTTTCGCCCAGCTGTTCCTGCACCGGGCCGATTAAGGCTCTCATGGAGCCCTTACCCCGGTCAAATCCCATGCGGCGCAGAAGTTCTGCTCCATCTGCAAAAATCCATGCAACGCCGTCCCCCGGGTCCCCGCAGTCCCATCTTTGAATCCGTTTTTTCAGAATCATCCGGCGTCTCAAGGCAATGGCTGCCAGGATCAGCAGTACCGGAATGAAAAACAGTAAGCAGACTAGAGACAGATTCTCTTCCAGGGTGACGACATATCCGCCCTGTGGTTTCAGTTCGTCCTGCTGTGGTTCCGGTTCTTCCTGCACCTGCGGTTTCGGCGGTGTTTCTTTCGGCAGTTCGCCACCCTCCGCATTGGGGTTCAATCCAAGGTATTCCGTTTCCATGCCCGGAAGCACTTCCATCGGAATCCATCCCAGACCGTTTTGATAGACTTCGGCCCAGGCACCGCCCTGACTGCTGTTCACTTTGATGGTGCCGTCACCCTCTGCCGCATCGGCCATGTCCTCTGTAATCACATAGCCTTCTGCATATCTTGCCGTCATGCCGAAGTAGCGCAGTGTCATAACCGCCGCAGTCGCATACTCGTAGCTGCTGACTTCTGCTTCGGCATACTGTTTCAGGAAAGTTCGCACGCATTCCTGTGCTTCCTCTGCCGTCAGGCTCTTGATGCCGCCATAAGCCTTTGCCGCCTGTTTCCAATCCGGCTCCAGTTTTTCAGCTACGGCATCCGATACGCTCAGATAATGTTCGGATACAAAGTCTCCGTATTTCTTTTCTATCTGCAGGTAGGCTTTGGTTTCTTTTCCTTTTGCTGCCTGCAGAGATGTGCTGAGCCGGGAAAGCAGTTCCTGATTCCCGCTCAAGACAGTATAAGTGTAAGTCCTCTCTCCTTTTCCGGCCACACCGTCGGTGCCGATATACAATGCATCCAGGTAAGCACCGTCCCGGATCGTATATGGGACATACATATATTGACTGCAGGCATTGAGGTTTTGCACCGTCACGCTCTGCCTTGCCGCCTGCATCTCTTTCTTATCTAACAACAAAGATGCTGCCGCCCCATACTGGCTGTTGGGATTCATCCCTTCCACATTGAGCCAGTAGAGCAAATCTTCCTGTTCTTCTAATACATCCATATGTAATGGCGTCCAGTTGCCGTCTTCCAGCACGGCTCCCGTAAACCCACGCAAATACATGGCTTCCGGCTTTTCCATATTTACAATCAGTGCAGGCTGGTCCTGCTGCCCTTCCGTATCATAGCCAGCCAGCTGACCTTCCGGCAATGTCGTATATGCCGTTTCATACTGTTCCGTATGGATTTTTTCCCGTGTCTTTTCACCCATATCCGCGGTCCATGTCTGTACAGCAGGATGCAGGGTTATCAGCAGAAGTGCCGCACAGCCCAGAACCGCCATGCCGCAGCGCCATGCCGCCGCCAGCACAGGTTTCGCATTTCTCTCCCCGACCGCAGTGGCCAGCAGGCCAATGGAAAACAGCAGGGTCAAAAGAAGATGCCATCCCATGTCCATTCTCTGGAACAGGACCATACCTATCAGCACCACCAGCGGCAGAACCACTGCCAGCAGGCGTTTCTCCTGTCTGGTAACAAAGTGGCAGATGACTGCCGTCATACCGCCCAGAAGCAGAGAGAATAGCAGCAGGCCCATATTTTCACGGACACCCTCTTCCGCAGGCTCCAGTTCCGGCACCACATATCCTCTGCCGGCTGTCCATGCGTCTCCCAGCTGATTCCAGAAGATACACCATCCTCCGAGAATCTGCTTTCCAAACAGCAGTACCAGCAGGAAGGCCAGCAGACAAAGGGCCGGATATATCCATGTTCTTCCTCTTTCAGACAGTCCGCAAAGCACACTAACCGCTGCCGCAGAAAGCAGCATTACCCAGGGACTGTATAGCTGCTGAAATCCCGTGATATCCGCCGCAGAAAGCAGCATCAGCGTGCTGGCGGCAAAGGCCACCAGCGCAGAAAATATCCATTTTCTGTCGTCTTCCTTTGGCCCATCCTTCTGGCGGATCCACATTCCATGATTCACTTTTTGGTTCAATGCATCCGCCTCCTCTATAATGCTAAATGCGCTAACTGTTCTCTGTAATGTTCTGCGTCAAAAGCCACACTTCCCGGCATGGTTGTTTCATCGCCGAGAATCATGGTTACATGGCCGTAATCACACAGCGCTTCCGCGCCGGCTCCAGCCTTCTCTGCCAGATAAACCATGTGACCGCAAAGGGCATGGCTGCCCTCCTGCAGCAGCAGTTCCGGTCCGCTGACAGCATCTTTCGCTCCCGTTGCACGCAGAAGTCTCGGTACAATCCCCACCAGTTCATCCATATTCTGAATCTCATGGAGAATGCACAAGTTGCGGTCTGTATCATTCCATCCGATGGTAAACTGGATCGAATGTTCCAGCAGGCTTCTACACAGGGAAACCACAATTTCCGCCTGTGCATCAATCAGTTCCAAATCGCCGGATTCGCCGCCGCGTTCCCAGAATACCAGTACGTTCCTGATGATCGGCAATCCGGGATCACGGACAATCAGACGGTCCAGTTTGTTACTGAGTTTCCAATGAACCTGTTTTGGATGGTCTCCCGGCACGTATTCTCTGATCTGGAATACTTCCGTCAGGTCTGATCCGGGTTTTTCCTGGGAATAAATATCACTTTCCTCGTTTGTACCAGTGTTCGGCAGCAGGGTAATATCCGTCTCAAAAGTTTCCGGCTGCACCGTCATATATGCAGCAGTCTGCCTTCCGCAGGGAATTCCCAGCAGCCCAAAACAGTCAAAGAGATTTACCTTTTCCAGTGTAATCTTCAGTCTGCCGCAGTAACGGCTTCCGGTCTGCAGGATCAGCTGCTGCTTTCCTTTCGGCATCAGCCAGGTCCCTGCAGCGAAAACCTGCACTTCACGATTCAGCTGGTTCTCCACTCTGACTCTGCACTGCATGCGAAGTACGGGCAGTGCAGCCCGGTTTTCCAGGCTTATCGTGATGTTGCCGCTGTCTCCTTTTCGTATATTCAAATCAGCTGAAATCGCCGTATGGATCTTCCCTCTTACACACAGGTTTGCCAGCAGCAATACCAAAGGTATCAGCACCATGGCTGCCGCCAGTGCCAAAGCTGTGCTGCTTCCAAAGTAAAGGAAGCATCCTGTGAAAAGAATCTCCAGTGCGAGCCAGCTAAGTTTCATCTTGATCATAAGCAGTACCTGCTCTCCCTTATTTCTTAATTACCGGCATGTCAACGCCTTCCAGAACCGCTTTGATGACGCTTTCCGGACGCTCTTCCAACATTCTCGCTTTCGTGGAAAGCACCAGTCTGTGACAACATACATCGCCAAATACCGCTGCCACGTCTTCCGGAATGACAAAATCTCTTCCCTCCAGGAAAGCATGGGCTTTCGCCATTCTGCAGACTGCCAGTGCCCCTCTCGGGCTGACCCCCAGCTGGACCATTTCGTGATCTCTGGTTGCCTGAGTCAGATGGGTTACGTATTCATACACGCTGTCCTGTACTTCTACAGCTGAAGCTTCTTCGATCAAATCCTGCAACTCCGCTTTGGATACGACTGCATGGATACGGTCCAGCGGGTTTTCTCTGTGACGATCCTTCAGGATGTTTACCTGGCTGGCAAAGTCAGGATAACCCATGCTGATTTTGATCATGAAACGGTCCATCTGCGCGCTTGGCAGCATCTGGGTGCCTGCAGATCCGACCGGGTTCTGTGTGGCCAGTACCACGAATGGCTGCGGCAGGTCATAAGTCTGTCCATCTACAGTCACGCGCATTTCTTCCATGGCCTCCAGCAAAGCAGACTGGGTCTTGCTGGAGGTACGGTTGATTTCGTCGGCCAGCAGCAGGTTGGTCATCACCGCACCCGGCTTAAACACGAAACTGTTGGTTTCTTTGTCGTAAACACTGTAACCGATAATGTCAGAAGGCACCGTGTCAGAGGTAAACTGGATACGCCTGCTGTCCAGTCCCAGAACCTTGGCAAAGGTCATGGCAGTGGTTGTTTTGCCTGTGCCTGGTACGTCTTCCATCAATACGTGGCCGCCGGAAAGCACTGCCATCAGCACTTTCTCGACGATTTCGTTTTTCCCTACAATAACTTTTTCTATTTCGTTTAAGATTTCACTGATTTTGGAATTCATTTTCTTACTCCTGTTCCGTTATTTCTACAGTTTCTTCCTCCGGCAAAACTGCCGGATCGCTTTTGCCGCAGATGCAGACGCCGCCTGTATAGTTGTGATAGTCTTCAAAGACACCGTCTTTTTCCAGACGCAGGCCGCAGTCTGTGCAGCGATATACTGCGTGCTGGCAGGTAGTTTCTTCCGGTACAATGACCAGATTATCTCCGTTGCCACAGTAATCCCAGTCATGGCCTGCATCGCAAATCACACAGAACCAGTCTTCAAAGTCCGCATCATATGCGCCATACTGATGGCTGCCTTTGCTGGATTCGATGACTTCCTTACATACAGAACATTTCTGATAATGCTCTGTCTTGTTGTGATTCCATCTGTTGTTCAGCTTATGACCCTTGGCCGGACTGTCTTCTTCTTTTGTCATATTGCATACTGTACAGAAGACGGTATGTCTGCCGCCCTCAGTGCAGGTTGCCGTGTCGGACCCTTCTTTTTCTTTCCAGCGATGTTCTTCTCCTGCATCACAGCCATTGCATCGATGTGCTTCTGCCGTCTGATCCCAGTTATGCAGTTCCGGATCTCCAATTTCGGTCTGACAGTCGCCGCAATACGTGATATGGGTTCCATCGCCCAGGTTTTTCTTGGTCAGGTTCTCGTGGAGACAGCCTTCTTCCAGGCCGCAGCAGCGGCATACATATCTCTTGGTTCCGTCTGTATTGGTCTTGTGCTCCATCTGATGTTTGATGTAATATTTTCCATCCAGAGCGGTCACACAATAGCCAACGGTATTTCCGTAGCCTTTGGTTCCGCCGCCTACATCCCATCCATGTGCCAGTGTATAGCGCAGTGTCAGCACATCGCCGTCTTCCAGGCTGTATTCTGACATGGCCAGTCCCGGATAATAGGTGCCGTCCAGGGAGAACAGCCATCCGGAGCCGCTGGTAAAGTCAAATTCGCCATAGGAGCCGCTGGTTCCGCTGCTCTTATTCAAACCGTTTCTGTAGATACAGCGCCATAGTGTCGCCAGTCCGGTTCCTTTTCCAAATTCATCATCAATGGCTGCAAGAACTTCTTTCTCTGTCTTGCCGTATTTGTTCCAGCTGCTGCCCATCAGTCCATTGGCTGATAGTCCCGGCGTCAGACTCTGCAAATAGAAACCTACATCCAAAGTCCCCGTATAACGGCCCCCCCAGCCCATGGCATCCTTAGCGGCGCCGAACGGATCTCCGGTATCTTCGCCTAATACAGCTTTTGCAACAGAGTAGGAAATCGGTTCATCCGCAAGAACATCGTAGGACATGGTTTCCACCACACCCAGCCCCAGTACGGTCATGTCGATGCGGATGGTTGCCTTGCCTTTCTTCTGTCCTGCCTGCTTTCGCTGTCCCTTCAGGTTCAGGGTCAGTTCGCCGTAATTGCCGTATGCGTCTTCCGCATAAACGTAGATGGTGTGGTCGTTTTTGTCGCCCTTCGGCGGGTTCTTTGGATAAAGGATAAATTCAGATGACGCACCGGAAGTGCTGACATATTTCAAAGTTTCTCCATCCAGTTTTACAATCAGCTTGGTATCTACGCCGTTGGCAGGGATGTAGCTGACAACCTTGCCGCTCTCGTCTTCGCTCCACGCCTTCACATTGAAGTTGGTAGAGGTTTCGTTGACGATGGTTTGACCATTGGTCATATTGGTCGTAATCTTGATATTGTTCTGTCCACGGTGCTTATACTGCATGTTGATGTAGAAGACGTATTCTGTCCCTGCATCATCTTTCGCCATTACCGTGAACGTGTTTTCTCCTGTTTTTCCGTTATTTAATAATAAGGTGAGCTGGCCTTCCGGCTGCAGGCTGATGACTTTGCCGCTTCCGGACTGATAGCATTTTACCGATGTGATTTCCAGATTGCCTTCGCCCTTCAGCACCATGCTGTAAGGCAGAACGCCTTTGGTCAGCTGATCATCATAAATGGCTTCTGCCGTCTTGGTCTTTCCGTTTTCGCAGAGGATGGATTTCTCCAAGGTACCGCCGCCTTCTTTGATGGTGTAAATCAGCTCCAGCTGGGTGTCCATGACATAGCGCAGATAAATCTGGTATTTCAGTTTCTTTCCGCCATGGAGCACAACCGCTGTGATCTCATAGGTGTTGGAAGCTTTGGCTTTCGGCAAAATCAAAGGCAGTGCGCCGCTTTCCGCTAAGCTGCCCCCATCGCTTCCTTCGGAAGTATAGCTGATGCTCAGGATTCTTGCCTCATCGCTGTCGTTTCCGATCAGTTTCATTTCGTATTTCACAGCACCGGCAGAAAGCTGGTTGTTCTTCACGGTGGTGGATACGGTTCCATCTGCCTGACAGATCATATCTCTTGGCACGGTGCCTTTCTCCAGCCATGTGAAGCCAAGCTGCACATCTACCGTCTCCACATACAGGATGGTGATACGGTAAATGACGGTTTGCAGGATGCCGTCTTCATCGATTACCTCTGCCGTGAAGGTCAGGTAGTAGGTATCCTGGTTGTCTTTTCCGACACCTTCCAGCGTCAAAGTGCCGCCGGAAGGATCCAGGGTGCCTTTCTTTCCCGATGCCGTGCTGTATTCGCCGCTAACAAATTTCGCATCCTTCGCCAGGCTGCCGCTCAGTTTTGGCGTATATGTAAATGCGCCTTTTGCCAGCTCATAACTTTCGATGGTCTTTGCCACTGCTTTGTTTGCCATGCATCGCAGGCTTGCAGACTCTTTGTCTGCTTTCTGCCAGTTCAGTTCTAATTCCAAATCCAAAGCATAGGCAAAATGGATTTCATAGGTAAAGGTCAGCTGCTGCTCTGATGTCCTGCCGTTTCCGTCTTTGCCCTTCCACAGGGTTTCAATCTGGAAGGTATAGATCCGGCCAACGGCTTCATTGTCCAGCAGGATCTCCACATGGCCCCGCTGGTCAATTTCCCGTGCTGCCTCGTCCCCTGCTTTCATCCATACCTTGGTAATGGATGCATGGGAGGCTTCTTCGCCAGCCAAAGCAAAATCGTATTCCAGTTCGTTTTTTACCAGCTGCGCCGTATTGATGCTGCCCCTTACCGTGTTGGAAGGACTGCATACGATGGTTCTCGGGTGCTTGCCGTATTTCTGCCAGGTCATGACCATGCCCAGGCTCAGTTCGGCTGTTTCGCCGCCCTGTTCACCCTGAATGCCGTCTTCCTGACCCTGGTTTCCATCACCGGTTCCCGGCTCTTCCGTGTTTTCATCGGATGTGTCGCCATCCGGGGTTGTGTTTTCCGGCTGCTGCTCGGAGTCATCCGGTTTTTGTTCCGGTTCATCCGGCTGGTCAGGTTCATCTGGCTCGTCCGGCTGCTCTGGTTCATCAGGTTGGTCCGGCTGCTCCGGCTGCTCTGGTTCATCAGGTTGGTCCGGCTGCTTCGGTTCTTCCGGCTGCTCTGGTTCATCAGGTTGGTCCGGCTGCTCCTGTTCTTCCTGCTGCTCGGGCTGATCCGTTTTTTCCTGTTCTTCCTGCTGTTCCTGATCAGACTGGCCGCCCCGGTCCGCATTCTCATCCAGCTCGTCCATCTGTTCCGCTTTCAGCGCATCTTCACCTAAGTTCAAATCCGCCAGAATCTGCATCTCGTCATCCGGTAATGGGGCTTTCGGGCCGGAAACATGAAGACTGTTCCCGGAAACCCACAGTCCGCACACCATTGCTGCAATGAGAATCCAGCTGATGTATTTTTGAAATTTTGCATTTCGGATAAAACCCTTTATGCTCATGTACGTTTCTCCTTCTTACGGCTCCAAATTCTATACAGAAGCCAGACCAATGCGAAGCCTGCGCCCATTATTACAATCCCTGTTTCCAGGTTGCGCGGTTCAGAGCTCTGGCCCGCCGCGTCTTCTTTTGCAGGATTCTCTACTGCTTCACCTGCAGCATGATCCATGTCAGTCTGATCGGCTTCAGACTGTCCGGCATTGTTTTTTCCTGACACTTTTATGGACACTTCTTTTGCGAACGTCTCGCTCACGCCTCTGGTATCCTGCAGGTCCATATTTAACACGAATTTGGTATCTCTTTCTTTCCGTTTCAGTTTCTCTTTTGTCTCAAAGACAACCGTAACCAGGGTGCCTTCCTGGATTTCAGAAAATCCCTTGTCGGTAAAATCGGTATTGGAGAATGTGAAGAATCCCTTTTCTGCCATGTCTGCCGCCGCATACTGACTGTATGCCTCACCCATTTGGTGGGACACATAGGAAAAGATTTCTGTGTCATAGGTTAACTGCCCCTGGAGATTGCGGAATTCACCGGTTACGGTCTCATACAGGTAAACCGTTACGGCAATCTGTTCTTTTTCTCCCAGTCTGTCTTTGTCTGCATGAAGTTCCAATGTCGAAGTCATTGCCGCTGCGGGCATGGTACAAAGCATCGTCATCAGGAACAACAATGTGATCATTCTTTTCATGTCTCCATCCTTTTCTTTCCATATTGCTTTCCGTTGCAGGCTGTACCAGTCCACAAGGGAAAACAATGTGTTGATATTCCTGGTGGTGCAATGGCACCACCAGGATTCATATAAGCTGCTATTTTGTTTTTACGGTCTTTACCTTAGACCAGTTGGAGTAAATCTTTACACCTTTTACGGTCTTATAAGTTCTAACCTTTACATAATACTTGGTCTTCACCTTCAGCTTGGTTACCTTCTTGGATATGTTCTTGTAGCCCTTGATGGATACAGTCTTCTTGTTCTTGGTAAACTTGCTGTTGGTTGCCACCATAATCTGATAGCCGGTGGTCTGCATTTTCGCAGCCTTCTTCCATTTTACAGTTACGGCCTTCTTCGCGCCTTTTACTGATTTCATAGAAGTCTTTGCCGGTGTAATCTGCAGGTAAACGGTCTTGGAGCCGGTGTATTGCTTGCAGTTTTTCTTGAAGGTAATTTTGTAAGCATATCTGCCGATTGCCTTCATCTTCTTCACGTTCTTCGGTTTTGTTACAGTATAATACTTCGCCGCAATTTTCTTGCCGCTGCCATCTCTTACAACGACCTTTGGCAGTTTCTTGCTGCCGATTACCTTGCCATTATATACAAAACTGCTCTTGGACAGGGCTACCTTAGCCGGCTTGATTTTGATGGTCTTTACAACCGCATTGCATCTCGTACACTTCTGTACTTTTGTACCGGCTTTCGTCATCGTTGCCTTCTTTGTGACTTTCACAGTTCCAGCTTTGTGGCCTAATGCCTTACCTTCTGTCGCGCCACAAAGGATGCAGCTTTTTGCTGCTTTGCAGGTTGCAGCTTTCCAGTTATGCGCACAAGGTGTTGGTGTTGGATCTGGTGTCGGCGTTGGATCCGGTGTTGGTGCTGGATCCGGTGTCGGCGTCGGGTCTGGTGTTGGCGTTGGATCCGGTGTCGGCGTTGGCTCCGGTGTCGGTGCTGGGTCTGGTGTTGGCGTTGGCTCCGGTGTCGGTGTTGGTTCCGGGCTCGGTGTTGGGTCCGGGGTCGGTGTTGGGTCCGGTGTCGGCGTTGGGTCTGGGGTCGGTGTTGGGTCTGGGGTCGGTGTTGGGTCCGGCTTCAGGGCCTCGTTCACATGACCACACGTACCGCAAACGTATCCGTTTCCATAAGAATGCCCCGTCTCGTCAATGCGCTCTGTTTTTACAGCGCCACAGCCCTGATAGGTGCAGGTGTAAGACTTGACCCCTTTGCTGCTGCATCCTGGTGCAGTGGTTACGGTTCCGCCATCCCATGTATGGCTTTTGCAGACTACCACAGATGCCGATGATGTCGACTTTTCAGAATGCCCAGCCGTGTCCTGTACACTTAATTTCAGTGAAAACGCAGCCGTTATATGAGATTCACTCATATTCTGACTGGTCTGAAACACAACCGTTACGACATTTCCTTTTGGCATCGAGGAAAATCCTGCCGTGCTCATATCCGTATTGGAAAAAGTAAAATACTTTTTTGACGGCATATTTTTTGCCATGTAATGCTGGTATAGGCTGCCCATCTTATGAGATACGTAGGTCAGTCTGCTGGTATCATAGCCCAGCTGACCCTGTACGTTTCTAAAATTTCCAGTAAGTTCTTTGTCCAGATTTACTGTGACTGTCACGTTTTCTCCGGCATTGACAACATTTTTGTCAGTGCTTACCTGAAAACTTGCAGCCATAGCCGATGCGGTTGTACTTAACAGCAGCATCGTTGCAAGAACTGTAGAAATCAGTTTTTTCTTCATAATTCAATCTCCTTATCCAACATTACTTTCTATGCCTTCTTAATATACGTCCAAAGCCTGCGGCAAAAATTTGCCGCAGGTCTTTGTAAATCTTGTTTACAGGGCCAAAAGCCATGTTGGTTTATTCTTCTCTTTTTCTGCCGATTACAAATGTCATCAGTGCTGCGCATAACAGGAATGCATAAGCAAGCAGATGATTGTCATCGCCTGTTCCTGGTGTTTCGGAATCTTCATCGTCTGTCGCATCTTCGACGATAATATCATTGTCAACAATTTCGTCATCAGTCATGGATTCGTCGTCAACAGCAGGTTCATCGTCAACCACAGGCTTATCATCAACCACAGGCTTATCATCGTCCGCCGGTACATCAGCAGCCGGAACGTCTTCGTATGCTAATGCATAGGTGGAGAACTGGTCTGTTTCCCAGGATACGGTATTGTTACCGTTGTCTGTTACTGGAATACGTGTGACTTCTTCGCCGTGTACTCTGATGATAAAGAAGGTTCTTACCATTCCGTCAGCAGGTTTTTCCAGGCCGCTTGGAACAGAAATCGTAAACTTGATTGGTTTTTCCAGCTTGGAAACATTGCCTTTGGCAACTTCCTTGCCATCTGCCTGTACTGTCATGAAAACGTTGAGATCCAGATACTGAGCAATCGCTGCATCTTTTGCAGCAGTTTCTACCAGTTCAATGTTTTTCTTGCCAAATACCTTTTCGGCATCTGTCTTCTTGACAATCTCTGTCTTTGCTTCGATGACAACAGATACATTCTTACCGGATGTCATAGTTTCCCTGATTGCATCTGCAACAGCCTTGTCAATCTGAACACCGTTTTCCGGATTCTTGATTACCGTTTCGATAATCTTGTTTACGGTTTCTTCAAGGATGTTTTCACATTTTTCTGTTTCTGTGCCTTCCACCTTGATGACTGGCTTTACAGCCGGCTTGTCTGTGTCAGCTGGTTTATCTGTGTCAGCTGGTTTGTCTGTGTCAGACGGTTTGTCTGTGTCAGACGGTTTGTCTGTGTCAGCTGGTTTGTCTGTGTCAGACGGTTTGTCTGTGTCAGACGGTTTGTCTGTGTCAGCTGGTTTGTCTGTGTCAGACGGTTTGTCTGTGTCAGACGGTTTGTCTGTATCGGACGGCTTATCTGTGTCAGATGGCTTATCTGTGTCAGACGGTTTGTCTGTATCGGACGGCTTATCTGTGTC